>NZ_JAANTH010000002.1:748588-1122882 GCF_011734195.1 Halobacterium sp. R2-5
GGCGCGACCAGGAGCACGGCGAGCGCGAGCGTGAGCGCGGCGGCGAGCCACGTCGGCGCGGGGAACGCCAGCGCGCGGCTCGGGTCGAGGAGGAGTCGCGTTCCCTGCACGACGAGGACGACGGCCATCGCGAACACGAGTCCGGGCGCCTGGTCGCCGGGCGAGACGGCTTCCTCGAAGAACGCCGCCGGGTTCACGAGCACCTGCGTGAACGACTTCGCGAGCCCGACCGGCCCGCGCTCGCGGCCGCCCTCCGGCTCGACCCACGTGGTCATCTCAGCCCCGCTCGACGACGTGGCAGTTCCGGCAGCGCGCCTCGTAGGACTCCTCCGCGCCGACCATGATTGTGGGGTCGTCGTAGTGGGCGGGCTCGCCCTCGATGAGCCGCTGGTTCCGGGTCGCGGGCTCGCCGCACTGCGTGCAGATGGCCCGGAACTTCTCGACGTACTCGGCGACCGCCATCAGCTGCGGGATGGGGTCGAAGGGCTCCCCGCGGAACGTCTGGTCGGTGCCGGAGACGACGACGCGGCGGCCGTCGCTCGCGAGGGTCTGGCAGACTTCGACGAGTTCGTCGGGGAAGAAGTTCGCCTCGTCGACGGCGACGACCTCCTCGCCGTTGAGGTGGCTGGGAATCTTCGAGACGCCCTCCGCGGTGGTGTCGACGACCCTCGCGTCCCACGTGCGGCCGGCGTGCGAGCCGAGCGTCGACTCGCCGTACCGGTCGTCGACGGCGGGCGTGAACGCGGCGACCTCCTGGCCGGCGATCTCCGCGCGCCGCAGCCGCCGCAGCAGCTCCTCCGTCTTCCCGGAGAACATCGACCCCGTGATGACCTCCACCCACCCGGAGTTCGTGATCGCGTGCATGCTCGGAACGGGGGCAGTCGGGCGGCAAAACGCTTGCTCATCTCGCGCGCCGTCACGCGCCCTCGTTCTGCTCGCTCTCGAAGGTGTGGGGCTCGGGCTCGATGTTCGCGTACCGGACGACGCGCTCGCCGAGCGTCGCCACCCGCTGTTCGAGCTTCTCGTCGGCGAGCTCGCCGCCCTCGACGCGCGAGGAGGCGTTCGGCACGGCGGCCTGGTACGGGAGCACCCACGCGTCGAGCGCGCGCAGCACCGACCGGAGGTGGTCGAGCGCCGTGATGGGGAAGCTGCCGCCGGCGACCGCGAGCAGGCCGACGGTCTTGCCCTCGAACTCGTCGAACCCGCAGTAGTCGACGGCGGTCTTCAGCGGCGACGCGTAGCTGCCGTGGTACATGGGCGTGGCGAGCACGACGGCGTCCGCGGCGCGGACGCGCGCGGTCAGTTCGGCTGCGTCGCCGGGGTCGTCGCGGTCCGGGTCGAAGACCGGGAGGTCGAGTTCGCGGAGGTCTACGAGGTCGGTGTCGGCGCCGAGGTCGGCGGCCTCGTCGAGCGCGCGGCGGAGCGCGATGCGGGAGACGCTGGCGTCCCGGAGGCTCCCGCAGACGCCGACGACGAGCGTGTCGCTCATGGGTCCGTAGTCGGTCCCAGCGGCCAAAAACCCACCCGCACATTCTTCCGGCGGGCCGCCATCAGGTCGACGCATGTACGACGACGTCTTGTTGCCGACCGACGGGAGCGACGCGGCGGACGCGGCGGTACCCCACGCCATCGAGCTCGCGGACCGCTACGGCGCCCGGCTGCACGTCCTCTACGTCGCGGACACCACGGAGTACAGCACCGTCACGTTCGAGAACGAGGTGGTCGACCCGCTCGAACAGGAAGGCCGCGACGTCGTCGACGAGGTCGTCGAGACGGCGTCCGCACATAACGTCGAGACGGTCGGCGCCGTACTGAAGGGCGGCGCGTACGAGACGATTCTCCAGTACGTCGAGGACGAGGGCGTCGACGTCGTGGTGATGGGGACGCACGGCCGCCGCGGCCTCGACCGCGCGCTCCTGGGGAGCGTCACCGAGCGCATCGTCCGCACCTCGGACGTGCCCGTGCTGACCGTCCGGGAGGACGACGAGGGGTAGCCGGCTGCGAGCGTTCTCACCGCGCTCAGATCCCTTGTATCGTCTCGATAGCGCCGAACGACTCCAGAATCATCCACGCGAGGAAGACGGCGTACAGCGCGAGGAAGCCGACGGCCTCGCGGTCGGTGAGTTCGAGGTGCGTCCGAGTGGTGACGACGAACACGAGCGTCGCGAGCGCCAGGAACCCCATCGTCGGCACCGCGACGCGGAAGTCGATGGTGGCGGTGCCCGCGAGGAGGACGCCGAGCGGGATGGCGACGAGGAGGTTGAACGTGTTGCTGCCGAGGACGTTCGTGATACTGGTGACGCTCTCGCCGTTCTTCGCGGCGCGGACGCTGACGATGGCGTCCGGGAGGCTGGTCGCGGCGGCGATGACGGTGACGCCCCAGAGGAACGTCGGGGTGTCGAATGCCGCGCCCAGCGAGAGCGCGGCGCGCACGATTGCTTCGACGCCGACCGCGATGGCGACTAGCGCGGCCGCGAGCACGGCCCACTCGCGGAGCGCGCTCACGTCGGGCGCGGGCTCCGGGACGTGCTCGGCGGCGTCCTGCTGGTGGAGGAAGACGTAGACGCCGTACGTGGCCAGCGGGACGAGCGCGAGCGGCGGCGTGAGGATGGCCGCCCGGTTCGTGCCGCCGGGGACGTAGGTCGCGCCGAGCGCGAACATCAAGAAGAGGACGAGAATAGAGATGATGTAGAACTGCGCGTCCTTGTGGACGATGTCCCGCGTGGTCGTCAGCTCCTCGCTGGAGAACGCCGACAGCGCCGGAATCACGAGGAGGTTGAAGATGGCGCTCCCGACGATGGCGCCGACGCCGAGCGAGAACTCGCCGTGGACGACCGTGCTGATGACGATGGAACTGATCTCCGGGAAGCTCGACCCGACCGCGACGACGATGGCGCCGTGGACGGCGACCGGGAGGCCGTAGTACTTGCTGAGGCGTTCGGCGGCGCGCTCGAAGGAGCCGCTCCCCTTCCAGATGACGGCGGTACCAGCTATCAGCAGCAGCAGCGGGACGAGGAGCGCGGCCATTGGGCGTACCGTACAGTCGACGCTCGGTTATGCGTTCCCCACTCGAAACGAGCGCGGGTCGGAGACGCGCTCCGCCCCTCACGTCGCGAGGCGCGCGACTGTCTCCTCGCCGCGGTCTTCGAGTTCGACGAGGCCGTCGTCGGCGAGGTCCACGAGTAAGTCCCGGAGCCACTCGCGGCCGGTGTCGCCGCCGTAGTCGACGCGCACCCGCGGGCCGAGCTCGTCGAGTTCGAGTTCGCCGTGCTCGCGGAGCGCGCCGACCGCGCGGCCGCGCTTCTGTCGGCGGCTCCCCTCGAACGTCGACTGCTCGGGGACGTCCGGCGCGGAGAAGTCACCGGAGGCGTACGCCGCACACCACTCCCGCCACGGGCAGTCGGCGGCGTCGCAGTCCGGCGACTTCCCGCAGGCCACGCCGCCTAACTCCATGATCGCGTTGTTCCAGACTTCGGACTCGCCGTCGGGCAGCAGTTCGTTCGCGGCCGCCTCGAAGGCCGCGTCGTCGTCCGGCACGTCGAACGCGCGGTAGAGCACGCGCTTGACGTTCGTGTCGACGACCGCGTCGCCGTTGTTGAACGCGAACGACGCGACGGCGTTGGCGGTGTACGGCCCGACGCCCATCAGCTCCGAGAGTTCGTCGGGCGTCTCCGGGAACTCGCCCTCATATTCGTTCTCGACCTGCCGGGCGGCCTCGTGGAGGTACTTCGCGCGGTTGTTGTACCCGAGGCTGTTCGCCGACCAGAACCCGACGACGTCCGCGCGGTCGGCGGCCGCGAGGTCCGCGGTGGTCGGCCACCGGTCGAGGAACGCGTGGAAGGCGTCCTCGACGCGGGAGAGCTGGGTCTGCTGGCTCATCACCTCGGAGACCAGGATCGCGTACGGGTCGGTGGTCTCCCGCCACGGGAACTCGCGGTGGCCGTCCTCGTACCACGCGACGAGCGCGTCCCGCACCGCGTCGACGTCGCTGGGGAGCGCGTACTCCCCGTCCCCCTCGGTCATGGGCGGGCGTAGTTCGGTCGCGCGCTTAGGGGTGCTGGTTCGAGCCGCCGCGTTGCAGCCGCAGAGAACGCCCGCGGCGGTTAAGTCCCGGTCCGCGAAACTACGGGACAATGCGACGAAACGTCCTCCACGCGGTGGCCGTGACCGCCCTGCTCGTGACCGCCGGCTGCACCGGTCTCTCGACGGGTGGCGACGGGACGCCGGACGCGGCCCAGCTACAGGACGACGCGGCGGCCGCGATGGCGGACGCCGAGACGTACCGGATGGAGATGCGGATGAACGTCTCCGCAGGCGGTCAGTCGATGACGATGACCCAGGACGCGGTCTTCGACCACGACACCGAGCGGGCGCGCGTGGACGCGACGTCGGCCGGGCGGTCGACGACGACGTACATCGACGGCACGACGGCGTACGTGAACGCCGGCGGCGTCTGGCGCACCCAGGACCTCTCGGAAGTGGAGCCGTGGAACGACAGCTCGGGCATCCGCCAGCAGCGGTCCGTGCTCCAATCCGCGAACGTCACCGTGAACGGGTCGGCGACCGTCGACGGGGTCGAGACGACCGTGCTCTCGGTCGAGCCCGAGACCGAGGAGCTCCAATCGCTCGTCACCCAGCGGACCGGGAGCCTCGACGCCGTCGAAGTCGAGGACGCGACCTACCGGATGTACGTCGCCAACGACACCCACCGGCTGCGGCAGGTCGAGATGAACCTGGAGATGACCGTCGGCGGGCAGTCCGCGGTCGCCGACGCCACCACGACCGTCTCCGAGTACGGCGAGCCGGTGAACGTCTCGGTGCCCGAGGCGGCCACCGAGCGGGAGCAGGCCGCGCTCGCGCCCGTCGCGGCGTAGTCCGCGGGGCAACGAAAAGGCGTATGCCGACGCCAGCACACGCCTCGGGTATGAGCCTCGACGACCTCGAAACCGACGTGGAGCTGGCGTACGACGACCTCGACTACGAGTTCCTCGACCGCGAGAGCCGCCAGGAGCTCGCGATGCTGGGCGCCGCCCTCGACGCGGACACCGACGAGCTGCTGCGGCGCGCGGTCCACCTGCTGTTCCAGTCGACGACGGAGTCCGGCCGGCTGGACTTCCACCTGCGGTCGACGTACGACGTGACGTACGACGAGTACCTCTCCGGGATGACGTTCGACGAGATGACGGGCGGCGCGGAGTTCCAGCAGCCCGACGACGACCGGCGCTACCAGTTCTGACGCGCTCGGAACGCGGCGACGCGGGCGGAATCCGGGCGAGTTAAACCCGGGACGCGCCGACTACCGGGCATGGGAGACCGAACGCGACGGACGCGACGCGACGTGCTGCGCGCGACCGCCGGCGCCGGCGCGGCGGCGGCGCTCGCCGGCTGTCTCGGTGGCGGCGACGGCGAGGACGACGTCGAAGCGCTGGACGCCCCGGAGGGGACCGAAGTCGTGGAAGTCGGCCCGGACGGCAACTACGTCTTCGACCCGGAGGAGCTCACGGTTTCGACGGGGACGACGGTGCGGTTCGTCTGGCTGTCCGCGACCCACAACGTCGCCGTCACGAGCCAGCCAGAGGACGCCGACTGGTCGGGCCACGACACCATCGAGGACCGCGGCTTCTCCTTCGAGCACACGTTCGAGGTCCCGGGCCGCTACGAGTACGTCTGCACGCCCCACCGCGGCCAGGGGATGACGGGCGCAGTCGTCGTCGAGGAGTAAGAGGAGTTACTGGACGTCGCCGCTGTGGCCGTCGGACGGCCCGGCGCGCGTGACCTTCGAGTCGTCGAGGGCGTCGAGGAAGACGTCCATCGCGACGTCGATTTCGCGCTCCGTGACGTCCAGGGGCGGCAGCAGCCGCACGGTCTTGTACCCGCAGCCGAGCAGCAACAGCCCGCGCTCCAGGCACGCCTTCACGACGGCCTCGCGGCGGTCCTTGGTGTCGAACTCGACGCCGAGCATCAGGCCGTTCCCGCGCACGTCGACGACGAATTCGGGCGCGTCGTCCGCGAGCACTTCCTCGACCTGCCGGCCGCGCTCGGTGACGTTGTCGAGGACGCCGTCGCTCGTGATGGCGTCGATAGTGGCGACGCCCTGCGCGGCCGCGAGCAGGTCGCCCGCGCCCCACGTCGAGGACAGCCGGCCGGTCTCGTCGGGGAAGAGGTCCTCGCTGGCGACGGTCGCGCCGACGCGCAGGCCCTTCGCGGACGTGATGACGTCGGGGTCGATGCCGGTGTGGTCGACGCCCCAGAGCTCGCCCGTGCGGCCGAGCCCGGACTGGATCTCGTCGGCGATGACGGGGATGTCGTGGGTCGCCTGAATCGCGGCGATGTCGTCGGCGAACTCGTCGCTCGGGACGCGGTAGCCGCCCTCGCCCTGCTGGGGTTCGAGGATGAGGTACGCGACCTCGTCGGGGTCGACGACGCCGCGCTCGGGGTGGAGCTTGTCGGCGACGACGTTCCCGCCGGGGCCGTTGGTCTTCCAGCCGCAGTCGCACTCGCCCTCGCAGGCGCAGTACGGCGCCGAGACCACGCCGCCGATCTCGGGGAAGCCGCGGCGCTGGACGGCCTTCGAGCGGTTGAGGGAGAGCGCGCCGAGCGTGCGCCCGTGGAACGCGCCGTCGAACGTGAACGCGCGGTGGCCGCCGTTCGCGTAACAGATCTTGATCGCGTTCTCGACGGCTTCGGCGCCCGTGTTCGAGAGGAAGGCGGTGTCGAGGCCGTACTCCTCGGTGAGGTCAGTGAGGCGGTGGAGGAGCTGCGTGGAGGTCGGCAGGTCGGCGTCCTCGGGCGGCCAGCCGCCGCTCGCGTAGAAGTCCTGCCCCGCGATCTTCGAGGGGTCGACGACGTCGAACTCCTCCAGGCGGTCCATGATTTTCGGGTTGTTGTACCCGAACGGGGCGGCGGCGACGTGGCTCGTGAAGTCCATCAGGACGTTGCCGTCGACGTCCCGGCAGAACGGCCCCTCGGCGTCCTCCGTGATGTCCCAGACGAACTCGTAGACGTACGTGCTGGGGGCCGCGTGCTCGTGGTGGTACTCGACCCACTGCTCGGCCTTCTCGCCCGGGAGGCTCCGGACGCTCGGCTCGGCGGTCTCCCTGTCCATGATACTGCTTGCCCGGGCGGCGAGTAAAAGCTATTCGTTACGGTTCAGGCAAGCTTCACCGCGCGTCAGAGCGCGAGGACGGCCGTCGCCACGGCGCCCGCGACCAGCAGCGCCGCGCTGTACCCGGCGACGCGGTACGCGAACGCCCGGTTGGAGCTGGTCGCGGTGAGCGCGACCTTCACGCCGATGGAGCTCGCGGTCGCCAGCAGTACGGCGACCGTCGCCGCGGTCTCGGAGATGGCGCCCGTGCGGTAGAGCACGATGGCGGACGTGGTCGCGCCCGCGCTCGACACCAGCCCCGAGATGAACGCGGTGGCGTAGAGGCCGGCGGAGCCGAACTGCACCTGCGCGAGCCCGCCCGCCACCACGACCACGAGGAACATCGCGCCGAACCCGAGCGCGTTCCGCATCGAGAACGGGCTCTCGAGCTCCATCTCGACGCTCGTGCTCCAGTC
This sequence comes from Halobacterium sp. R2-5, assembly GCF_011734195.1. Taxonomy (NCBI): domain Archaea; kingdom Methanobacteriati; phylum Methanobacteriota; class Halobacteria; order Halobacteriales; family Halobacteriaceae; genus Halobacterium; species Halobacterium sp. R2-5. The sequence goes on from NZ_JAANTH010000002.1 coordinate 756,149, forward strand.
GGCGGTCACCACCGCGACGGCGATGCAGCCCACGACGATGACCACGAGCGGGACGGTCGCGGTCAGCAGGACGCCCGAAGAGACGGTGAACACGACGACGATGAGGAGGTTCCGGAGCGCCATCGCGGCGTTCGCGAGCAGCACGCCCGCGACCGCGTACGACGCCGCCTCAGAGCGCTGGCTGACGTGGTCGAGCATCGTCCCGACGACCGCCGTCGAGGACGCCAGCCCGCCGAAGAAGCCCGTGACGGCGATGCCGCGGCCGCCGTACGTCTTCACGACGACGTAGTTCACGATGCCGATGCCCGCGACGAACACCACCATCAGCCAGACGACGCGCGGCTCGATGTCGACGGCGTACGTCCCGGAGCCCAGCGAGACGGTGCCGGCCGGCAGCAGCGGGTAGACGACGAACGCCAGAATCGCGAACTCGAACGTCGAGCGCAGCTCCTCCCGGGAGAGGTCCCACGCGAACCCGTGGAGCTCGCGCTTGAACACCAGCAGGATGGAGCTGGTGACCGTGACGACGGTCGCCGGGAGCACCGCGCCGACCCCCACGAGCACACCGACGCCGTACGCCACCACCAGACTCACCGCGGTCGTCAGGTGGAGGCCCTCGTCCTCGTCGTTCATCCCCGAAACCATCAGGACGCTCGTGACCGCGATGACGAAGACGGCGCCGACCATCGAGAGGTACGGCGGGCACACGCCCGGCGCGCCGAAGCAGCGCTCCGTGTCCACCTCCGTGAAGATGGTGCCGAGGACGCTGACGAGCGCGAACGTCCGGATGCCGGCGGCCTTCTGGGCCCACTCGCGTTCGAGACCGATGAACAGCCCGAGCGCGACCGACAGCGCGATGCGAACCACGCGGCTGTCTACCGGCGCGTCCGTCAGCGGTTCGATGGCACCGAGCACTCTCCGGACTTCACCGCACGCGGTGAAAAGTCTCGGGGTCCCCGGGGAACCTTTCTTGGTCGTTCGCGTCGCCACTGTACGTAATGGACTTCGACGTCGACCGCGCACGCACCGGCTGGTGGGCGATAGCGGTCGCCCTCGCGGCCGCGCTGGCGTACACCGTCTACTCGTTCGTCGGGACGTTCGTGCTCGGCGTCTTCATCTACTACGCGACACGGCCGGTGTACCGCCGGCTGCACCAGTGGGTGCGACAGCCCACGGTCGCGGCAGTTATCGCGCTCGTGACGCTCGCGCTGCCCGCGATGCTGCTGGCGGCGTACACCACCGCGGTCGGCCTCCAGGAGCTCGACCAGTTCCTCACCGCCCAGGACGTCGACCTCGGACAGGTCGGCACGCTCATCGAGCCGTACCTCGACGTCTCCTCCATCGTCCAGGACCCGGAGGCGTTCCTGAACCAGCCCTCGGTGCAGGACGCGCTCCGCACGACGTCGACGAACGCCCTCGAGTACGTCGGCGTCCTCGGGACGCTGTTCATCCACCTGTTCGCGGTCATCATCATCGCGTTCTACCTGCTGCGGGACGACCACCGCCTCGGCGGCTGGTTCCAGCGGCGCTTCACGGACGGCAGCGGTGTCACGGAGGCGTACGCCCGCGCGGTCGACCACGACCTCTCGACGGTGTTCTTCGGGAACATCCTGTTCGCGTTCGCCACCGGCATCATCGCGGCCGTCTCCTACGGTACGATGAACGCGTTCTCGCCGGCGGACATCGCCATCCCCTACCCCGTGCTGCTCGGGCTCATCACGGGCATTGCGAGCCTGATTCCCGTCATCGGCATCAAGCTCGTGTGGATTCCGCTGGCGGGGTGGCTGGCGTTCGTCGCGTTCCAGAACGGCACGGGGTACGCGTTCGTCACCGTGTTCGTGCTCGTCGCCGCGGTCGTCGTCGACTTCATCCCGGACCTCTTGTTGCGGCCGTACGTCTCCGGGCGGAACCTCCACCTCGGCCTCGTGATTCTGTCGTACGTGTTCGGGCCGCTGCTGTGGGGCTGGTACGGCCTGTTCCTCGGGCCGCTCGTGCTCGTGTTCCTCGTCCACTTCGTCCGGCTCGTCCTCCCCGAGCTGCTGGCGGGCAGGGAGATAGAGCCCGCGGCCGTCGGCGGTAGCGTCTGGACGAACGGCCACGGCAGCGAACAGGCGTCGATATACGACTACGAGGAGGAGGACGAGGACGAGGAGTAGGTCAGCGCGCTTCGAGGCGCGTGCCGTCTCGCGGACAGTAGTCGAACTCGGGGTCGCGCGTGCGGAATCCGCACGTCGAGCACTCGTAGACCGGGGGTTCGGCGTCGTCGCCGCGCCGCCGGAACAACAGCGGAACCAGCGGGACCGCGAGGAAGAGCAGCGCGACGTCGAAGACGACCCACGCGACGACGCTGACGGCGAGACTCGCGAGCACGCCGGCGGCGGCAGTGGCGGTCCGCGAGGAGACCACGGCTACTCGAGGTCGACGTACTGCTGTTCCCACTCGCGGCGCGCGGCGATCTCGCGGCGCCCGCGGCGGGTGAGCGTGTAGTAGTTGGTGCGCTGGTCGAGCTGGCCCTTGTCGACGAGGCCCTTGTCGACGAGGGTGTCGAGGTTGGGGTAGAGCCGGCCGTGATGGATTTCCGACTCGTAGTACTCCTCGAGCTCTTCTTTGATGGCGAGTCCGTGTGGCTCGTCTAATCCGGCGACGACGTAGAGGAGGTCGCGCTGGAACCCTGTCAGGTCATACATATGTCCTGCACTCGTTATATCTTTCGTCTCAGAAAGCATAAGCATGGGGGATTGGCTCCCGGCTTTCCGGGAAGCCGCTATTATCTACCAAGCTGACATGTCGGCGACCGTGACTCCCAGGACGCTCCGAGAACATTTATGCAGGCCGACCGGACACACGCGAACATGGCCGGGAGAGACGCCGTCGACCTCGCCGACGTGTCCCCGACGGCGTGGCGGCTCCTCCGAGTTGCCGCGGGGTTCAGCCAGCGGGAGGTCGAGCGCGAGGTCGCCGGGCTCCGGCAGGCCCACGTCTCCATGCTCGAGGGCGGGAGCCGCGCGCTCTCCGGCGACCGCCGTCGGGAGCTGTTCGCGCTCTACGCCGCCGAACTGGACGACGGACAGGTGGCGGCGCTCGTCGAGCACTTCTGACGACGATAGACTGACTCCGTTAATAATTAAAGATAGGAGCGTAGAGAAGGCGTGTATCAATGATACAGGTAGACGTTCGCTCGGCTCGTGGCCGCCTCGCGGTGTTCGCGCTCGCGGTCGCGGTCACCGCCGCCATCGCGCTCGCACCGACGCCCGCCGACCTCGGGCTCGAAGGCAAGTACGCCATCGCCACCATGGCGTTCGCCGCCGTGCTCTGGGTGTCCGGCGCGCTCCCGCTGGCAGTCACCGCACTCTCGATCCCCGTCTTGCTCACGGGCTTCGGCGTCTTCGACACCCTCGACGGCGCGCTCGCGCCGTTCGCCGACCACCTCATCTTCCTGTTCGTCGCGGGGTTCATGCTCGCGAACGCGCTCCAGAAGTACGACATCGACCGCCGCATCGCGCTGTACATCATGGCGCGGATGGGCTCGAGCCCGCGGAAGCTCATCCTCGCGGTGATGATTGCGACGGCCATCCTCTCGATGTGGGTGTCGAACACCGCCACGGCCGCGATGATGACGCCCATCGCGGTCGGCGTGCTCGCCCAGGTCGTCGGCCGCGACGAACTCACCGAAGCCGGCGACGGCGACCCCACCACGAACATCCAGATCGCGACGCTGCTCGGCACCGCGTACGGCGCCAGCGTCGGCGGCGTCGGGACGCTCATCGGGACGCCGCCGAACGCCGTCGTCGCCGGCGTCCTCAACGACCAGCTCGGCTACGAAATCGGGTTCGCTGACTGGCTGCTCATCGGCCTCCCCATCGTCGCCGTCACGCTCCCCATCGTCTGGTACGTGCTCACGTTCCGGCTGTTCCCGCCGGAAGTCGACGACGTCAGCGACGCCCGCGAGCAGGCCCGCGAGTACCTCCGCGAGGAGGGCGAGCTGAGCACGCGCGGCCGTCGCGTCGCGTACATCTTCACCGCGACCGCCGGCCTGTGGGTGCTCGGCGGGCTCGGCGGCCCCGTCTGGTGGCTGTTCGAGACCGCCGGCCTCGACCCCGACACCGCGAATCTCCTCCACACCACGCTGTTCGGCGGCAGCGGCCCGACGCTGTTCGGCACCGAGGGCGGCTACCAGGGCCTGCTGTACTACGTCATGGTCGGGCTCTACGCCATCCCCGCGCTCGTGCCCGCCGACACCGCCGAGTGGGAGGACCTCGTCGACATCGACTGGGGGACCATCCTCCTGTTCGGTGGTGGCCTCTCGCTGGCGTCCGGGTTCGCGAACAGCGGCGCGACGCGCTGGATCGCGGAGGCCGTCTTCGGCTCGCTCACCGGGCTCCCCATCGTCGCCGTCGTCGCCGCGGTCGTCCTGCTGGTCATCTTCCTCACGGAGATGACGTCGAACACCGCCACCGCCACCATCATCGTGCCCGTGCTCGTCTCCATCGGCGGCGTCCTCGCCGCAACGCTCGGGCTGGCCGAGGAGTCCGCCGCCGTCTTCCTCTCGGTCAGCGGCGCCATCGCCGCGAGCTTCGCGTTCGCGCTCCCGGTCGCGACGCCGCCGAACGCCATCGTCTTCGGCTCCGGCTACCTCGAACAGGCGGACATGATGCGCGCGGGCGTCGTCCTCAACGTCCTGATGACCGCGGTGCTGACGCTGTTCATCTGGGCGCTGTTCCAGTTCGTCTGGCCGGCGTTCCTCTGGTAGCGCGGCCGCCTCTTTTCGCGCGCTTCGAGAACACTACCGAGAACTACGCGAGAACGACGGAACTGTCGCTACGAACACTGACGCAACGGAAAAGGATGCGGAGCCGGGAAAAGTCCGGCCCCGCAGCCGCCCTGAATTGGTCCCCGCTGACGCTTCGGCCCTCCAAAGCGAAGCGTCACCTGGTCCAAAACGGGCTACGATAATAAACCTATCCCCGCACGAAACTACTGCCGCTACATGTGTTCTTCCTCCAACACCCAGCCGAGCGCGCGCCGGTAGTACGTGAACATCTCGCGGACGCCCTCGTGGTTCATCTCCTCGGACTCGAGCTGTTCGACGAGGAACTCGTACTGCTCTCGGACCTCCTCCTCGCTGCGCATACGCGCCGTTGGTCGGCCAGCCGTATCAATGACAGCCACGGCTCGACCGCCGGAGCCGTCACGCCCGAACACCGTCGAGGAACGCCCCCAGTTCGGCCGTGAAGAACTCGGGGTTGTCGAGGTTCGAGGCGTGGCCGGCGTCGGGCACCTCGCGGACCTCGACGTTCGGAATCCCGGCCGCGAACGTCGCCGCGTGCCGCCGGACGAACGGCGGTTCGTGTTCGCCGTACAGTACCAGCGTTGGCGCGGCAATCGCCGCCAAGTCCACGGTCGTCTCGTGGAACGCCGCGACCGCGCGCACGACCTTCGCGAACTCCGCGGTCGTCAGCTTCGGTCCCGACGCCCGCAGCGCCTCGACTCGCTCGTAGTCGCCGCCGACTCTCGCTCCGTGGAGGCGCCGCTGGAGCCACACGAGCGCCCGTTCGACGCGCTCGTAGCCGACGAGGCGGACGAACGGCACCGTCGCGCGCAACAGCAGCGACCGCTGCACCCACTCGCCGCGGCCGCCGAGTTCGGGCGCGAACGTGTCCGCGAGCACCAGTCCCGAAATCTCGCCGGGGTGGGCGGCGGCGTACACCTGCGCGATGCAGCCGCCCATCGAGAGCCCGCAGACGACCGGCCGGTCGAGGTCGAGCGCGTCCACGAGCGCGCGCAGGTCTGCCGCGAACAGCCCCACGGAGTAGGTGCCGACCGGGGACCCGCCGGTGCGGCCGTGGCCCCGTACGTCGTACGTAATCACCTCGTAGTCCTCGGCGAGCGCCTCGACCTGCGGGTCCCACTGGGAGTGGTCGAGAATCGCGCCGTGGACGAAGACGACCTGCGGGCCGGAGCCGCGGCGCTCGTAGTACGTCTCCACGCCGTTGGTCTCGATCTCGGGCATACCCCGACTAGGCGTCCGAGAACGAAGAACCCGCCGCGGCGGCCCCCGGTCGAGCCGCGAGAGCCCGTGCCAGTCGGCGTTCACGAGCTTTTCCTCGCCGCTGCCGACCGCGTCGGTCTCCGGGTCGCGCGCGGCGATGGAGAGTGGCCGGCGGGTGGCCGCCCGCGGGCAAAAGCCTACGGCTCGACCACCCCCGTCGCCGTCTTCTCGGCGGTCAGCGGCTGCCTGCTCGCGAGGTCGACGTCGAACGCGGGGTGCTCGACGAGGTGCCACAGCACCATGTGGCGGCGGCCCGCGGTCAACCCCGACGCCGAGAGGTCTTCGGCGGTGAACTCCACGGGCAGGCGCTCGCAGAGCCGGGCGAGCTCGTCGAAGCAGTCGAACACCTTGCGGTTGCCCGACGAGTCCGCGCCCCGGCGCTCGACGACGTAGCCGCCGTCCGCGCGGTGGATGCCGACGGTGTTCACGAACGCCTCGCGGGCGGTCAGTGCGTCGTCCAGCGAGTCGCGCAGCTGGTCGGCGTCCTCGCGGGAGAGAAGCAGTTCCTCGCCGTCCACGACGACCGCGACGCGGTCGCCGCGCCGCCGCACCGAGAGGTCAGGCGAGCGGTCGGATTTCTCGACCAGCCACGTCGCCGTGGCTTACTCTATCCTCGGCCGGCGCCGTCAGATTCTGGCTCGGCATCGTGTCCGGCTGTTGCGGCCCGTCCCAGTTAACTCTCGCGGTGGGACAGACGCCGGCTGTCCGACCGCTCCCGCCCCGCCGCTTTTCACCGAGCTTCCGGAACACTGTGACATGCCCCCGCCGACGAGCGTGCTGCTGCCCACCGTGACCTGGGCGCCGGCCTGCGAGGAGGTGGCCGCCCAGCTGGCCCCCGAGGACGAACTGCTCGTGCTCTGCGACACCGCCGACGACCCGGTCGCAGGCCGCGAGGACCTTCCCGAGAACGTCGACGTGGTCCTCGCGGGCGAGCCCGAACGCTGCTCCGGGAAGGCGAACGCTATCGCCGCCGGCATGGAGGCCGCCGAGCACGACCGCATCGCGTGGACGGACGACGACTTCCACCACCCGCCGGACTGGCTCGCGACCCTGCACGCGGACTACGAGCGCCACGGCCCGGTCTCCGAGCTCCCCGTGTTCGTCGGCCGCGACCCGCTCGCGAGACTGCTCGAACCGCTCTACGCGGTCGGCGGCACGCTCGGCGTCTACCTCGGCGACCAGGCCTGGGCAGGCGCCGTCCTCTTCGAACGCGGCGACCTCGACGAGGCGACGTTCCTCGCGGACCTCCGGCGGACGGTCAGCGACGACGGCGTGCTCTCCGAGCACGTCGACGTCACTCCGCTGCGGCGCACCCGCCGCGTCGAAGTCGGGGGAACCATCCGCCGGACCCTCGAACGCCACGTCCGGTTCACGAAAATCGTCCACCGCCACGACCCCGGCGGCCACGTCTGGGGCGCGCTCGTGACGCTCGCGACGTTCGTCGCGTGCCTGCTCGTCCCGCTGTACGCCGCCGTCGGACTGACGGCGCTCGTCGCCGGCGTCTACGCCGCGTTCGGCATCCGTCGATGGACCGTCGTCATCGCGTATCCCGCGGCGCTCGCGGCGATTCCGTTCGGCGTGTACGCGCACGTCCGCCGGACGTTCGTCTGGGGCGGCCGGCGCTACCGCTGGCGCGGCAAGTACGACGTCGAAGTCGTCGACGACTGAGCCTACGCGTCCGCGACCGTCTCTACCCACTCCGCGATATCGCTGACGACGTACTCGGCGACGCTGTCGGCGAAGTGGAGGTGCGCCATCGTCGTCGGCTCGCGGCCTTCCTTGAAGTAGTGGCCGACGTCCTCGTAGAACTCGACGCGGCTGCCCTCCGGGAGGTCGAGCGCGCGCCACTTCTCGAGGCGCTCGGCGTGGAACGCCGCGATTTCGGGCTGGACGTCCTCGTCGACGCGGCCGGCCTTCGCGACGAACGTCGGCGCGTCGAGGCGTTCGGCCGTCTCCCCGGGGTGGTACTCCTGCACGCTCTCGAACCACCGACCGGGTTTGCCCATGAACTCCTCGTCCGGGCCGAGTTCGCCCGCCGCGACACGTCGGAACTCCTCCCGCTGGGCTTCGAGTTGCGCCTCCTGTTCCTCGTCGAGGTCGCCCTCCGGGTCCATGCCGTACCTGAGGAACGGCACCGAGACGTCCTCCGGGTCGAGTTCGTTGTCCGCGGCGCCGTCGAGAGAGACGACGCCCGCGACGCCGCCGTGTCGCTCCGCGATGCGCGGCGCGGCCATCCCGCCCTGGCTGTGGCCCGCGACGAACACGCTGTCCTCGTCCACCGGGTCGGCGGCCGCCAGTTCGTTTACAGCGGCCACAGCGTCGTCCACGACGACGGTGTCGAGCGTGTACTCCTCGGCGGGGACCTCGTGGTCGTGCAGACGCTTCTCGTAGCGGAGGACGGCGACGCCCTCGCTCGCCAGCCCCCACGCGAAGTCCTCGAGGATCCTCGTCGCGCCGCCGTCTGTGTCGTGGATACCAGCGCCGTGGACGAGCACGACGCCCGGGAACGGGTCGTCGCCGTCCGGGACCGCGAGGACGCCGCCGAGGTCCACGTCGTCGGCGTCGACGGTCACCTCGCTCTCGGTGAACGCGCCGCGGTCGGCGTACGCCGGCGACTCGTACTCGCTCGGGAGCGCGAAGTCCGTGACCGCGCCGTCCTCGACGCTCAGTTCGAGGACGTGCCTGCCGTCGGCGAACGCCAGTTCGACCGCGACCTCGTCGCCGTCGACGGTCACGCTGTCGACGCCCTCGAAGGCGCCGTACTGGCCGTAGAGGCCGTACCAGAACTGTTCGAGCGCGTCCTCCGCGTCGAGGTTGCCGGCCGCGAGCCCGTCCGGATAGGCGTCGACGACCGCCTCCCGGCCGTCCGCGGAGAGCGCGTCGGCGGCGTCCGCAAACGCCTCGTCGGCGAAGCGGACGGCGAACTCGCGCGCGGTGTCGCGTCGCGCGTCGCTTGCGGGGGCCATGCGCGGTGGTTTCTCGACGCGGCACAAATAGGTTGCCGGCCGGACACGTCGGCGGGCACGCGGAGACGCGGGAGTTTTTCCCGCCGCGGCGCAAGCTACGGGCATGGACGTGCGCGGCGAACGGGAGTGCAAGTCGTGCGGGACGCGGTGGTCGTACTACGAGACCGGGAGCGTGGAGTGTCCCGAGTGCGGCAGCGTGCGCAGCGTCGGCGTCGGCGAGCGGCGCACGCATACGGACGGGAACGCCGAACTCGACCTCTCGGGCGCGAAGCGCGCGGCCGCGGACGGCGACCTCCGCGGCGCGCTCGACCCCGCGGCCGACGCGTGCCGCGAGTACTGCCAGTCTCGGGGGTTCGTCTCCGGCGGCGACCTGCTGGAACTCGACGACACCTACCTCGCGGCCCAGGAGCTCCGGCGCGCGGCGGTCCTGCTCGGGGACGCGCTGCGCCTCGACGACGCCGCCGAGGAGTACGTGCTCGAACTGCTGAACGGCGCGGAGGACGGCCGGCGGCCCGCTCCCGAGCACGTCCCCGAGTCGCTGCGCGCGGTCCGCGGGCTCGGGTACGCGGCCGCGGTCGACCACTACCGGACGGACGTGCGGACGTACTGCGACGGCGAGGTCCCCGAACCCGAGCGCGGCCTGCTGGCGTCGCTGCGCGACCACGCCAAGCGCGTGGAGGCGCTCGACGGCGACGTCGCTCCCGCGGACGCGGAACGCCTCGTCGAAGCAGCGCGAGCGATCAGGGAGTCGCTGGTCGGGGACGACTCGGGCGCCGAGCGGGCGCGCACGCACCTCGACGCGCTCGTCGACGCGTGAGTGGGTCGGGCTACGACCGGACGACGTAGAGCGCGGCGCCGAGAACGCCGACGGTCACCGCGGAGACGACGACCTGCACGAGGCCGCCGCCGACGCTCGCGGTCGCACCGCCGGCCGCCGCCCCGCCCACCGCACCCGCGGCTACCGGCGCGAACACACAACAGAGACTGAGTGCGCCGCCGAGACCGAGCAGCGACCAGTTCGGGCCGTCGTCGACGTCCGCGTCGTCGGCATCCGTCGCGGGCGTCATTCGGATCGATCGACGGCGGCCGCGGGGTTGTAGCTTCGGGTCGTGGCGGGGCCGCTGGCGTCAGGGCAGTTCGACGTCGACACCGGTCTGCTCGCCGGCGGCCTTCACGGTGTTGTACAGCAGCATCGCGCGCGTCATCGGGCCGACGCCGCCGGGAACGGGCGTGATGGCGCTGGCCTTCTCCTTCGCGCTCTCGAACTCGACGTCGCCGACGAGCTCGTAGCCCTTCTCGTTGTCCGCGTCCACGCGGTTGATGCCGACGTCGATGACGACGGTGCCCTCCGAGAGCATCGAGCCGTCGACGAGTTCGGTGACGCCCGCGGCCGCGACCACGACGTCCGCGCGGCGCGTGTGCTCCGCGAGGTCGTCGGTGCGGCTGTGACAGACGGTCACGGTGGCGTTCCCGCCGTCGCTCTTCTGGACGAGGAGGTTCGCGAGCGGCTTCCCGACGATGTTCGAGCGGCCGACGACGACGACTTCCTCGCCCTCCGTGTCGACGCCCTCGCTCGCGAGGAGCTTCTGGATGCCGTGGGGCGTGCAGGGCTTGAAGCGGGCGTTGCCGGCGACGAGCTTCCCGACGTTCTCGGGGTGGAAGCCGTCCACGTCCTTCGCGGGGTCGACCGCGGAGAGCACTTGCTCGTCGGGGACGTGGTCGGGCGTCGGGGCCTGCACGAGGATGCCGTGGACGTCGTCGCGGGCGTTCAGGTCCGCGACCGTCTCGAACAGCTCCTCGGCGGGCGCGTCCGGGTCGATGCGGACGTCCTCGGCGGCGATGCCGATCTCCTCGCAGTCCCGCTGTTTCATCGAGACGTACGTCGCGCTGGCCTGCTTGTCGTTCATCAGGACGGTCGCGAGCCGCGGCGTGACGCCGGCGTCCGCGAGCGTCTCCACGCAAGCGGTGAGGTCGTCGCGGACGTCGGCGGCGACGGCGTTCCCGTCGATGACGCTGGTCATGCCAGCGACTCCGCGCTCGCCCGCCTTCAATTCGGCGGTTCGTGCATACACCCCGGACGTTTCGGCGGTATCTGTTCACGTTCGTGGTTTCCGTGGTCGCTCGGCGAGCACCGCGTTCGTCGCCGCGCCGACGAGCAACGCGAGACTGCCGACGTACAGCCACGTCAACACCAGCAGGACCGCGCCGACGGCGCCGAACAGCCGCACGGTCGGCGCGGCCATGGCGTACGCCCGGAGCACCAGCGCGGACAGCGTCCACACCGCCGCCGCGAACGCCGTCCCGGGGAGCGCGTCCCGGAACGACACGGCGTTCGGGAACACGAGGTACATCGGCAGGAACACCGCGACGAGCGCGACGAACAACACCAGCGGCCAGCCAACGGACACCACCACGGCCGACTGCAGGAACGCGAGCGCGATGCCCACCGCGAGCACGAGCAGGAGCGCGGCGAGCCACGTGAGAAAGACCACGACGACGTCCGCGATGCGCTCCAGCGGCGTGTGCCCGACGTCCTCGTAGACGTCCTCGAACACCTGCGAGACGGTGTGGCCGAGCGACAGCGAACTCCACGTCGCGACGGCGGTCGCGAGCGCGGTGAGCCGACCGAACCCCTGGCTCTCCTCGACCGCCTGCGCGACGACCAGTACGTTCCTCGGGGAGACGTTCGCGAGCACGGTGACGCGTTCGGCCGCCAGTCCGACGTAGCCGCTCGCTGACACCGCGAGCACGCCGAGCACGAGCATCGGTAGCAGGGCGGTGAACGTGTAGTACGCGACGCCCGCCGCAGTCACCGACAGCCCCTGCTCGCGGGAGAGCGCCACCACCGCAACGACCAGTTCGCGCGCGCTCCCGTCGAAGGCGCCACGGTAGGACATGCCCGAGGTACGACACACACCGAGAATAGTAGTCGTCGATTACGCGCGCCCTAGTCGGCGCGTGTGCGCCGCCCCGTTCGGCCTACTCGTACAGCGGGTGGTCGTGACAGAGGCTCTCGACGGTTGCGGCGACCTCCGCGTACACCTCGGCGTCGCCGAGGTTGTCGATTACCTTCGCGATGCAGTCCCCGACCGTCTCCATCGCCTCCTCGTCGAAGCCGCGGGTCGTCAGCGCGGGCGTCCCCGCGCGGATGCCCGACGGATTGAACGCCGAGCGCGTCTCGTCCGGCACGGTGTTGGCGTTCAGCACGATGCCGACCTCTTCGAGGGCCTCCTCGGCGTCGCCGCCGGAGACCTCGGGGTGGGAGTCCCGGAGGTCGACGAGCACGAGGTGGGTGTCGGTGCCGCCGGAGACCAGCGAGAACCCGTGGTCTTGCAGCGTCTCGCCGAGCACCTCGGCGTTGTGCACGACCTGCGCGGCGTACTCGTCGAAGGAGTCGTCGAGGGCCTCCTGGAAGCCGACCGCCTTCCCCGCGATGTTGTGCATCAGCGGGCCGCCCTGCGCGCCCGGGAATACCGCGGAGTCGACGTCGTCGGCGAACTCCTCGTCGCACATGATGATGCCGCCGCGGCCCGCGCGGATGGTCTTGTGCGTGCTGCCGGTCACGAAGTCCGCGACGCCGACCGGCGACGGGTGTTCGCCCGCCGCCACGAGGCCGGTGATGTGCGCGATGTCCGCCATGTGGTAGGCGTCGACCGCGTCCGCGGCTTCCTGGATGCGCTCCCACTCGACCTCCCGCGGGTACGCCGAGAATCCGGAGACGATGATGTCGGGTTCGAACTCCTCGGCGGTCTCGCGCAGCGAGTCGTAGTCCAGTCGACCTGTCTCGGCGTCGACCTCGTACTGCTCGACGTCGTAGAGCTGCCCCGCGAAGTTCGCGGGGTGTCCGTGGCTGAGGTGGCCGCCGTGCGTGAGGTCCAGCGAGAGAATCTTGTCGCCGGGTTCGAGCACGGAGAAGTAGACGCCCATGTTCGCCGACGAGCCGCTGTGGGGCTGGACGTTCGCGTGGTCGGCGCCGAACAGCTCCTTGGCCCGCTCGATGGCGAGCTCCTCGACGTCGTCGGCGAACTCGCAGCCGCCGTAGTAGCGCTCGCCTGGGTAGCCCTCGGCGTACTTGTTCGTGAGTTCGCTGCTCTGGGCCTGGAGGACGGCCTCGCTGGCGTGGTTCTCGCTGGCGATCATCGCCAGCGTCTCGTTCTGGCGGTGGCGCTCGCCGACCAGCGCGTCCGCGACTGCCGGGTCGACCTCCCGGACGTCGTCGTAGCTCATGTGTACACGGGCCGGTGCGCGCGGCATAAGTCTACCGAGGACGCCATAATTCAGTCCCGACTCTCGACAGAAATATAAGCCCGCTGGGAGTACTGAACCACCGCGTGATTCAGTGGGAGGAAACAGAAACCGGCGTGTCGGCGACTGACGCGGCCGGCAACGAGGTGTCGGTGCGGGCCCCCGACTGGCGGGCGACTGAGACCCCGCGGCCGCTCTCGTGGCCGGCGGACGCGACGACTGCCGGCGTCGCGACTCGTCTCTCCGTCCCCGCGGACGACGCGGCGCTGCTCGCCGGCGGCACCGGTGCCGAAGCCCTCACAGACGGCGAGCAGCGTCGCGTCGGCGACGGCGAGTACGTCGTCGAAGCTGGCGGCGACGTCGACGTGCTCGTCGGGTTCGACGGTCCCGCAGCTATCGAGTACGACGACGCCCTCACCGTGGCGTTCGACGGACCGACCCGCGTCTCCGTGGGGTTCCGGAGCGGCGTCGGCGCGCCGACGGACACCGTCACGGTTCCGAAGACGCTGGACGGCGTCGCGACCGCGATTACGCACGCGGCCGCCGCCCACCGCACGACGACCCCGGACAGGTCGGCGCGGGAGCAGCGCTGCCACCCGCCCCAGTTCGAGTTCGGGACCGCCGTCGACGTGCCCGAATCCGTGGCCGCGGAGACGCCCGAGACGGGCATCGAACTGCGCTTGCCGCGCTCGCTGGAGGACCTGTTCGTCGCGGCGCCGCTGGCGTACTACCTCGGCGCCGACGTCACCGTCGACGCCGGCGTGACGCCGCGGCTCCGGGCCCCGGACGCGGACGTGAGCCACACGCTCGACGCGCTCACCGTCGAAGTGCCGCAGGTGCTGGCGCGCGTCTTCTGGCTGGACTGTCTCGTCCGGACGGCCGTCCCGCACGAACGCCGCCGCGCGGTCCCGCAGCGCGACCTCGGCGGCACTCATCTCGTCGAGCACGACTCCCTCAACGAGCTCGGCATCGACCCCGTGGCAGCGTACGAGGCGTCGCCCGCGGAGCGGCTGGCGACGTACCTCGCCGCGCCGTTCGAGCGCGTCGCCGACGACCTCCCCGAGTGGCACCTCTCGATGCACGTCGCGCCGAGCCTCGACCACGTCCGGACGCTGCCGTTCCTCCTCGACCGGCTGGCGCTCGTCTACCCGCCGGAGACCGCCGCGCTGGAGAGCCAGGAGCTCCTGGAGCGCACGCTCGACGACTTCTACCGCGGGCCGCCCGGCCCGGTCGCGACCGTGGAGATGCTGAAGCCGAAACTCCGGGACGGCCGCTGGCAGGGCTGGCTCGCCGACGGCACCCCCATCGACGTGTTCAAGAGCCAGCCAGCGGCCTACCGCAACCACCTCGACTACCAGCGCGAGCCCACGGAAGAGCTGTCGGTCGCGGTGGTGCTCAACGACCGCAGCATGACCGGCGAGCACGAGGCGGTCGCGGACGTCTACGAGGCGCACGCCGAATCGCTGCCGATGGACGTCTCGTTCTTCGAGAACCTCACCCGCGACGAGCTAGCGGACGTGCTCGGCGACCACTACGAGTTCCTCCACTACATCGGTCACTGCGAGGTCGAGGGGCTGCGCTGTGCTGACGGCAACCTCGCGGTCGCGGACGTCCCGGAGACGAACGTCGAGACGTTCTTCCTGAACGCCTGTGGCTCCTACTACGAGGGCGTCGACCTCGTCGACCGCGGGAGCGTCGCTGGGGCGGTGACCCTCCGGAAGGTCCTCGACGAGCAGGCCGCGAAGGTCGGGACGGCGTTCGCGGAGCTGCTCGTCCACGGCTTTCCGTTCGAGACGGCGCTCCGGCTCGCGCGCCGTCGCATCCGGATGGGGAAAGACTACGCGGTGGTCGGCGACGGGATGCAGACGCTGTCCCGGACGGACGGCGACGACGTCCGCGTCGCGCACGTCGAGCGCAACGGGGACGCCTGCGAGGTGACCTACGAGCACGTCGCCGCGGACACCCACGGCTGCTGGTACGAGGTCGACGCCGACGTGGCGCCGGGGCCGCGGCTCTGCGGCAACCCGACCGAGTTCGAACTCCCGGAAGCGGAGCTTTCGGCGCTGCTCGCAGACGCCGACCACCCGGTCGTCGTGGACGGCGAGTTCTACTGGTCCGACGAGGCGGCCCGTCTCCTCGGCCCGGGTCGCCGTCCGCCCGAACCGGGCGAGAGTCGCCGGTAGGCGGCGTTTTCCGACGTTTTACTGACTCTACGTCCGGTAAAATTAAATACGTCGTCGACCTACACCCACGTATAGATGTCACAGAATCTACTGGGGACGAGCGTGGACGACGTCGTCCGAACCGTCCTCGACGCCGACCCCGGCGAGCTGTTCGTAGTGAACCCCGCCGGGGGGACCGTCGAGGAACTCGTCGACGTCGCCAACGCCTACGAGGGGGAGCTCCCGACGATCCGACTGCTCGGTGACGAGCGAACGCTCAAGGACGTCACCGACGACTTCATCGTCGCGAGCAACGCCGCGAACCTCGTGGAGGACGGCTCGCTCGAACTCCGCCTGCTCGGCGACGACACTCGCAGCTCGATGCTCGTCACCGAGGACCGCACGGTCGCGCTCCTGGAGGTCGGCGGCCTCGTCGGCGGTCTCACCACCGACGACGCGGAGTTCGCCGAGACCGCCTACGACGCCGTCACCGACGACTGGGCGGCCGCCGAGGAGTTCATGCTCCGCACGCCCGCCATCGACCGCGTCAGCCAGACGCTCGGCGAGAACATCAGCGCGGACGTCGAGGAGGACTTCGGCGACGTGCTGGCTTCCATGGAGACCGCGCGCGGCGACGGCGACGGCCTCGACGAGGTCACCGTCAGCCTGCTGGTCGCCGCGAAGAACCGCGTGCTCCTCTACGACATCAGCAAGTGGGGCGAGGACGTCGGTATCGCGTCGAAGGCGACGTTCTCCCGCACGAAGACGAAGCTCGAGGACCTCGGGCTCATCGACACGGAGAAGGTCCCCATCGACGTCGGTCGGCCGCGCCTGCGCCTCAAGCTCGCGGACGACCGCCTCGAGGACGCGCCGCCCGCCGAACTCGCGAACGTCGCCCAGTCGGTTCTCCCGTAGCGTCCCCCGCCGAATCCCGTACTGTTTTCCCCTCCACTCCCCACCCCGTAGCTATGCCACTGGAGGAGTCGCCGTGACCGTCGCCGTGGTCGGCGACGGCCCGGCCGTCGAAGCCGTCCGAGCCGCGCTCGCTGACGTCGACGCCGCCGTCGAAGCCACCGGCGTCGCGGGCGTCGCGGACGCGGAGTTCGCCGTCGTCGTCGGCGTCGCGGGCTCCGGCGGGTTCGGTACCGCGAACGAGCACGCCCGGGACGGAGGAACGCCGCTGCTCGCCGTCGAAGTGGGCGGGCTCGGCGGCCGCCCGCTCGCGGACGTCGACGCGGGCGTCTCGCTGCTCGCACCGGAGGGGCCGTGTTTCGAGTGTTTGGCGGCGCGCGTGACCGCGACGGGCCACGAACCGGCGGAATCGCCGAGCGCCGACCGGAGCGCCGTGCGGCTCGCGGGCGCGCACGCCGGCCGCCTCGCCGTGGACGCACTGCGCGGGAACGCCGCCCCCGGAACCGTCCTCGAACTTCCACACGCCGAGCGCACGCTCGCGCCCGTCCCGAACTGCTCGTGCGCAGACGACGGCCCCGCCAGTGACCTCCGGCTGGGCGACCAGGGGCGGTCGCTGGACGAAGCGCTCGCGGCCGCGGAGCCGCTGGTCGACGACCGCGTCGGCGTGCTCACGGCCGTCGGCGAGCGCGAGTCGTTCCCCGCGCCGTACTACCTCGCGGTCGGCACCGACACCTCGCCGTTCAGCGACGCGGAGGCGTCCACGAAGTCCGCTGGCGTCGCCGCCGACTGGAACGCCGCCTACATGAAGGCGGTCGGCGAGGGCTTCGAGCGGTACGCCGCGGGCGTCTACCGCGAAGCGGACTTCGAGACCGCGCCCGTCGACCACGAGGACGGCGTTCCGCCCGAGCGCTTCGTCCGCCCCGAGGACGCCGGCACCGAGGAGGAAATTCAGTGGATGCGCGGCGAACACCTCGCTTCCGGGGACTCGGCGCTGCTGCCCGCGGACCGCGTCGTCTTCCCGCCGCCCGAGAACCGCCCGGGGACGATCACGACGGGGCTCGGCCTCGGGAACTCCGGCGCCGGCGCGGCGCTGTCGGGCCTCTACGAGACCGTCGAGCGCGACGCCACGATGCTGTCGTGGTACTCCACGTTCGAGCCGCTCGGCCTCCAGGTCGAGGACCCGGGCTTCGCCGAGCTCGAACGCCGGGCTCGCGCGGAGGACCTCGACGTGACGGCGCTCCTCTGCACGCAGGACGTCGACGTGCCCGTCGTCGCGGTCGCGGTCCGCCGCGACGACTGGCCGCGGTTCGCGCTCGGCTCCGCCGCGGACCTCGACGCCGTCGCCGCCGCCCGCGACGCGCTCTGCGAAGCCCTCCAGAACTGGATGGAGCTCCGCGCGATGGGGCCCGAGCAGGCCGCCGACGAGGACGGCGCTATCGGCAAGTACGCCGACTTCCCGCGCGACGTCCGCGGGTTCGTCGACCCCGAGACCACCATCCCCGCCGGCGACGTCGGCCCCGACGACCCCCCGGAGGGAGCCGACGAACTCGACGCCGTGCTCGACGCGCTCGCCGACGCCGACCTCGACGCCTACGCCGCCCGCCTCACGACCCGTGACTTGGAGGACGCGGGCTTCGAGGCCGTGCGGGTGTTAGTGCCGGACGCCCAGCCGCTGTTCGTCGACCAGCCGTTCTTCGGCGAGCGAGCGCGCAAAATCCCGAGAGAGTTGGGCTTTCAGGCGCGGCTTGACAAGCCGTTCCACCCCTTCCCCTGAACCTTTTGCGCTGCGCTCGCGGCGCGTAGCGCCGCTCGCTCGGCAAAAGCTTCACCAAAAGCACTCCTCACTCCCTACGGTCGTTCGTCGGCCCGCGAGCCGGAGGCTCGCGGTGAACGGCGTCGCTCGGGTTCTCCGAACCGCTCGCTCGCCGATGCTCGTCGACTATGGGTGAATCAGCCGTACGCGTCCGGCGATCTAGCGCTGGAACAGTGGTTTTCAGATCCCGAACGTCGCGCGGAGCATGTCCCGGCTTCCCGGCCCGAGGCCGACGGCGAGGACGGCGACGAGCATGAGCGTGAAGTACCGGGGGGCTTCCTCGCGGAGTTGCGCGTCGAACAGCCAGAGGACGAACAGCGCGGCGACGATTTTGAGGACGAGGAACGGCCACGCGTCGCCCGTGTAGTGGATGACCGAGGCGGGGAGGACGCTCTGCGTGATGTCGACGACCGCGGCGTTGACCGGGTGCTTGGGGACGAGGTCGTACGCGAGCCCGAGTTCGTCGGCCCAGTCGAGGCCGATGACGTTGGCGACGCCGTCGACGGCGTGGCCCCAGAGGACGACGGCGCCCGCGAACTCGGTGCCGGAGGCGACGTCGGGGAGCCGCCGGCGGACGTAGTACCAGACGACCGCGGTGATGATCGTGGCGAACAGCAGCGTGAGCACCGTGAACTGCGGGAGGAGGGAGACGTAGTCGGTAGTGACGGCGAGGTAGACGAGGAAGCCGACGGTGGCGGCGAGGAGGACGGTGCCGGCTGCTGCGAGCGGGCGGATGTAGTCCTCGAAGACGCCGGTGCGCCGCGCGAGGTAGACGCACGCGACGAGCACCGCGAGCGTGATGGCGAACATCACGAAGTAGATGACGGGGCTGATGATGAGCGTGTTCACGGGGTAGGCGAGGAACTGCTCGACGCCCGTCGCGGCCGCGGCGGCGTCGTTGGCGTCCTCGACGACGCGGAGCGCGCCGCCGAGCAGTACGAACGGGAACAGCGCGTACAGGAGTTCGAGGCGCTCGCCGACGCGGAGGTTGTCGAGGAGGAACGTGACGCCGACCAGCGACGCGAGCAGCGTGACGGCGTACCCGACCTCGGAGACGAGCGTGTAGCCGGGGTACGCGACGGGTTCGGTCGCTCCAGAGCACGCCGTCGAGTTGTAGAGCAGGCGGACTGAGCCGCCGTTCCAGACGGCGCAGTTCGCGCCGTTGGCGTCCGCGACGACGGGACCCCAGAAGTAGTGCCAGACGAAGCCGCCGTAGACGGTGTCGGGGAACAGAATCGACCCACCGACGAGGGCGACGAGGGCGACGCCGACGGCCGCGGTCCAGGCGCGCTCGCGGTCGGTCTCGGGGAACGTCATATCGGAGACGGGGGCGGTGAGGGTTTCATGGTTGTGGTCTGCACTCGCCTACAGCGGGAGTTCGCGGGACTCGTACTCGGTGCCGAGGACGACCATCGTCTGGGAGCGCGCGAACCCCTCCATGTCCGCGATCTCCTCGAACATGAGCTCGCGGAGGTGGTCGGTGTTCTCGGCGTACACGCGCAAGATGATGTCCCACTCGCCGGTCGTGAGGTGGACCGCCTGGATCCCCTCGATGTCCGCGAGCCGGTCGAGGGCGTCCTGTTCGCGGCCCTGTTCGACGCTCAGGCCGACGACCGCCGAGGTGCCGAACCCGGCGGCCTTCGGGTCGACGTCGGCGTGGTAGCCGCGGATGACGCCGGCCTCCTCCATGCGGTTGACGCGGTCGTGGACGGTCGCGCTGGACATCTCTATCTCGCGGGCGATCTCGCTGAACGGCTTCCGCGCGTCCGACTGGAGCGCGCGCAGAATCTCGCGGTCCGTCTCGTCTAACTCCATACTCAGTCTGCTCGGCGGAGGCCACTATACGTTACTGCTCGAGCAGCCCGCTCACTCCTCGATCTCCCGGGCCGCTTCGAGAACGACGTCGTGGGCTTCGCCGTTCGACGCCACGAGCCCGTCGCAGCCGGGCTCCCAGCGGTCGCCGTGGACGTCCGTGACGACGCCGCCGGCCTGTCGAATCAGGTGGACGCCGGCGACGGAGTCCCACGCGTTCACGGTGACGTTCGTGATCGCGCCCTCGATCTGGCCGCTGGCGACCATCGAGAGGGTGGCCTGCGCGCAGCCGTACCGCCGCATGTCCGCGAAGCGCTCGACGATGGCCTCGCAGGCCGCGGCGTACTGGTCGCGCTCGTCGAAGCCCCACCAGATGGTCGGCACGACGGCGAACGTCTCCGGGTCCGAGCGGTGGCTGACGGAGACGGGGTCGCCGTTGCGCATCACTCCGCCGTCGCCCGCGACGTACGTGTCCCCGAGCGCGGGCAGCACGTTCGCGGCGGCGACCGCCTCGCCGTCTTTGACGGCCGCCACGGACGTCGCCCAGATCTGGACGTCCCGCACGAAGTTGTTCGTGCCGTCGATGGGGTCGACGACCCACGCCGCGCCCGTGTCGGGGACTTCCTTCAGTTCGTCCTCCTCCTCGCCGACGATGGCGTCCTCTGGGTGGGATTCGCGAATCACCTCGATGACGCGGCGCTGGGCGTCCCTGTCCGCTTGCGTGACGACGTCCGTCTTCCCGGACTTTATCTCCACGTCGATGCCCGTGCGGAACGCCTCGAAGGCCACCTCGCTGCCTGCGATCGCGGCGCGCTCGGCGACGCTCGCGCGGTCCTCGTCCATGGCCGGAGTGGCGGCCCGGGCGGTCAAAGAGGCGTCGGTTCCGGGGCTAGGGGTCGTCGGGGCGCGCGAGCAGGTCGCTCTCGTACTGGGCGACCGCCTGCACGACCGCGTCCGCGTCGTCCTCGGGGACGTCGAACTCGTCGAGGCTCTCGCGCAGCAACTCGACGGCGCGCTCGATGTGCTCGGGCGTGAACGGCACGTGCAGGTGCGCTTCGCGGACGGGCGCGGCGTCGTAGGTCTCCGGCCCGCCCGCGGCCTCGCAGAGGAAGGCCGTCTGCGTGCGGCGCAGCGTCGAGACGTCGGCGTCCGCGAAGAACGGCCCGAGGTCGTCGTCGGCCAGCAGGCGGTCGTAGAAGTCGTCGACGACCGCTCGAATCCCCTCGCGTCCGCCCAGTCGCTCGTACAGCGTCGACTCCGCCATACCAATCGGTGTCTGCACCCGAACCTAAAGGTAGCTGTCGTTCCCAGTCAGTTAGAGTAGTTTTGCGAGGGAAGTCCGCCTCGCGGACTTCCCGCATCCCGCGGCGCACGAGGCGCCGGCGATGCGAGGGAAGGGATTCGAACCCTCGAACTCCTACGAGAACGGATCTTGAGTCCGTCGCCGTTGGCCGAGCTTGGCTACCCTCGCACGCGTCGAGTGGTCGGCGTGTGACGGGTTTAGGCGTTGCGAATCGCCGGAGACGGGGTCAGTCGTCGTCGCTGCCGAGCACGCGGGTGGCGACCGCGCCGGTAGAGTCGCCGGTGGTAACGTCCCGGAGCAGGAAGCGCTTCTTGACGACGTCGTAGGCGAACACGACGGTGCCGAGGATGAGCAGCGTGTCCCCGGGGAAGCGCGCCCAGAACAGCAGCTGGACGAGGTCGCGGCCGTAGAACTCCATCGAGCGCGCGACCGCGTACCCCTCCGTGAACGCGGCCTCGAGCTGGAGGAAGCCGATGGGCAGCAGGGAGAGCCCGACCATCACGGCGAGGCCGGCGTTCCACAGCCAGAACGCCCACCAGAGGCGCTTGCCGTTCCACTCGGCGGGGTCGACGGAGAGCCGCAGCATGTACGTCGCCATGCCGAGCGCGAGCAGGCCGAACGCGCCGAACATCGCGGCGTGGGCGTGCGCGACCGTGAGGTAGGTGCCGTGCTCGTAGTAGTTGATGAGCGGGAGGTTGATGAAGAACCCGAGCACGCCGGCGCCGACGAAGTTCCACGCGCCGCTGGCGATGATGAACGCGAACGGGAGCTTGTAGTGGAACGTCTCGTCGCTGGCCGCGAGCGCGCGGTACTGCCCGAGCGCCTCGAAGAGGATGAGAATCAGCGGCACGAGTTCGAGCGTGGAGAACACGCTCCCGAACGGGATCCAGACGTCGGGCTGGCCGATCCACCAGTAGTGGTGGCTGACGCCGATGACGCCGCTGCCCATCACGAACAGCACTTGCAGGGCGACGGCTTTCTCCGCGGAGCGCTTGCGCAGCAAGCCCATGGAGACGAGCGTGATGCCGACGATGGCGACGATGAAGAACTCGAAGGCGCCCTCCACCCACATGTGGACGACCCACCACCGCCAGAACTCCGTCATCACGATGTTCGTGTCGGGCGTGTACAGCATGCCCGCGACGAACAGCAACCCGATGGAGCCGCCCGCGTACAGAATCATGTGCGCGAGCCCGAAGCGCTGCTCGCGGGCGAGCAGCGGCTTGAAGCCGCGGTACGCGAGGAACGCCCAGATGGCGAACCCGAGCAGCAGCCCGATCTGCCAGACGCGCCCGACTTCGACGTATTCGAGGCCCTCGTTGCCGAGCAGCCACCACAGCTGGCCGTCGAAGAAGCCCTGCGTCCCGAGGTAGATGCCGACGAACCCGCCGACGACGACCAGCAGGAGCGTGCCGAGCAGGCCGTTGATGGCGGACTCCTGGTGGTCGGGCTCGTGGCCGGTCAGGAGCCCGGGGAGGAACAGTCCGGCGCCGATCCACATCGTGGCGATCCAGAGGATGCCGAGGTCGAGGTGGTAGGTCTTGGCGATGGCGAAGGGCAGCCACTGGATGACGTCGACCCCCAGCGCTTCACCGATGCCGAAGAACGCGTCGCGCTCGACGTAGTAGTGCGCGAGCAGCGCTCCCAGCAACACCTGTCCGACGAACAGCAACGCGGCGACCGGGATGAACCGGGTGGCAGCGCGCTGGCTGGGGAGCAAGTCGACGTCCGCGGGGTCCGGGACTTCGATGCCCTCCGTGGAGGGCTCGGGGAGGTCGATGGAGTTGTACAGCCAGACCCCGAGGCCGGCGCCGCCGACGAGCAGCACCATCGCGATGGCGCTCCACACCATCGTCCCGCCGGTGGGCTCGTTGCCGGCGAGCGGGTTGTACGGCCAGTCGTTGGTGTAACTGTGGTCGGTGCCGGGGCGTTCGGCGTGGGAGACCAGCGCCGTCCACATCGCGAAGTCCGCGAACTTCCGGGCGTCGTCGGCGGACTCGACCATGCCCTCGGGGACGCCGCGTTCGGCGTCGCCCTCGTGGTAGCGCTCGACGTACACCTCGCGGACCTGCTCGTGGGCGTACGCTTCTGCGGCAGAGTACTGTGCCGTCTCACCGGACATCGAGCGGTCGAGGTCGGCGGTCACGCGGCTGTCGACGCCGGCCTGCTGTTCGGCGGTGAGGTCGGCGTAGGCTTCGCCGTAGCGCTCGTCGGCGTAGTACTCCCGCATGAACTGGGTCTTCAGTTCGAGCGCGTCGGCGGTGTAGTCCTCGCCGAAGTACGCGCCGTTGCCGAGAATCGACCCGTGGTTCATCAGCCCGTTCGACTGGAAGACGGCCTTGCCGTCCTGGATCGACTCGTGGGTGGCGGCCACGTCGCCGTTCGGCCCCACGATCTCGTCCGGGATGGGCGGCTGGTGCTGGTAGGAGTAGGCGGCACCGGCCCCCATGACGACGAGGTTCAGGACGAACACGGCCGCGAGTATCTTCGCGAGCGTGGACCTGGTGACGTCCATGTTTCGGCGTTCCAGGGAACGAATGAAAAGGCTACGGCGGATTCCGAGACGCTGGGCACGGAGCCGCTACATCCGGATATACCGGCGCTCGAAGATGTTCGTGTGGGCTATTCGAGGAGTTCGCGCGCGATGATGTTCTTCTGGATTTCGGTGGTGCCCTCGTAGATCTGGGTGATCTTGGCGTCGCGGTAGAAGCGCTCGACGTCGAAGTCGTTGACGTAGCCGGCGCCGCCGTGGATCTGGACCGCCTCGTCGGCGACCTCGACGGCCACCCGGGAGGCGAACTCCTTGGCCATCGACGCGAGCGCGGTGAGCTGGTCGTCGCGGTTCTCGACGCTCCACGCGGACTTCCGCGTGAGCGTGCGCGCGGCCTCCGTCTGCGTGTGCATCTCCGCGAGCTTGTGCTCGATGGCCTGGAAGTCGCTGATTGGGCGGCCGAACTGCTCGCGCTCCTGGGCGTAGTCGAGGGCGCGCTCGGCGGCGCCCTTCGCGATGCCGACGCCCTGCGCGGCGACCATCGTGCGCGTCTCGTCGAAGAACTGCATCAGCTGGAGGAAGCCGCCGCCCTCCGTGCCGACGAGGTTCTCCTCGGGGACGCGCACGTCGTCGAAGATGAGCTCCGCCGTGTCCGAGGCGCGGATCCCGAGCTTACCCGTGATCTTGTCGGCCTGGAAGCCGTCGCGGTCGGACTCGACGACGATCTGGCTGAAGCCGTTGTAGCGGCCGCTGGCGTCGGGGTCGGTCTGGCAGAGCACGACGTAGAAGTCGCCGACGCTGCCGTTCGTGATCCACATCTTGTTGCCGTTGATGACGAACTCGTCGCCGTCGCGCTCGGCGCGCGTGGAGACGCTGGAGACGTCGGACCCGGTGTCGGGTTCGCTGATGGCCGACCCCATGATGGCGTCGCCGGACGCGATGTCGGGCAGCCAGCGCTCCTTCTGGTCCTCCGTGCCGAACTCGATGATGGATTCGGCGCCGAAGCCCGCGCTCGCGACGCAGAGCCCGATGCCGGGGTCGGCGGCGAACAGCTCCTCGACGATGAGCGCGGATTCGAGCGCGGAGTAGCCCGCGCCGCCGTAGTCGAGGGGGATCGTGGGGCCGAGCAGGCCGGCCTTCGCCGCCTCGTCCATGACCTCGTAGGGGTACTTCTCTTCCTCGTCGTACTCGGAGGCCACCGGCCGGATCTCGTTGTCCGCGAACCGGCGGACCTCCTCCTGGATCGCCTGCTGCTCGTCGGTCAGTCCGAAGTCCATGGGGTAGTGTACCGAACACCGGGACAAAAACACTCGTAAACCCGTGACAATCCGCGCGGCGTTCTTCGCGGCCCCACGGCTTTTGCCG
This sequence comes from Halobacterium sp. R2-5, assembly GCF_011734195.1. Classification (NCBI taxonomy): domain Archaea; kingdom Methanobacteriati; phylum Methanobacteriota; class Halobacteria; order Halobacteriales; family Halobacteriaceae; genus Halobacterium; species Halobacterium sp. R2-5. The sequence goes on from NZ_JAANTH010000002.1 coordinate 781,267, forward strand.
GTGCTCCGAGAAGCGCCGGCATGGTCGACGCGGACCTCGGCGAGGTCGGACGGACGCCGCTGGTGGAACTCGACGCGGGCGTGGCGCCGACCGTGTACGGGAAGGCCGAGTGGTTCAACTTCGCGTCGCTCGGGCACGGCGGCGGGTCGGTGAAGACTCGCATCGGGGCGGCGATGCTGGCGGCCGCGGCGGCGCGCGGCGACCTCGACGGCGACCGTACGATACTGGAGGCTTCGAGCGGGAACACGGGCGCTGCTGTCGCGCGCGTCGGCGCGGCGATGGGCCACGACGTGGAAATCGTCGTACCCGACGACGCGGGCCGCGGGAAGGTAGAGGCCATCCGGGACGCGGACGCGGAGTTGCGGTTCGTGGACGCCACCGAGGGATACGACGCGTTCGTGACGCGTTGCCGGGAGCTCGCCGCCGAGCGCCCCGGCGAGTACGTCTACCCGAACCAGTACGAGAACCGCGCGAATCCCGCGGTCCACGCGGGCACGACGGGCCCGGAAATCTGGGCGCAGACGGACGGCGAGGTGACGCGGTTCGTCGCGGGCGCGGGCACCGGCGGCACGCTCGTCGGTGTGAGCCGCGCGCTCCGGCCGCGGGGCGTTCGCGTCCACGGCTACGAGCCGCCCGCTACTGACCACGACGTCGCCGGCCTGAAGCACATGCACGACCCGGGCGCGTTCGTCCCGGAGACCTTCGAGGCGGACGCGCTGGACGCCCGCGAGTACGTCGACACCGAGACCGCCTACGAGTACGTCCGCCGGTTGCGGCGCCGTCACGCCGACCGCGAGATACGCGTTCGGGACTCCGGGCAGTGGTCCCACGAGTTCGTCCGGTCGGAGCTTCGGGTCGGCGGCGAGTTCCTCGTCGGCCCCTCGGCGGGCGGCGCGGTCGCGCTGGTCGACCGGCTGGCGTCCCGCGGCGCGATCGACGCCGGCGACGTGGTCGTCGTGCCGCTGCCGGACCGCGGCGACCGCTACCCGGAGCGGGAGCCGTACGCCGATTACGTCGAGTAGTCGGAAATCCAACTAAAACGCGCTTCGGGAAACCACCAAGAGGCAGGGCCACGTCGGGGTTAACTGGAATGACTGACTACGAACTCCCACCGCTGCCGTACGACTACGACGCTCTCGAACCGCACGTCTCCGAGCAGGTGCTGACGTGGCACCACGACACCCACCACCAGGGCTACGTCAACGGCTGGAACAGCGCCGAAGAGACGCTCGCCGAGAACCGCGAGGAGGGCGACTTCTCCTCCTCGGCCGGCGCCATCGGCAACGTCACGCACAACGGCTCCGGACACATCCTCCACGACCTCTTCTGGCAGTCGATGAGCCCCGAGGGCGGCGACGAGCCCGAGGGCGACCTCCGGGAGCGCATCGAGGAGGACTTCGGCTCCTACGAAGCGTGGGAGGGTGAGTTCCGCGCGGCCGCCTCCGCCGCCGGGGGCTGGGCGCTGCTCGTCTACGACAGCCACTCCGAACAGCTCCGCAACGTCGTCGTCGACAAGCACGACCAGGGCGCCCTCTGGGGCTCCCACCCGATTCTGGCCCTCGACGTCTGGGAGCACTCCTACTACTACGACTACGGCCCCGACCGCGGCGACTTCGTCGACAACTTCTTCGAGGTCGTCGACTGGGAGGAGCCGTCCGCGCGCTACGCGGACCTCGTCGAGAAGTTCGAGTAAGCGAACCTAACCGTCGGCCCTACTACTCGGCGTTCGGGCCGGTCGTCGGCCCGCCTCGAACGCTGTTATCGGATCTCCGTCCTGTTCGCGAAATATTCGTCAGCCGCCGGGTTCTCGCGCTCGTAGCCGGGGCCGTCACTGGTCGCGACGACGGCGACCCGGAGTCGTCCGCGTCGCGTCACCCCGTCAGTTCGACGAGCGACAACAGGAGGCTGGGGACGACGGCGAGCACGACGCCGACGACGAGGAGAATCGCGGGGAGCCACAGAAGTCCGAAGTCCGCGAGCAGCCACAGCCCCAGTCCCGCGAGTACGAGCACGGCGCCGAGCAGCCGGAACAACCAGACGAACACGCCTTCGAAGCCGGCGTCCGCCGCGAGTTCGACGACTTCGAGCACTTCGTCCATGGTGAAACAGTCGTCAGGGCGAGACCACTTATGAGCCGTGGCCAGCGCGGCCGGCGGTTACCGCCGGTTCGACGGCGACCCCGAGGAGTTCTTCGCGCGCAGCACGAACGGGGACAGCAGGCCGCCGACGAGCGCGCCCGCGAACGCGAGCACGCCGATGTCGGAGTTCGAGAGGCCGCTGCCGCCGCCGCTCTGGCTACCGCCGCCTCCGCCCCCGCCGCTGCCGACGACGACGGCGCCTTTCATCCCCATCGTCCGGTGGGGGTTGCAGTAGTACTTCGAGACGCCTTCCTCCTCGTAGGTCTGCGTGAACGTGAACCCGGACTCGTCGGTGAGTTCGCTCTCGTAGCTGCCGTCCTCGGCGACGACGTTGTGGGTGCCTGCCACCCACTCGAAGGTGACCTCCGTACCGGGGTCGACGCGGATGGCCGGCGGCGTGAAGCCGTACGGGCCGCCGTTCGCCTCCGACCCGACTTCGACCGTGACGGAGGATTCACCCGTGTGGTCGGCGACGCCGTCGAAGTTGTCGACGTTGTCGAACCAGCCGTCGAAGTCGACTTCCTCGGCGCCGCCGTCGGAGCCGGAGCCCTCCGAGGAGCCGCCGGATTCGAGGCCGACGTCGACGTCGCCGACGACGACGGCGCCTTTCATCCCCATCGAGCGGTGGGGCGTACACGCGTACCGGCTGACGCCCTCCTCGTCGAACGTCTGCGTGAACGTGAAGCCGCTCTCCCCGGTGAGCTCGCTCTCGTAGCTGCCGTCCTCGGCGGCGACGTTGTGGTTGCCCTCGACCCACTCCCACGTCACCTCGGTCCCGGGGTCGACGCGGATCGCTGCGGGCCCGAAGCCGTACGGGCCGTTGTTCGCCTCGACGCCGACCTCGACGGTCACGGAGTCCTCGCCGGTGTGGTCGGCGACGCCGTCGAAGTTGCTGACGTTGTCGAACCAGCCGCTGAGATCGCCGTCTTGCGCGAGGGCCGGACTGGTGAACGCGGCGCCCGTGGCCGCCGCCGCGCCCGCTGCCGCGGTCGTCTTCAGCACGCTGCGCCTCGTTACCGTGGGAGTGTTGTCTGGGTTCATCGTCCTGAGTTAGCCTTCGTAGCCCGCGTACTCCATCAGTTGGGCGAAGATGTCCGTGTCCATCGCCTCCCGGTAGACGATGCCGGTGAGCATCCCGCCGGGGTAGTACGAGCCGTTCATCACGTGGTTGACCTTGTGGCAGTGCATGAGGTAGATTCCGGGCTCGGCGTCCGCCTCGAACTCGATGGTGTGGCGCTCCGCGGGCGCGATGTTCGTGATGTCCATCTCGTGCTGGGCGGCCTCGGGAATCTGCCCGCCGTCCTTCGCGATGCGCCGGAAGCGGTGGTTGTGGATGTGCAGCGGGTGGTTCATGTAGCCGCCGTTGACGAAGTGGATGCGGACGGTGTCGCCCTGGTCGACGATGATGGGCGAGCCGTCCTCGGGGTGGAGGGTGCGCGGCGCCGCCTTCCCGTTGACCGTGAACACGTCGGGGCTGCGCGTGCGCGGACTGTACGAGACGTCTTCGCCGGCCATCTTCCGGTTGAGCCGGGAGTCCCAGTCCTTGACGGTCATGAAGTACTCCTTGTCCGCGGGCTCGTACCCTTCGGGGTCGACGCGGAAGATGCCGTACATCCCCATGTCGATGTGCCGGTGGGTCTGGTAGTGACAGTGGTAGACGTGGGTGCCCGGCACGTTCGCGGGAATCGTGTACGTGTGTTTCTCCCCGGCGTCGACGCGGATGCCGGTCGTCGTCGGGACGCCGTCGTCCATCCACGCCTTCTGCGTGCCGTGGAAGTGCAGCGTGTGCGGGCGCTTGCCGTCGGTGTTGTCGAGGGTGACCTCGATGTCCTCGCCCTCCTGCGTGCGGACGATGGGGCCGGGGACGCTCGGGTCGCCGTCCTCGGTCGCGAACGCCCACACGCGGGGGAACTCGACGGGGCCGCCCATGGTGTCGACGGGGTGGACGTCGTGGACGGCGGGGACGCTCTTCAGGGTCACCTGGTTGCCCTGCTCGGTGGCGTCGACGATCTCCGGCGGGCTGGTCTTCGGGAGGTCCGACTGGGACGCCTGCTGGTTGGCGGTGGTGTTCGTCACGGTGGAACCCTGCTCCGCGGGTGCGGTACAGCCTGCGAGGGCGGCGACACCGGTGCCGCTAGTCGCTGCGATAAATTCGCGCCGCGAGATGCCGGCGCCGGGGGCGCCAATACGGTCACTCATGGATACACCCGGCCCTATGGAGTGCCGGGATAAGCACGAGTCGCCGATTCCCGGGTCCGGGAAACTGTTCTCACTCCGCGGGAACGAGGCGAACGTGTTCGGCCGTCCGCCTACCCGCGTCGCGGCCCGACCTCAGCGTGATGCAGACGAACGAGCACGCCGACCAGACCGAGGCCGACGCGCGGCTCCGCGGCCCGTTCGAGGCCGTCGACGAACCCGACCCCGCGGCCGTCCTCGACGCGCTCACCGACCCGCTGTGCCGGCGCGTGCTGGGCTGCGCCCGCGAGCCGGTGAGCGCCAGCGAGGTCGCCGACGCCGCGGACCTCTCGCTGTCCTCGACGTACCGCAAGCTCCACGCGCTCTCCGACGCCGGCCTCCTCGAGACGCAGACGGAGCTCCGGGACGACGGCTACCACACCACCCGCTACCGGGCGACCCTCGAAGAAGCGACGATCCGACTCGGCGAGGAGGACGGCATCGACGTCGCGGTCGAACGCCGCGAAGCGGACGAGCAGCGTCAGTCGTCGGCGGCGCCGAGCCGGCTCGGCAGCGGCCCGTCGTAGTTCTCCGGGACGTGCGGACAGAGCGGGTCGCTACCCAGCGGGTCGCCGGTGACCGCGTACGCCCGCGACCGGCTGCCGCCGCAGACGTGGCGGAACGAGCACGCGCCGCACTTCCCCTGTAGCTCGTCCTTCTCGCGCAGCGACTCGAAGAGGTCGCTGTTCCGGTAGACGTCCACGACCGACTCCTCGCGGACGTTCCCCGCCGATTCGGGCAGGAACCCGGACGGATAGACGTCGCCCGTGTGGCTGACGAACGCGAACCCGTCGCCAGCGGTGATGCCGCCGCGGCGCTGCGGGCCGCTCCCGCCGCGGGCCTGGGCCTGCTGGGCGCGCACGCGCCGGAAGTGCGGCGCCTCGGTGGTCTTCACGCCGAACTCCTCCTCGCGGGACACGTCGTCGAGGAACTCCATCACGTCCTCCGCGCGCTCGGGCGAGATGGGGTCGAGGACGCGGCCGCGGCCGACCGGCACGAGGAAGAACACGCTCCACAGCACCGCGCCGAGCTCCCGCACGAGGTCACGGATGGCCGGCAGGTCGTCGACGGTCTGCGAACAGACCGTCGTGTTGACCTGCAGCGGCACACCCGCCTCGCGGGCATCTCGCGCGGCGCGGACGGTTTCCTCGAAGCTTCCAGTTTCTCCACGGAACGAATCGTGTGATTCCGGTGTTGCGCCGTCGATGCTGACGGCGAGCTGTTTCACGCCAGCGTCCGCGAGCGCCCGGACGGCCTCCGTCGAGAGCGAGCGCGTCCCGCTCGGAGTGACCGTCATGCGGAGGCCGATGTCCGTGCCGTACTCGACGAACTCGACGGTGTCCTCCCGTGCGAGCGGGTCGCCCCCGGACAGCACGACGAGCTGTCCGTCGCCGAAGCGGCGGACGTCCTCCAGCAGCGCCTTCCCCTCGGCGGTGGTGAGTTCGTCCGGGTGGCGGTCCGGCGTCGCGTCGGCCCGACAGTGCTCGCACGCGAGCTCGCACGCCTGCGTCACTTCCCAGATGAGCACGAACGGGCGCTCGTCGGTGTTTACTGGCGTCATCGTTGCAGGTGAGGCGGCGGGTGACAGGTGACAACCAACTCCGGCGCGACAGCGCCGCCTCACGTGGAGCGATGGCCGACGGTGACTTTGTTCGGCGGGGACGTTCCCAGTCGACGGGAACGTCCGTGGCCGCCTTTTGACCGGGGGCGTAAGTCGAGCGCATGGACTCCGAGGACAGAACGCGCGTGCTGGACGCGCCGCGGTCGGCGACCGGCCGCGAGTGGGAGGTGTTCGTGCGCGAGGACGCCGACGGCCCCCTGAAGCACGTCGGCAGCGTCACCGCGGGGGACGCCGACGCGGCCCACGACCGCGCGAGCGACCTGTTCGACTGGACGGCGCGGGACGTCTGGGTCTGCCCCGCCGATGAGACGCGCCGCTTCACCGCGCACACGCTGGGAGGTGAGTCGGCGTGATCTCCGTCAGCAAGCTGCTCTGTGGGCTAGACGCCGAGAGCGACGGCCTGCGGTACGACGCCGCCGACGACTCCAGCCGCGAGCAGATCACCGAGGAGAAACAGCAGCGCCCGGTGGTCGTCTGGAACCTCACGAAGCAGTGCAACCTCTACTGCTCGCACTGCTACGCGGCCGCCGACACCGAGACCGCGCCCGGCGAACTCTCCACCGCGGAGGGCAAGGACCTGCTCGACGACCTCGCCGACTTCGGCATCCCGGTCGTCCTCTTCTCGGGCGGGGAGCCGATGGTCCGCGACGACCTCGAGGAGCTCGTCGCGTACGCCAGCGACCGCGGCATCCGGCCCGTGCTCTCGACGAACGGCACGCTGATGACCGAGGAGCGCGCCGGAGCCCTGCGCGACGCCGGCCTGAAGTACGCGGGCGTCTCCGTGGACGGCCTCCCGGAGCGCAACGACGAGTTCCGCGGCGAGGAGGGCGCCTTCGACGCGGCCGTCCGCGGCATCGAGAACAGCCTCGACGCCGGCCTCAAGACCGGCCTTCGGTACACTATCACGGAAGCGAACGCGCCCGACCTGCCGGAGGTCGTCGACCTCCTGCACGACGTGGGCCTGGACCGCTTCTGCTTCTACCACCTCGACTACGGCGGCCGCGGCGCCGACATCTCGAACCTCGACCTCTCGCTCGCGGACACCCGCGAGGCCGTCCGCACCGTCTGTGACCTCACCCGCGAGTACCACGAGCAGGGCGAGGAGATCGAGACGCTGCTCGTCGGCAACTACGCCGACGCGGGCTTCCTCGTGGAGTACGCCCGAGAGGAACTCGGCGACGCGCAGGCCGACCGCATCCACCGCCACCTCGAAGCGAACGGCGGCGACCCGACCGGCGAGCGCATCGCGGACGTCGACTACCAGGGGAACGTCCACCTCACGCAGTTCTGGCAGGGGTACTCCCTGGGGAACGTCCGCGACCGCCCGTTCAGCGAGCTCTGGAGCGACGAGAACAACCCGCTCCTCTCCGGTCTCCGCGACCGCGGCGACCGTCTCACCGGGAAGTGCGCGGGCTGCCAGTACCAGTCCATCTGCCGCGGCGGCTCGCGGCTGCGTGCGCTCAGCGCGGGCGGCCCGTTCGACCCGGACCCGAAGTGCTACCTCACGGAAGCGGAACGCGGCGTCCCGGACGCGGCCGGCGGCTCCGGGGACGCGCACGCGGACTGAAGAGGGGTCTCCTTATTCGGGCGTGATGTAGACGCGCCACTCGTCGGCGGTGGCCTGCTCGGTCTCGTAGGCGAACCCGCGGTCTTCGAGGACGTTGTACAGCGGCTCCGGCTCGAAGCTGTTGACGAGCAGGAGCGTCTCGCCGTCGCCGAGCCCCTCCAGTGCTGCGACGATGTCGCTGAACGGTTCCCCGTCGATTTCCCGCGCGTCGAGGCGGGCGTCGGTGTCGGCAGTCGTCGCCATGTCTGTCGGTTCGGGGCACACCCGCCAACCGGTTTCCCCGAAGGTGTTCGTCACGCGACCGCGAGCCGCAGGCTCTCGACGGACTTCGCCGCGAAGAAACCGATTACGGCGGCGATCGGGACGGCGCCGGGGCCGTCGGCGAGGAACCCCAGCACCGCGGCGACGGCGACGGCCGCGACCTGGAGGCGGCGCGCGGCGACGACGCGGGCGACGGTGGTCATCAGAACGGTGCGCCGCTCGGCGACGCCTCCCCGGCGTCCTCGTCGGGCAGTTCCCCTGTCTCGCGGAACGAATCCGCGAGGTCGGCGAGCTCGTCGTTGATGTCCGCGGCGCGCTGGTGCATCGGGTCGACCTGCACGCGGACGATTTCGTAGTCGTGGCGGTCGCTGAGGCCGTTCCACGCGCGGAACGACCCCTTGGTGAGGGTGTGGCTCTGCGGGCAGAACGCGGTCGTCGGCGTGAACTCCGCGCGCAGCACGGACGGGTCGTCGGCGTCGACGGCGTACCGGTAGCCCGCGCTCTCGTGGCGCGTGTCGAGGTTGAGGTCCGCGAGGTTGTACCCGAAGGTCATGTCGTAGACGCCGCGCTCCTCGAACAGCTCGCGCGTGAGCCCGTGGAACTCGACGTGCTCGTCGCCGTCGAGGACGTCGTGCCCGGCGAGGAACGGGCCGGGTTCGGGGTTCACGTCGGGGTCGAACTCCCCCTCGGGGGCGAGCGCGTCGTCTGAGTGCGAGCCCAGGCCGTACATGTTTCACGAGACGGTCGCCGCACCGCTATGCGTAGCCCCGAACGTGTTCGTGTGTGGTCGACGAAAGAGACGGCGCGGCCGCGGGGACTGGCGGAACGGGGTGAGTGACCGGACTGGCGGTTATCGCGCTATTCGCTCGGGTCGGGGTCGAAGATCTCCTCGTCGGGCTCGCCGCCGACCTCGATCTCCGCGAGCAGTCCCTTGCGGGCGACCCGGGAGAGCGCGTGGTCGACGAGCTTGATGGTCTCCGGGACAGGGGTGTCCATCGTCCCGATCATGCAGCTTCCCGGCGGGACCTTCATCGTCTGGACGTACTCCTCGGGCGTCCCGAGCGCGCCGTCGCGGTGGGCCTGCGTCCAGACGTTCCCGATGGGGTGGAAGTTCGAGGAGACGTTCGGGCCGCCGTCCACGAGGTACACCCGGATCGTCTCGCCGGTCTCGGCCTGCATGCGGCCGTAGCGGTCCGGCGTGAACGGGTACTTCTCGCCGTTGAAGAGGACGTACGTCGGGTCCTCGTCGGCCATCGCGGCCATGTCGAACTGGTGGTGGCCCTCCTCGCCGACGTCCTTGTCGGTGTAGAGCTCGTGCTGGCCGAGGTAGAACTCGCGGTCGACCTCGGGCAGGCCGTCCTCGGGCTCGACGAGGATCATCCCGAACATCCCGCTGGAGATGTGGTAGTCCATGTTCGGGACGGCGCAGTGGTAGATGTACGCGCCGGGGTACATCGCGGTGAAGTCCACGTCGGCGGACTCCCCGGGCCCGATAGTGGTCGCTTCCGCGCCGCCGCCGGTGCCGTAGACGGCGTGGAAGTCGATGTTGTGCGGCATCGAGTTGCCGTCCGGGCTGTTGAGCGAGAACGAGATGGTGTCGCCGCGGCGGACCCGGATCATCGGGCCGGGAATCCGCCCGTCGAAGGTCATGTAGTTGAACGTGACCCCGGGCTCGATCTCCGCGGTGACCTCCGTCACGTCGAGCTCGACGTCGTGGTGCTGCGGCTCCGACCAGTCGACCGGGTCCGGGACGTCCGCGGGGTCGGCCGCGACGCGGTCGACGTCGGGCTGAGTCGTCTGAGCCGCGGCGTTCTGCTGGGGCTGTTCGGTGGCGGGGCTCTCACCGCTCGGAGCGGTGCAGCCCGCGACTGCGGCGGTTCCGCCGATTCCGAGTCCCTGAAGCACGCGCCGTCGGGTGGTGTCGAACATTGGTGGGCACCTCTTCACTCGGTAGTTGTGCCGGATACCCCTTCAAGCGGGTCTGCGTTTCCAGATTCCCGACGAACTTCCCGAATCGATTCGGTGGAGGGTATATAAAAGCGATTCGCGGGGCGTCACGGGCCGTTCGCCGAACGTGTTCGGGGCGCTGTTCATCCGCGTGCGCGGCGAAGCTACACGCATGGCATCAGTCTCTCACGAGGACGCCGAGGCGGTCGACGGCGTCCACCGAAACTCGTGGTCCGCGAACCTCGAACAGGACGAACACGCCGGCGACCGGGCGCTCGTCCTCGCAGAGGCCCGCGAGGCGGTCGAGTCCACGGCGACTGGCTACCACGTCAACCTCGTCACGCACGGCGACAACGGCCACCCCGAGGAGTACCTCTACGACGCGCTCGACGACGCGTTCGGCGACAGCGTCGCCTACGAGTACGTCGACCAGTGCGGCTGCGGCGGTCACGTCACCCGCGTTCGCGTCGTCGACGACCTGTGACTGCGTAACTGTTTTCACTCACCGCGCAACGTCTTTGTAACCTCGAATGGTTGTCCCTGCATGGACAGGCGGCGGTACCTCCAGGCACTCGGCGTCGGCAGCGCGCTGTCGGTCGCGGGCTGTCTCGGTGACTCCGGGTCCCCGGACACCCCGGTCGCCGGCCAGTCGCTGACGCTCGCGGCCGCGACGACGGTCCACGACAGCGGCTTGCTCGCCGACCTTTCGGCGGGCTTCGAGGACGCCTTTGGCAGCTCCGTCGCCGCCCTCACGCGTGGGACCGGCGCCGCGCTCCGCACCGCCAGCGACGGCGACTGCGACGCGGTGCTCGTGCACGCGCGCCCGCTCGAAGACGAGTTCCTGCGCGCCGGCCACGGCGTCAACCGCCGCGCCGTGATGGTCAACGACTTCCTCGTCGCCGGCCCGCCCGGCGACCCCGCGGGTGCGGCCGGCAGCGATCCGCTGGCGGCGTTCCGCGCGATTGCGGACGCGGGAGCGCCGTTCGTCTCGCGGGGCGACCGCTCGGGCACGCACGTCCGCGAGCGCCGCCTCTGGCGCGAGGCCGGCGTCGAGCCCGCGGGCGACTGGTACAGCGAGACCGGGCAGGGAATGGGGAGGACGCTGCTCACCGCGGCCGAGACGGACGCGTACACGCTCGTGGACCGCGGGACGTTCCTGAACACCGAGACAGGTCTCGTCGCGCACGTCGACCGCGGCGTCGACGACCCGCCCGAACTCCTGCGCAACGAGTACGCCGTCATCCCCGTGAATCCCGCGCGCCACGACGTCGCGTACGTGCTCGCGATGGCGTACGTCGGTTACCTCACCAGCCTCGGCCAGGACCGCATCGAGGCGTTCCGCGTCGACGGCGAGCGCGCGTTCCGGCCACTCGCCAGAACCCGGAATCCAGAATTCGAGCAGTACGCGCCCTCGGACTGGGCGCCGTAGCCCTCGTCAGTCCGCGTTCTCCGGCCGGCTGTGGAAGCGCTCGGGGAGCACCCGGCCGTGCCGGTAGACGACGTTCACCAGGTTCGCGGTGAACACGACGAAGCCGGCGGCGAGTGCGACGCCGCCCGCGACGGCCGCCGGCTCCGGGGCGACGCCGGCCTGCCCGAGAATCAGCGTGACGGCGCCGAGCGTGACGAGCGCGCCGTCGAGGGCGGCGAGGCGGTCGTCGTAGAGGTCGTCGATCATCGGCACGGGCTCGAAGCCGAGGCGGTCGCTGTACCGGTGGACCCAGACGATGAACGGGACGACGTGGTACAGCGACCCCATCACGACGAAGCCGACGACGCCGACGAACAGGAGGTGGGCGCCCGCAGTCGGCCCGAACAGGGCGTTCCGGGCGAGCGGCGCGGCGACCCACTCGCGGGCGGCCAGCGGGCTCCACGCGGCGAGCGCGACGGCGACGACTGCGTACCTGGTGAGCATCGGCGTGCGCTCGACCTGGCCCTCGTAGAGCTTCGCGGCGAGCAGCACGGCGAACGCGAACGCGCCCGCGGTCATCGCGAGGCCGCCCGCGACGGCGAGCGGGCGGACCGCGAACAGGCGGCCCGCTGCGAGCGCGACGACGCCCGCGGGGTAGGCGTACTGGACGTATGCGAGGTAGCGGTCGCGGCCCGCGAGTTCGGTCTGCGTGAACATCGTCGCGAGCTGGTAGAGCGCGCCGAAGACGGTGCCGAGGATGGCGCCGAACACCGCGAGCGTGGCGTGCGCGCCGACGACCTGCGGGCGCGTCACGCCCGCCACGGGGAGCACGGACGTCGAGAGGTCGAACGCGAGGACGAAGCCGAGCGCGGCGAGCACGACGAAGCACGCGAGCGCGAACGCGAAGTGGGCTTCCGTGGCGTCGAATTCGCGGACGGGCGGGAGCGTGCGGGCGAGGTTGTACGCGAACACCCAGATGCCGGCGACGAGCAGCCCGCCAAAGCCGTGAATCCAGTGGATGCTGGTGGCGAGGAACGCGCCCGCGAGGCCGGCGACGCCGACCGCCACGAGCGCGAGCGCGGCGTTCGCGAGCCGCCGGGAGTGGACGGGGACGTTCGACCAGACTGGCACGAACTGCGTCATCGCGCCCATGATGGTGAGACACACCCAGCCCGCGAGCAGGAGGTGGACGTGCGCGAGCCGCGCGAGTCCGGGCGCGGCGCCGAGGACGTTCGCGAGGCCGACGGCGCCGCCGGCGAGCAGGAACAGGAAGCCGACGAGGAAGTACCGCAGCGGCACCGTCATCGGCGGCTGCTGGTCGGTCGCGAGTCCGGCGGGGACGGCGCTCATGGTTGGAGTGAGGGCGTCACGGCGTGTGCGGGTTCTCCCGAACCTGTTCGGGTCACGCGAGGTCCTTGTCGGCGAACCGCGGGAGGTTGCTCGCGAACTGTTTTATCGCTGTTTCCTCGGCGCGGTGGAGCGTCTCGCTGAGCGTTGACTTCGCGGTGTCCAGGTCCTCCGCGAGGTCGGTGAGCGTGCACTCGCGGGGCGTGTCGTAGTAGCCGGCCTCGATGGCGGCGCCGAGCAGCTCCTGCTGGCGGGGCGTGAGCAGGCGCTCGGAGTCCCCGGACTCGTAGAGGTAGCCGACTTCGAAGTCCATCCCGAAGGCGTCGAGCTGGTCGCGCAGCGCGGAGAGCTTCGCGTGCGGCGCGACGACTTCGAGGGTGGCGCTGCCGTTCGACACTTCGAGAGGTGGCTCCAGCGGGAGGCCGGCCTCCTGGAGCGTCAGCAGGAGCAGCGGCTCGCTGGTCTCGAACTCCACGAGCACGGACTCGTCGTCGCGTTCGAGCGGCTCCATGTCCTCGACGCCGTCGGCCTCGTGCATCTCGCGGAGCACTTCGACGACGTCGGGCCCCGTGAGTTCGAGGAGCGCGACGCCGCGTTCGTCGTCGGGGAACGCCGCGAGCACGCGGAACAGCGTCTCGGGGTACCTCGTGGATATCTCGGAGATCCACACGGAGTCGGGCAGGTCGATGGTGAGTTGGGCGCGGGCCATGCGAAGATGTTCGCAGCTAACGGCTCCAGACGCAAGTAGTATTCCCGAACGTGTTCGGGAGAACGCTGTGGGCCGGCGAGGCCGTTCGTACAGACATGGCCACGACCACCGACTGGCACGCGCACCTCGCCGAGACCGACGTGCCGCTGGACCGCGAGCGCGAACTACTCGACGTCCGCCAGATGGGGCCGCCGAACCCGCTCGTCGAGACCCTGGAGACGCTCCCCGAGCTCGCCGACGACGTCGTGCTCGTACAGGTCAACGACCGCGCCCCCCAGCACCTCTACCCGAAGCTCGACGACCGCGGCTACGAGTACGCCACCGTCGAGGCCGACGACGCCGTCGTCACGGGCATCTGGGACCCCGACGCCTGAAGCTACGGACTCTGACGGCCGGACGCGTCGGTCGGCCGGAGCTCATACCACGCGGCGTCGAGTTCGGCGGGGTCGGCGTCGAAGACGCTCATCCCGATCGCGGTCGCCTGTTCGGCGTACGTGCGCCGCTCGTCGGCGCCCGGCCCGGGAATTTCGACGAGGCGGCCGTCCACGACGACGCTCGTCCAGTCGTCCGGCGAGTCGATGTCGTAGGCGACGAGGGTGGCTGGCGTCTCGTCGTCGAGGTCACGCGTGGCGCTGTCCGCCGTCGAGAGGAACTGAAACACGCAGCGGTCCGCTGCAGAGTCGTACCCGAACGAGACCGGGAACGACTGCCCGTCGCCGACGTGTAGCGTGAGCACGCCGTCCCCACGGGACCGGAGATACGCAGCGATTTCGTCGTCGCTCATCTGGACGTCTGGCCCGGAGACAGTGTGGGGAGGGGACTGAGACATATCGACGGTGGCCCGTACTCGGAGGGTGTGGTTAACGGCTGCCGTCGTTCCAGTCTTCTTGGAACGAACGCAACCGAGTCGGTTAACAACACGACGCGCTGGTTTTATTACAACCACCTATCTGATGCCGCCTGCCTAACAGCCGAATTAATAACTGGGCGTCGCCTAGGTCCGAGCGAGATGACCGACGACACGCCCCCCGCAGGCGGCGACACTGCCGCCCTGACCGCCCGACTGTCGGTCCCGGACATGGACTGTCCGTCCTGCGCCGGCAAGGTCGAGCACGCGCTGGAGGGCGTCGACGGCGTCACCGCCATCGACACCCAGCCGACGACCGGCCGCGCCGTCGTCAGCTACGACCGCGCCGAGACTGACGAGGCCGCGCTGGTCGCGGCCGTCGAATCCGCGGGCTACGAGGTGACCGGCCGGCCCGGCGAGAGCGAGGGCGAGGAGAGCGGCCCCGCGCGCTCCGGCTCCGTCTGGACGAGTCCGCGCGCGCTGAAGACGTGGGCGAGCGCCGTCCTGCTCGCCGCCGGCTTCCTCTTCGAGTTCCTGCTCGCGGGGTCGAACGCGAGCGTCGCGTCCGTGCTCGGCGCCGACGTGTTGCTGTCGGACGCGTTCTTCCTCGGCGCCATCGTCGTCGCGGGCCAGCCCATCGTCCGCGGCGGCTACTACTCGCTGAAGAGCCTCAATCTGGACATCGACCTGCTGATGTCGGTCGCCATCCTCGGCGCCGTCGCCGCCAGCGTCGCGTTCGGCGAGCGCCTCTACTTCGAGGCGGCGACGCTCGCGGTCCTGTTCAGCGTCTCCGAGCTCCTCGAATCGTACTCGATGGACCGCGCGCGCAGCTCGCTCGAAGAGCTCATGGAGCTCTCCCCGGACGAGGCGACGGTCCTGCGCGACGGACAGGAGGTCACGGTCCCCGTCGACGAGGTCCGGGTCGGCGACCGCGTGGTCGTCCGGCCGGGCGAGAAGATTCCGATGGACGGCGTGGTCGTCGACGGCGAGAGCGCAGTCAACCAGGCTCCGATTACGGGCGAGAGCGTCCCCGTGGACAAGACCGACGGCGACGACGTGTACGCCGGCACCATCAACGAGGCGGGCTACCTCGAAGTCCAGGTCACCGCGGAGGCTACCGAGAACACGCTCGCGCGCATCGTCGACCTCGTCGAGGACGCCCAGTCGAACCAGACCGAGCGCGAGCAGTTCGTCGAGCGCTTCGCCGCCTACTACACGCCGCTCGTCGTCGGCGCGGGCATCCTCGTCGGCGTCGTCCCGCCGCTGTTGTTCGGCGCGTCGTGGCCGACGTGGATTCTCCGCGGGCTCACGCTGTTCGTGCTCGCGTGCCCCTGCGCGTTCGTCATCTCGACGCCCGTCTCGGTGGTGTCGGGCGTCACGAGCGCGGCGAAGAACGGCGTGCTCGTGAAGGGCGGCAACCACCTCGAAGCGATGGGCGCCGTCGAGGCGGTCGCGCTCGACAAGACGGGGACGCTCACGAAGGGCGAACTCACGGTCACGGACGTCGTGCCGCTCGCGGACAACACCGAGGAGGACGTGCTGCGGTGCGCGCGCGGCCTCGAAGCCCGCAGCGAGCACCCCATCGGGGACGCCATCGTCGAGCACGCCGACGACCGCGGCGTCTCCGGCCGCGAGGTGTCGGACTTCGAGAGCGTCACCGGGAAGGGCGTCACCGCGGACCTCGGCGGTACCACGCACTACGCCGGCAAGCCCGGCTACTTCGCGGACCTCGGGTTCGACCTCTCGCACGTCCACGCGGCGACGGACGGCGGCGTCGTCACCCAGAAGTCCCGCGACCTCTGCGAGCGCAACGACTGCCTCGACCTCCTGGAGGACCTCGTGCCGCGCCTCCAGCGCGAGGGCAAGACCGTCGTGCTCGTCGGCACCGACGACGAACTGGAGGGCGTCATCGCGGTCGCCGACGAAGTCCGTCCCGAGGCCGCGGCCGCCGTCCAGCGCCTCCGCGAACTCGGCGTCGACCGCACCGTGATGCTCACCGGGGACAACGAGCGCACCGCCGGCGCCATCGCCGAGCAGGTCGGCGTCGACGAGTTCCGCGCGGAGCTGCTCCCCGAGCAGAAAGTCGAGGCCGTCGAGGACCTCACCGGCGAGTACGAGGCGGTCGCGATGGTCGGCGACGGCGTCAACGACGCGCCCGCGCTCGCCACCGCCACCGTCGGCGTCGCGATGGGCGCCGCCGGCACGGACACCGCCCTGGAGACCGCGGACATCGCGCTCATGGGCGACGACCTCACGCGCCTCCCGTACCTCTACGATCTCTCCGCGCGCACGAACGGCGTCATCCGCCAGAACGTCTGGTCGAGCCTCGCCGCGAAAGCCGTCCTCGCGGCGGGCGTCCCGCTCGGCCTGGTGCCCATCTGGGTCGCCGTCCTCGTCGGGGACGCCGGGATGACCACGGCGGTCACGGGGAACGCGATGCGGCTCTCCCGCGTGAAACCGGACCTCGACGCCGACGGCGAACAGTAGCCGTACTCGATAGCGCGACTGCTGTCGGTGTGTCGACGCCGCTGTCGTGTGCGCGCCGAGTCACAGTCGTCCACCGCCGGACGACGTCAGGGAGATTCTACGCTGGCGGCCACGACTCCCGACGCCGGTGTCCGGATTGCATCACACCTGCCCTGCCTGCGACGGGCCAGCGACCGGAGACGCGCCGACGTACTTCCCCGAGTTACCCGCGTCGCTACCGGGTTTGTTTGTGGTTGGCACCCCGTCCAAACATATACCCTCCCTACTCTCCTACTGGTACCCGTATGGATACACTTACCCCGCTGTTTCTCGGCGGTCTCGGTGGCGTCGAACTCGCCATCATCGCCGGAGTCATCATCCTCCTGTTCGGCGCACAGAAGCTGCCAGAGCTCGCGCGCTCGTCCGGGAAAGCGACCGGCGAATTCCAGAAGGGCCGCGCCGAAGTCGAGGACGAACTGAAGGAGATGACGTCACCGGGCGAGTCCGCGGACACCGACTCGGAGTCCGACTCCGGTTCCGGCCCACGGAAAGCCGACTGACGACCGGTAGCTCTCTTCTTCACGCGAACGGCACTGAACGCGCACCCGCGCGACACACGCCTGTCCGAAACCCCCGTTTTCACTCCCTCGCATCGGGGAACGACCGCCTACCGGCAGCTAGTCGTCCGCGGACGCGTCCGGACCCTCGGCGACCGTCACGTCGACGGCTGCGGCCTTGTACTCGGGAATCTTCGCGCGCTCGTCGAGCACGTCGTTCGTGAGCGCGTTCCCGGGCGCCGCCGCGAAGTGCGGCGTCGTCCACACCACGCCCTCCTTCGTCGCTTCGGTGACGTGCGCGGTCACCGTAATCTCGCCGCGGCGGGACCGAAGCGTCACGTCGTCGCCGTCCTCGATTCCGTACTGCTCGGCGTCCGCGGGGTGGACGTCCACGAAGTTCTCGGGGTGCTGGCGGTTCAGCGTCTCCGAGCGCCGGCTCATCGTCCCCGTGTTGTAGTGCTCTTCGAGGCGGGCGGTCGTCAGCACGAGCGGGTACTCCTCGTCCGGCGTCTCCCGCGGGGGCTGGTGTCGCACGCCCTCGATCTGCCCGAGCCCGCTGGGCGTGTCGAAGGAGTCCGCGTAGAGGAACTGGTCGCCCTCGTCGCCGGGCTTGTAGCACGGCCACTGAATGCCCTCCTCGCCGAGTTCGTCGTAGGTCATGCCGTGGTAGATGGGGCAGACTTCGCGGAGCTCCTCGAAGACCGCCTCGGGGCCGTCGAAGTCGAAGCCCTCGTCCTCGCCGAACAACCGGGTACCGACCTCGGTGATGATGTCGAGGTCGTGGCGGGTGTTCTCGTGGACTTTCTCGACGCCGCGCATCCGCTGGACGCGGCGGTCGGTGTTCGTGACGGTGCCGCCGCGCTCGGCCCACGTCGTCGCCGGCAGCACGACGTCCGCGTACTCGACGGTCTCCGTGGGGAAGATGTCTTGCACGACGACGAACTCCGTCTCGTCGAGGAGGTCGGCGACCCGGTCGGCGTTCGGCTCGCTCATCACGGGGTTCTCGCCCATGATGTAGAGGCCGTGGACGGTGTCCCCGATGCTGTGCGTGATTTCGACGTTCGTCAGCCCGGGCTCGGCGGGAATCTCGAACCCCCAGACGTCTTCGACGCTCTCTCGGGCTTCGTCGTCGTCGACGGGCTGGTAGCCCGGGAGGACGTTCGGCATCGCGCCCACGTCGCTGGCGCCCTGGACGTTGTTCTGTCCGCGGAGCGGATTCACGCCCGTGCCGGGCCGGCCGAGGTTCCCGGTGGCGAGCGCGAGGTTGATCTCGTTCTGGACGTTGTCGACGCCGCAGGCGTGCTGGCTCATCCCCATCCCCGTGAAGATGGCGGCGTTGTCCGCCGTCGCGTACACCTCGGCCGCGCGCTCGATGTCTTCGAGGGGGACGCCGCACTCCTCGGCGGCCGCCTCCTTGTCGAATCCGTCCAGGGTCTCGCGGAGGTCCTCGATGCCCTCCGTCCGCTCGGCGACGAACTCCTCGTCCACCCAGCCCTCGTCCAGTACGGTCTTCAGGACGACGTTCAACAGCGGGATGTCGGTGCCCGGCTTCAGCTGGAGGTGCATGTGGCGGTCCGAGTCCGCAATGTCGAACGACTCCGTGGTCTTGTTCGCGTGCGGGTCGACCTGGATGACGGTCGCGCCGTCCAGCACCGCCTGCCGGAAGTACTGGCTGTTCGCGATCGGGTGTTGCTCGCCCGGGTTCGCGCCCTGAATCCAGAACACGTCGGCCTCGTCCCGGAGGTCGGCCATGCTGTTGGTCATCGCGCCCGCGCCGAGGCTCCCGCGGAGCGCGTACACCGTCGACGCGTGGCACATCCGCGTGCAGTTGTCGACGTTGTTCGTGCCGAACCGGCGCGCGAGCTTCTGGAGGAGGTAGTTCTCCTCGTTCATCACCTTCGACGACGAGTAAAAGCCCATCCCGTCCGGGCCGTGCTCGTCGCGGATGCCCTCCATCTCCGCGACCACCCGCGACAGCGCCTCGTCCCACGTCGCCTCCCGGAGCTCGCCGTCCTCCCGAATCATGGGCTCGGTCAAGCGGTCCTCGTGGGCGACCACTTCCGTGGCGGCGCCGCCCTTGATGCAGACGCGGCCCTCGTTGACCGGGGCGTCGCCCCACGGCGCGAACCGCACGTCGTCCGGCTCCTCGCCCTGCCGGACGGCGATGCCGCAGCCCACGCCGCAGTACGGGCAGATGGTCTTCGTCGGCTCCTCGTCAGTCGACACGGCGTCCCCCCTCCGTGGTCGCGCCCGCTGCCTGTGGACTCATACCAAGAACTGGGTCGGGCAGCGGCAAGAAACTTTCCGCGATGCCGAGCCGGCGGGAAGCCGGCGCCCGCTACTGGACCTTCCCGGCGAACTCCTCGCGGACCTTCGCCACCTTCGGCGCGACGTTCACCGAGCAGTACGCCTGGTTCGGGTGCTTCTCGAAGTAGTTCTGGTGTTTGTCCTCCGCGCGGTAGAACGCCTCCAGCGGCTCGATCTCGGTGACAACGCTGTCCTCGTACTCGTCGTCCAGCCGGTCCACGAACGCCTCCGTCGTTTCGCGCTGGTCGTCGTCGTGGTAGAGGACGATGGAGCGGTACTGCTCGCCGACGTCGGGCCCCTGGCGGTTCAGCGTCGTGGGGTCGTGGACCTTGAAGAACACTTCGAGGAGGTCCTCGTACGCGAGCTCGTCGGTGTCGTACTCGACCTGGACGACCTCCGCGTGGCCGGTCGTGCCGTTGCAGACCTCGCGGTAGGAGGGGTCTTCGACGTGGCCGCCCGCGTACCCCGAAGTGACGTCCTCGACGCCGGCGAGCTGCTCGAACGCCGCTTCCACGCACCAGAAACACCCGCCGCCGAACGTCGCTGTCTCCGTCGCCATACCTCCGTGTTGGCGCGGGCGCCAGTTAACAGGCCCGGCCCCGGCACGCCGCCGCTCAGGCGGACGCCTCGTAGCCGGCGTCCTCGACCGCCGCCACGAGGGCGTCCGTCTCCGCGTCGCCCTCGACGGTCGCGGCGCTGTCCTCGCGGTCCGCGCTCGCGGACTCGACGCCTTCGACGCCCTCCAGGGCGTCCTCGACGGTCTCCTCGCAGCCGCCACAGCTCATGCCTTCGACGGTGATGGTCTGAGACATGCGAGAAGATACGGGCTGCTGTCCTAATGCAGTTACGCCTCACGGCGTTCGGCTCGCGAGCCGTCTCGGTTTGGATTCGAGCGCCGTTCTGGGGAACGGCTTTGTGTTTCCGTATCTGAGTCCCCCGTATGCACGACCTCGACGAGACCGACCGCCGCATCCTCGAACTGCTCGCGTCGGACGCCCGCCTGCCGTACAGCGACATCGCCGACGAAGTCGGGCTGTCCGCGCCCGCGGTCTCGGACCGCATCGCGGGCCTCCGGGACAGCGGCGTCATCGAGCGGTTCACCGTGGACATCGACCGCTCGCGGCTCCGCGAGGGCGCGAACGTCCTCGTGGAGCTCTCGGTCCCGCCCGGCGAGGGCGACGCCGTCCGGGAGGCCGTCGGGGGTGCGGACGCCGTCGAGCACGTGTTCGTCACCGCTAGCGGGGACGTCGTCTGCTCGGCGCGCCTCCCCGTGGAGGACGTCCGCGCGTGGGTGACCGAGACGGTCGGCACCGAACGCCTCACCGAATACGACGTGACGCTGCTCGCTGACGCGGAGTGGCGGCCGAGCGTCGGCGGCGACGAGTTCGCGATGGCGTGCGCGGAGTGCGGCAACACCGTCACCAGCGAGGGCGCGACCGCGCGCATCGACGGCGACCGCTACCACTTCTGCTGTTCGTCCTGCCAGGCGCGCTTCGAGGAGCGCTACGACCGCCACGAAACCGAAGCCTAACGGCTAAGCGCCCCGAGCAGCGACTGGGTGTGTGTCCCGGAACGCGTTCGTCTCACGCTCGCTGCTGCTGTTCGCGCTCGTCGCCGCGAGCTTCGTCGTCCTCGGGTTCAGCCGGCTCGTGCTCCCGTACCGGACGGCCCGGCTCCTGGCCGCGCCGCTGTTCTTCGCGAGCGCCGCGCTGGCAGTTCTGCTGTTCGGGCAGGCCGTCCTCGCGGCGCTCGGGCTCCGAGAAGACTGACGGCGCACCCTCCGAATCATATACGTGCCGTGGCGGCGAACGGACGCACGATGAGCGACGCCCCCGACGGTCCCGACGCCCGCCGCGCCCTCCTCGCAGTCGTCTGCGCGGTCGGCCTCGTCGCCGCCTCCGCGGCCGCCCCCGCGCTCGCCGCGCAAGCGCCGCTCGGCGGCCTCGACTCCCCGCCCGCGCCCAGCGAGGTGCCCGACCTCCTCCGCGGCCTCCCCGGCCTCGACCAGCTGCTCGCCGACGCGAACCAGCAGCCCCAACTCGACAGTGAGACGTCGGCGTTCGGCGCGCTGTCGCCGGGGTCCTCGACGGACGTCGGCGGCGCGATGTCGCTCGACCAGCGGGAGAACGCCGACGAACCGCACTTCGTCGCGGAAAGCGACGAGTCCCAGTACTGGCGGACCGAGGCGTACACGACGTACACCGGCGCTGGCTGGGAGCGCGAGAACGTCAACCGCGTCCAGCCGCCGCGGCCCGCGGAGACGCGGCCGACCGAGTGGAGCGAGGTCACGCTCCGCCAGCCCGCGAGTTCGCTGCCGACGCCGTGGCGGCCGGTCGACCTCACGTGCGGGGACGACGGCTGCGGCGCGACCGTCTCGCTGTCCCAGACCGGCGGCATCGACGCGAACCCGGCGTTCCCCGAGGACCAGACGTACCAGGTGCAGAGCGTCGAGCCGCTGGACGCGCCGAGCGCGCTGCGAGAGGTGCGCGTCGCGGGCAGCGTCGTCGACACCGAGTACACGACCGTCGAGACGACCGACCGCGTCCGCGAGCGCGCCGCCGAGGTAGTCGGCGACGCAGACAACCGCTACGATGCCGCCGAGCGCATCGAGCGGCACCTCGAATCCGAGAAGACGTACTCGCTGACCGACGTCCCCGAGCCCGGCGACAGCATCACCGACCAGTTCCTCTTCGAGCAGACGGCCGGCTACTGCGAGTACTACGCGACCGCGATGACGACGATGCTGCGCACGCAGGACGTGCCCGCGCGCTACGTCGTCGGCTACGCGGGCGGCGACTACGTCGGCGACGGCAAGTACCTCGTCCGCGGCGCGGACGCCCACGCGTGGGTGGAAGTGTACTTCGAGGACGTCGGCTGGGTGCGCTTCGACCCGACGCCCGGCGACGCCCGCGAGAGCGCTCGCGACGACCTCCACGAGGACCAGCGCGACTTCGAGGTCTCGTTGAACCGGACCGCCGTGCCGGGCGAGGACGTCACCGCGACCGTGACGACCGCGGGCGTCCCCGCACAGAACGTCGCGCTCGTCGTGAACGGCGACCGCGTCGGTCAGACGGACACCGACGGCGAGGTGGCGTTCACGGTGCCGTACACCGAGGAGCTGACCGTCGAGGTGGAGACGACGGTGAACGTCACCGACACAGCCGACCTCTCGACGGCGGGCGGTGGCGACCGCGCGTCCAGCGTCCCACCGCCGTCGTTCGCCCAGCAGGACGGAGACGACGACAACAGCACCGCGCAGACGTTCGACGTGAACGCCGACGTCCGGTTCACGTTCGACGGCGACGTCGAACCCGGCACGGAGCGCGCGCTCTCGGTCACCGTCGCGGGCCGCCCGTTCCCGGACGCCGCGGTCAGCGTCAGCGGCGTCGAGCAGGGCCGCACGGACGAGGACGGCGAGATAACCGTCAGCGTCCCGGAGGACGCCAGCGGCGTGCTCGACGTGACGGCGTCCCGGGACGACCTCAGCGAGACGACGACGTACCCCGTGGACGCGCTCTCGGTCGCGGTGTCGCCGTCGCTGGTCGCGCCGCTGCCGTCCGCGGACGCCTCCGCGCGCGTCACGTCCGGCGGCGAGCCGATCGCGGGAGCCGCGGTCACAGTCGCCGGCGAGCACGTCGGCCAGACGAACGCGGACGGAACGGTACAGTTCGAGATGCCGCTGTCGCGCGCGCCGCCCGTCGCCGCCGCGACCAGCGACAAGCACGTCACGACGTACGTCGACTGGGTGCTGCCGTCCGCCGCTCTCGCCGTGCTCCTCGTCGTCGGCGCGCTCGCCGGTCTCGCCAGCGTGGCGCGCAGCAGAGGGGTGACCCTCGACGCGATCGCGAGCGCGCTCGTCGCCGCCGCGCGCGGCGTCGTCTCGTACGCGGTCGGCGCGCTCGTCAGTCTCGCGGACGCCCTCGACGACCTCGCGGGGGAAGCCCGAGCGGCGATGGCGGACGGCTGGCGCGGCGTCCTCGCGTGGCTCGCGGGGCTCCCGGGCCGCGTTCACCTGCCCGATCTCGGCGGATTAGCGGAGCGCGGTGCGGCAGCCGTCGGCGCTGGCAGCCAGGGAGACCCACGCGCCGCAGGTGCCAGCGCCACCGCTCCGGAGGACGGTGACAGCGACGGCCTGCAGTCGGTGTGGCGGCGGTTCGTCGCGGTCGTCGGCGTCC
The DNA here is from genome assembly GCF_011734195.1 of Halobacterium sp. R2-5. Taxonomy (NCBI): domain Archaea; kingdom Methanobacteriati; phylum Methanobacteriota; class Halobacteria; order Halobacteriales; family Halobacteriaceae; genus Halobacterium; species Halobacterium sp. R2-5. The sequence continues at coordinate 804,852 of NZ_JAANTH010000002.1, forward strand.
AGCGCTGGGAGACGAAGACGCCCGCGGAGGTCGCCCGCGAGGCCGTCTCCCGGGGGTTCCCGTCGGGGCCCGTGTACGCGCTCACGGCCGCGTTCCGGGACGCCGCGTACGGCGGCCGGCCGGAGTCGTCGCGGCTCGACCGCGCGCGGGAAGCGCTCGCAGACGTTCGAGAGGACGACGAGACGGAGGAGAAACAGTGACCTCGGTCGTCCGCTCGCTGCTGGCGGCAGCCGGCGTCGCGGCCGTCGCTCTCGCGGTCGCGCTGGTCCTCGGGCTCGCGCCGGCGTCGCTGGCGGACGCGGCGAACGGCGTGAACGCGACGCTCGCGACGGGTGTCGTCGGCGCCGCCCTCGTCGGGTACGCGCTCCGGCGGCGCCGGCAGACAGAGCCGGCAGCGGAGCCGCGAGCGCTCGCGGACGCGGGCGGCGGCCCGACCGCGGCCGACCCCGGGCAGCCGATAGACGGCGCGCTCGACAGGGTCGCGGACGAGGACGTCGCGCTCACCGGCGAGCTGCGGACGCGAGTCCGCGAGCGCGCCAGGGAGACGGCCGTTCGCGCGGTCGCGCGGAAGCGCGGCGTCGAGGACGCAGCCGCGGCGGTCGCGGCCGGCGAGTGGACCGACGACCGGGTCGCCGCGGCGTTCCTCGGCGACGAGCGCGCGCCCCGATACCCGCTCCGCGAGCGCCTGCGCGGCTGGATTCACCCCGAACGTGCGTTCCAGCGGCGCGTCGAGCGCGCGGCGAACGCGGCCCACGAGCTCGCCACGGAGGGGTCGCGGTGAGCCAGTCGCGGTTCACGGGCGGGCTGCTCGCCGCGCTCGTGCTCGCCGGCGCGGGCGTCGCGAGCGGCCGGTCGGCGCTACTCGTCGCGGGCGTCGTCCCGCTCGTGTTCGTGCTGTACGGTGCGCTCTCGGTCCCGCGGCGCGGCGACGCGGTGCGCGTCACCCGGGAGCTCTCGACAGAGTCGCCGCTGCCCGGCGACAGGGTCGACGTCGAACTCACGGTGGAGAACGCGAGCGGCGGCGCGCTCCCGGACGTCCGCGTCGCCGACGGCGTCCCCGAGGACCTGCGCGTGGTCGAAGGGACGCCGGACGCCGCGCTCGCGCTCCCGGAGGGCGGGTCGGCGACCGTCGAGTACACGGTGGTCGCGGACCGCGGCCAGTTCCCCTTCGACGAGCCGAGCGTGCGCGTCCGCGGCGCGAGCTCGACGAACGCCCGCACGGTCGACGCGCCCGCGGACGGCGACGCGGCCATCGACTGCCGGGTGAGCGTCGCCGACGTGCCGCTGCGCCGACAGACGACCGCGCACGCTGGAACGTTGCCGACGGACTCCGGCGGCCCCGGCATCGAGTTCCACTCGACCCGCGAGTACCAGCCTGGCGACCCCGCGAGCCGCATCAACTGGCGGCGCTACGCGAAGACCGGCGAGCTCTCCACGGTGAACTACCGCGAGCGACGCGCCGCCGCGGTCGTGCTCGCCGTGGACGCCCGCGAGGTCGCCCGCGCGACCGCGCACTCCGCCACGCCGTCGGGCGCGTCGCTGTCCGCGTACGCCGCCGCGCGCGCCGTCGAGCCGCTGGAAACCGCCGGCCACCGCGTCGGTCTCGCGGTGTTCGGCATCGACGACCCCGTCACCGGCGGTGCGGACCCCGCGTGGGTGCCGCCCGGCACGGGCGACGCCCACCACGCCCGCGTCGCGACGGTCCTCGACGCCGCGGTCGAGCAGCGGGGCTGCGAGGGAGGCGGTGAATCCGACGTGGAGTCGACGGCGGCGTCCGCTGCGCCGGAGGCCGCGGCCGACGGCGGGAAGTCGCTGGACGGCGAAGACGGCCGAATCGAACGATTCGCGAGGCGCGTCCCGCCGGGTACACAGGTCGTCGTCTGCTCGCCCGCGCTCGACGACTTCCCGGTGGCGCTCGCGCGCCGACTCGCTGCCGACGGCCACCGCCTCACGGCGGTCAGCCCGGACGTCACGGCGACGGACACGCCCGGCCGGACGCTCGCCGCGGCCGACCGCGCGCTCGCGCTCGCGGACCTCCGAGCGGCCGGGACACGGGTCGTGGACTGGACGCCGGAGGAACCGCTCGCGAGCGCCGTCGCCCGCGCGACCACCACGGTTCGGGAGGGGCAGCGATGAGCGCCGCGACCGTCCGCCGGCCGACGCTCGTCGCGGGGCTCGCGATGGTCGCGGTTGTCGCGTTCGCGGTCAACGACGCGCGGGCGTCCTACGGCTCGCTGGCGTTCCTGGCGGCCGCCGGCGGCGGCGTGCTCGCGGTCGCGACCGGGCTGGCGTCCCGCGAGGAGCCGATAGCGGTGTTCGCGGCGTCCGTGCTCGCGCCCGCCGGCGGCGTCGCCGTCCTCGCCGCGGCCGGGCTCTCTGCCGCGGACTTCCCGCTGCTCGCGGACGTCCTCGACCCGGCCGTCGTCGTCGCCATCGCGGCCGCGGGGTTCGGCGCGACCGCGGCGTTCACGGGCGGGGTCGGCGGCGGTGCGATCGGCCGCGCGTTCTCCGTGGTGGTCGTGACGACCGTGCTCCCGTTCCTCGGCGCCGTCGTCGCCATCGTCGGACGCGTCCGGAGCGACGCGGGTATCCTCGGCGAACTCGGGGACGTCGCGGGCGCGCTCGTAGGCCTGGCCACCACGCCGACCGGCAGCGACGTCGACGTAGTCGTCTTCTTCGTGCTGGTCGCGGCGACGGCGCGCGCGCTCGCCGCAGGGGTCGAGGCCGCGCCGGTCGTCGAACTCGCACCGCGAGACGAGCGCGCGGCGGTGTCGCGGGCGACCCGGTACGCTGTCGTCGTCTGTCTGTCCGTCTGGCGGCTGTTCGCCCTGAGCTGGGCGGTCGTGTTCGTCGCGTACGCCGCCGGCATCGCGGACCGCGTCCTCTCGGGTGTTCCCGACGGCCTCGTCTCGCTGGTCGGGGCCGTCGCGTCGTCGGGCGCGGTGCGCACGCTGCTGCTCGCCGCAATCGCCGTCTCCGTGCTCGTCGTCTCCGTGCTGTGGCTCGCACGGCTCGCGACCGGGGACCACCGCGAGAGCCTTCGCCGGGTCGCGCCGGCCGTCGGCGGCGGCGTGCTCGCCGTCGTCGTGGGCGTCGTGTTCGCGGAGCGCGTCGTCGCGGAAGCGCGGGCCGCGCTCCCTGAACAGGCGCATTCGAGCTTCGACGGGGTCGTCGCGACGTTCGGCGAGCCAGCGCTCGCGCTCGCGGGCCTGCTCGCACCGCTCGCGGCGCTGTCGGCGCTCTTGCTGGCGTTCGCAGGCCTCGGCTGGGTTCGCGCGATCCCCCAGCGCAGCGCGCCAGCCGCGGTCGCCGCCGGCGCGCTCGTGGTCGCTGCGGCCGCGGCCGGGATGCAGGACGCCCCCCGGGAGTTCGTGTTCGCGCTCGTCGCCGCGGGGATGGTGGCGTGGGACGTCGGCGAGTACGGCGTCGGCCTCGCCGCGGAGCTCGACCGTCGCGCGCCCACCGTTCGGGCGGAAGTCGTCCACGTCGGCGCCGCCGTCGCCGTCGGCGTGGTCGCGTACTACGCCGCGATGCTCGTCGACGGGGTGGCGGCGGGGATGCGCGTGGCGAACGTCGGCGTCGCGCTCGTCGCACTCGTCGCCGCCGGCGTCGGCCTCGCGGCGCTCGTGGGCGCGCTCGCCGAGTGAGCGCGCCGCCGGCAGTGTCGGCCGACAGGTGAACACGGCAGGCACGGAACTGGTAACTACCGCGCACGCAAGCGACGTGACGGCAGAGGCTTCCACGGAATAGACAGTTAACCGGGCGGCCGGCGGACGTTCCACCGATGCCCGACACAGACTCCAAGCCCCCGCTGCTCAGCCGCCTGCTGTTCGCGAGCGGGCTCGTGACCCTCGCGCTGCGCAACCTCAACGACCTCGAAGGGCGGATCGCGTACGCGGACGCCAAGGGCGTCCCGTTCGCGGAGCGGCTCGTCCCGGCGGCGAGCGGCCTCCTCCTCGGCGGCAGCCTCGGCATCGGTCTCTGGAAGCTCCCGCGCCTCGCCGCGGGCAGCGTGGCCGCGTTCCTCGTCGGCGTCACGCCGCTGATGCACGACTTCTGGGCGGCCGACGAGGAGTCCCGCGACGAGGAGGTCACGTCGTTCCTCCAGAACGTCACGCTGCTCGGCGCCGCCGTCGCGTTCTACAACCGCGCGAGCGGCGGCGAACGGGAAGTTATCACGATCGAGACGGGGGCCGAAGCGGACAGTTCGGGTCGCAAACTGGCGGACCTCCTGTAGCTATAACAGCGCCCCCGCCCATCTCTGGCGTATGCGAACATTGTACGTCCAGCCGTTCTGCCCGTACTGCCGGAAAGTGAAGCGTGCACTGGACGACCTCGGCCTCGACTACGAGACCGAGCGCGTCTCCTTCTTCAAGTTCCGGCGGGACGAAGTTCGAGAAATCAGCGGCCAGTCCCAGGTGCCCGTGATCGTCGATCCCGAGAACGCCGTCGACGGCATGAACGAGAGCGGTGATATCGTCGACTACCTCTACGAGACGTACGGGGAGTGACTACGAGACGGCGGGGACTTCGACCGTGTCGAGGACGTCCCGCACGACGTCCTCGGGGGCGACACTTTCGACGGTCGCCTGCCCGGTGAGCACGAGGCGGTGGACGAGCACGGGGCGGGCGACCCGCTTGACGTCCTCCGGCGTGACGTAGTCCCGGCCCTGGATGACGGCGCGGGAGCGCGCCACCTCGAAGAGCCGCTGGGTGCCACGCGGGCTGACGCCGACCTCGACGCGGTCGTCCTCGCGGGTGGCGCGGCCGACGTCGACGACGTAGTCGCGGACGCCGTCGCTGACCGAGACGGTTTCGGGGACGCCCTGCAGGTCGGCGAGCGCGTCGTCCGGGACGACCTGCGAGACGCCGGGCGTCGTGGTCTCGCGGTCGGCGCGGCGGTCGATGAGTTCGCGCTCGCCGGCGCGGTCCGGGTAGCCGATGGCGGCCTTCACGGCGAAGCGGTCGCGCTGGGCCTCCGGCAGCCGGAACGTCCCCTCCTGTTCGACGGGGTTCTGGGTCGCGATGACGAAAAAGGGCTCGGGGAGCTGGTGGGTCTCGCCGTCCACGCTCACCTGGCCTTCCTCCATCGCTTCGAGGAGGGCGGCCTGCGTCTTCGGCGGCGCGCGGTTGATCTCGTCCGCGAGCACCACGTTCGCGAACACGGGGCCGGGGTTGAACTCGAAGGATTCGGTGCGGGCGTCGTAGACGTGCGAGCCGGTGATGTCGGAGGGGAGGAGGTCGGGCGTGAACTGGACGCGCGTGAACCCGAGGCCGAGCGCGTCCGCGAGGCTGCGCGCGGTCAGCGTCTTCCCCGTGCCGGGGACGTCCTCCAGGAGGACGTGGCCGCGGGCGAGCGCCCCCGCGAGGACCGTTTCGAGGAACTCGCGGTCCGTGACGACCGCCTCGCTGACCGCGTCTATCACGTCGGTGCACGTCCGGGCGGCGGTGTCGACGTCCATTCAAGAGTGGCGTCGCTGGCGCCGTCCTTGTAGTTGTCGTCTGGTTCCGGTGAGGGCTGCCGCTACGCACCGGGCAGTTAATACTCCGCCAGCCCGTCGAATGGGACGAACGAGCGAAACGCCTACACCGTTCCCGCCGAGAGGGGCAGGCATTGGTGGCGCTCGCGGCGGCCGCCGTCGCGAGCAGGCGAACGGGGGCACCTACAGCATGGAATCTGACACAGACATCTCGAACGTCGTACTCGTGACCGTCGACTCGCTCCGGGCCGACGCCATCGGCGCGTACGACGCACAGCGACACACGCCGGTGATGGACCGCATCGCCGAACGAGGCACTGTTTTCGAGCGCGCGTTCGCGAACGGCAACTGGACGCCGTTCTCGTTCCCGTCGATGCTCTCCTCCCGGCCGGTGTTCTCCGACTCCGACGAGGTCGGCATCAGCGAGTCGCCGACGCTGGCCTCGGCGCTCTCCGAGGCGGGCGTCGCCACGGGCGGGTTCAACGCAGCGAACGGCTTCCTGACCTCCCACTGGGGCTACGACGAGGGGTTCGACGAGTTCGAGCCGTTCGTCGCGAGCGTCGGGTCGAGCATCTACAGCCGCTATCTGGCCACGCACCCGACGGTGGAGGCGTGGCTGCAGCTCGCGACGTCGCCGCTGCGCCGCGCGGGGTCGTGGCTGCGCGGGGATGCCGACGACCGGCCGTTCCTCGACACGTCGCGGATGTTCGACGTCGAACACGCCTCGACGGAGTTCATCGAAGACGCCGACGAGCCGTTCTTCCTCTGGGTGCACTACATGGACGCGCACACGCCGTACGTTCCCGCGCCGCGGTACATCCGCGAAGTGTCCTCGAACGTGCTCGGCACGCACCGGATGCTGCTCGCGCACACCCGCACGGGCCTCGGCTGGGAGGTCGGCGACCGCACGCTCGCGGACCTCCGCACGCTCTACCAGGCCGCGGTCCGGCAGGTCGACGCGAGCGTCGGCCGGCTGCTCGACACCCTCGACGAGGAGGGCGTCGCCGACGAGACCGCGGTCGTGCTCGCGGGCGACCACGGCGAGGAGTTCCAAGATCACGGCCACCTCGCGCACTACCCGAAGCTCTACGACGAGCTGATTCGCGTGCCGTTCGTCGTCGACGTCCCGGGCGCCGAATCGCGGCGCGTCGAACAGCAGGTCGCGCTCGACTCGATCCCGCCGACCGTCACCGACCTCATGGGCGTCGACGCCGACGCGGACTGGCGGGGCGACTCGCTCGCGCCCACAGTCCTCGACGGCGAGGAGCCCGACGACGAGCCCGTCGTGTCGGTGACCGTGCGCGGCGAGTCGGTGACCGCCCAGCCCATCCCGCGCTCGCTGGACGACGGCGACCTGCTCGTCAGCGTCCGCGACCGGGACTGGACGTACGTCGAGAACGTCGACACCGGCGCGACCGAGCTCTACCACCGGCCCTCGGACCCCGGCCAGCAGGACGACCGCTCCGACGACCCCACCCCCGAGGAGCAGGCCCTCGTCGACCGGTTCGCGCCGCTCGTCGACGAGCACGCCAGCGCCATCCGCGACCGCAACGGGGCGACGACCGAACGCGACGTCGACGAGGACCTCGGCGCGCGACTCGAAGCCCTCGGCTACAAGTGATGGTCCGCCGCTACCTGCGAGCGCTCGTCGAGGGACCGTTCGCGATACAGCTGCGGCGCTTCGCCGCCGTCGGCGCGTTCACCGCGGGCATCCAGATGGTGCTGCTGTGGCTGTTCGTCGACATCGGGCGCGTGAACTACCTCATCGGCGCCGTCATCGCCATCGAGATCACCATCGTGCTGTCGTACGTGCTGAACAACGCGTGGACGTTCCAGCAGTACCGGAACACGGGCACCGTCGACTACTTCGTCGGGCTCGTGAAGACGAACCTCATCCGCGGGTCGGCGATTCCGCTGCAGGTCGGCGTGCTGTTCGCGCTCGTGGAGTGGCGCGCGCTCCCGTACCTGTTCGCGAACGCGTTCGCCATCCTCGTCAGCGGGCTCTACCGGTACGTCCTCGACGCGAAGTGGACGTGGGGGCAGAAAGCGTGAACGCCGCGACGCTGCTCGGCGTGCCGCTCGCGGTGCTGTCCGTGGAGGCGGTCGTGGAGTCCGCGACCGGCTGGCCCGGGATGGGCGTCGTCTTCGGGTACTCGTTCCTCATCGCGTTCGCGCTCCCGGGGCCGAGCGAGGTCGTGCTCGCCGCCCCGATCGACATCGGGCTCTCCTCGACCGGGAACCTCGCGAGCATCATGCTCGTGAGCGCCGCCGGGAAGGCCGCGGGCAGCGTGTTCGCGTTCCACATCGGCCAGGAAGTCAAGAGCTCGGGGCCGGTCGTCCGGTGGCTGCGGCGCTCGCGCTGGAACGTCCTGGAGTGGTCGGAGAACCGCTCCGTCGAACTCGCGAAGCGGTTCGGCCACGCCGGCCTCGCGGTCGCGCTGTCGGTGCCGTTCTTCCCGGACACCATCTCCATTTACGCGTTCGCCGTCCTCGAAGAGGACTACCCGCGGTTCGCGCTCGCGACGTTCGTCGGTAGCCTCGGCCGCCTGGTCGTCACGATCGGCGTGTTCAGCGGCCTCGCCGCCGTGTTCTAGCAGGCGTCGCTGCGGAGTTCTCCGTGCAGTTCGGCTTCTGCGATCGGGCCTGTGGCCACCGGACTCCCCGAATCGGGTAGCTCCCTGAAAGCACTTTACAGAGCCGCCGATACCAATTCGTATGAAACGGCGGGCAGTACTCGCGGCGGTCACGTCCGTCGCCGGAATCGCGGCCTCCGCTGGGTGTCTCGGCACGGACAGTACCCCCGGGACTGGGGCGGGGACCACTCCGGCAGCGACGGAGACCACAGACGCGTCGCGAACGACGTCGATACGCACGACGGACCGTCTGCCCGAGGACTGCCGGCCGCTGCCGGACATCGACGGGCTGCCCGCTCGCCCGGAGCCTCTCTCGGAGGACAGCGCCAGGACGTACGCGAGGGAGTTCGAACAGGCGTACGCGGCCGCCACTATCGACGAGGACGAGGAGCTGGCGTCACTCGTCGTCGAGCGCGTCTCCAGCGAGTCGGGGTACTACGCGGTCGAGCTACTCGGCGAGACGGAATCGACGACACAACCGACGACCGATGGGGCGACGCAGACGGAGCGGCCCGTGGACGCACGCGAGTACAGGGTGCAGTATCTGGTTTCGGAGCGTCGCCTGGTCCGTGAACGCCGCGGGATTGCCGGCGGGACGGTCATCTCGCAGCGCTGTTGGACGACAGGAGACTCCGCATAGCCCCGCTAATTCCTAGAGCCGCTTGCGCATCGCGACGTGCGGGATGCCCGCTTCCTCGAACTCCTCGCCCTCGCGGACGTAGCCGCGGTCGTCGTAGAAGCCCGCCGCGGGCAGTTGGGCGTGGAGGTAGAGTTCGTCGTAGCGCTCGCTCGCGACGGCTTCGAGTTCGTCCATCAGCGCCGCGCCCCAGCCCTCGCCGCGGCGGGCGTCGAGGACCGCGACGCGCTCGACTTTCCCCACGCCGTCGTCGTACTCGCGGAGGCGCGCGGCCCCCACGGGCTCGTCGCCGTCGTACGCGACGAAGTGGGTGGCTTCGTCCTCGTGATCGTCCACTTCGAGGTCTTCGGGGACGCCCTGCTCGTCGACGAACACGGCGTACCTGACGTCGAGGGCGTCCTCGTAGCGGGCGTCGGTGTCGGCTCGCACGACCGGCATACTCGCCGGTGGGGCGGCGAGCCGGAAAACCCCTACTGCTCGCCGGCGACGTCCGCGACGAACTCCTCGAGCAGCGACGACAGCATCCCCGCGAAGCCGGTCTCGCGGCTCCAGAACGCGGTCTCGGTGCCGTCGTCGCCCGCGACGCTGATCAGCACCGCGACGTCGTCGACCATCACGACGCGCTCGGCGCCCATGTCCGGCGTCGGCTGGTGGGCGACCGAGACGGCGCGCGCGCCGAGGTCGCGGGCGACCGCGGTGACGTCCTCGTTCTCGCTGACGACCGTGACGTCGACGCCCGCCTCCGCCGCGGACGCGAGCGCGTCCCGGAGCGCGGGCTCCATCTGCCCGATCTCGTCGGTGCCGTAGACGACGTGGTCCTCCGCAGAGCCGACGAGCTGGGCCGCCCGCGAGACCACGTTCGACTGCCCGCGGACCGTCCAGATGGCCTCGCTCTCCTCGGTCGCCCCGTACTCCTCGCGGACGGACTCGAGGTAGTCGAAGGCCGCGTCGCTCTCCGAGCGGAGCTGCCGGTAGAGCCGCTCGCGGGCCTCCTCGACGCCGACCGGCCGGTACCGAGTCGGGTTCGACTGCTCGACGTCGACGAGCCCGCGGCCTTCGAGGTCCTCGGCGGCGCCGTACACCTGCGAGCGCGGGACGTCCGCGATGTCCGCGACCTCGCTGGCGGTGCCCGCGCCGAGCTTCTGGAGCGCGACGAACACCCGGGCCTCGTAGGTGGTGAGCCCGAGGCGCTTGAGCGCGCTCACGGCGTCGGCGTCGTTCATCGCGCCTCCCGGCGGTCGCGCGCCCACTCGCGGACGACGCGGTCGTACTGGTCGGCGGTCAGTTCGCCGTCCTCGAACGCCGCGCTCGCCTCCGCGAGGTCGCTATCTGTGACTTCGGCCTGCGCGAACACGCGCTCGAAGATGTCCGCGACCACGGCCGCGCCGTCGTCGCCTTCCAGCTCGTGTTCCTCGCCGGCAGCGAGCACGCGCCCGCTGATCGCGACCTCGGAGCCGTCCGGCGCGGTCTCCGAGACACGGAGGTCGTAGGTCGCCGTGGCCGGCTCGCCGTCGAGGCGCCACGCGACGTAGACGGTGTCGTCGTCGGCGACCGCCTGCACGGGCTCGGGGTCGGCGTCGAGGCCCGTGACGGTGCCGCCGCGGACCGTCTCCGAGACCACGACCCGGCCCGTCTTCGGGGGGACGTCGACGGCCGCGGTGAGTTCGCCGCCGGGCTGGACGAGGTCGCGGTCGAGCGAGCGCGTGACCGTCTCGCCCGCGCCGTTGGCGACCGCCGCGTCGCCCGCGGTGGATGCGGCCGCGTCGCCCGTCGGCTCGTCGCCGAAGTCCGCCCAGTCGGGGCCGAGGTACTTCGTCCAGATGACGAGCAGCGTCGGCAACACCAGCACCGCCGCGAGGAACGCGTAGACGATGGTGAGCCCCGTGATGACGCCGAACTGCTGGAGCGGCGGCAGGATGGCGAACACGAGCACGCCGAACCCGCCGACGGTGGTCGCCGCGCTCCCGAGGAGCGCGCCGCCGGTCCCGGTGACCGCGGTCCGCATCGCCTCCCAGACCGTGTCGGTGCGCTCCAGTTCCTGCATGTAGCGCTCGCTGAGGTGGATGCTGTACGCCACCCCGAGCCCGACAGTGAGGCTCGTGATCATCCCCGTGAGCACGTTGAACGGGATGTCCATGAGGAACATCGTCCCCAGGATCCAGGCGACGCTCAACACCACGGGCAGCAGCGTGACCGCGCCGAGGGTCGCGCTCCCGTCCGTGAGCCGGTAGGTCGCCATCAGGAACGCGAACACCGCGACGAGCGTGACGAGCAGGCTCTGGATGACCGTCTCCAGGAGCTGGTCCTGGACGATCTTGTTCAGGATGGCGCTGCCGGTCGCGGTGGCTTCGAGGCCGCCGCCGTCGGCGACGTCCGCGACCGAGCGCATCTCCTCGGTGATGTCGTCGCCGGAGGCGTCGCCCTGCACCGCGACGACGAGCCGGACGGCCTCGTAGTCGCCGTCCTCGTCCTGGTAGACGTACTCGCCGGCCTGGTCGGGCGCGGTCTCGTAGAGCGCGTCGTAGACCGCCTCGACGTTCTGGTCGGGGACGCCGTCGCCGTCAGTGTCCGCCGTCTGGAACGTCTCGTTGAACGACTCGTTCTCCGCGGCGACCTGCTCCATCGTGGACAGCGGGCCCTGGACGTCTGGGTCGCCGTTGGAGAGGACGTACGTGACGTTCTCCTCGGCGGCCGCGTCTCTGGCCTCTTGCACCTGTTCGAGGGCGTCGTCGCTGGCGACATCACCCTCGATTAGAATCTGCGCCTGGGAACTCTCCGGGGAGAACCGCTCGTTGACGTACTCCAGGTTCGCCTTCGCGGTGTACTCGCCCGGCGCGAACGGCTCCGGGAGGTCCTTCTGCCACTCCGCGGGGTCCTCCGCGAGGAAGTCCTGCTGCTCGAAGGACGTGTCGACGTTCGTCGCGCCGTACGCGCCCGCGGCGGTCACGAGCAGCGTGACGACGAGCACGATGGCGGGCGCCTTCCGGGCGGCCTTCGAGCCGACGGACAGCACCTGACTGAAGCGGCCGCCGCCGGTACCGAACGCGCGCTTCTTGCGGTCCCAGCCGCGGGACTCGAGGAACCCGTCGATTTCGACCTTCAGCGCGGGAATCAGCACGCCGAACACGAGCAGCGCGGCGACGATGCCGACGCTGGAGACGACGCCGAAGTCCCCGATCGGGGGCACCGGGCTCGTGAGGTTCGAGAGGAACCCGATGACGGTGGTGGCGGTCACCCAGACGAGCGCGACGCCGACGCCCGCGAGCGCGACCCGCATCGAGCCGCGGGGGCCGGCGGGCGTGTCGGGGTCGTCGACGGCCGCGAGGCGCTCCTCGCGGTGCCGCATGAAGATGTGGATCGCGTAGTCGATGGAGAGCCCGATGAGGAGCACGGGCACCGCGATCATGATCTGGTTGAACGAGATGTCCGCCCAGCCCATGAACCCGAACGTCCACGTCAGGACGGCGCCGATGCCGAACAGCCCGAGCAGGATGTCGAGCGCGTCGCGGTACGCGACCGCGAGCGCCACGAGCACGAACAGGATGGCCATCGGCCCGACGATGATGAGGCTGTCGGCCATCGAGGAGTCGATCTCGTGGCTGATGATGCCGCTCCCGAACACGAGGTAGTCCTGGGAGCGGTCCTCGCCGATGTCCTGCATCGCGAGCTGGGCGTCGATGATCTCGTCGCTGGTGACCTGCCCGCCCGCGGGCACCTCGCTGTCGGTGTCCTGGGTGACGACGAGCATCGTCGCCTCGGCGGACGTCGACCCGGGCTCGTAGCTCGTCGGCATGAACCCGTAGACGCCGTTGCCGCCGTTCCCGTCGTCGAGGACGGTGCCGACGAGCTCCTCGACCTCGGAGTCGTTCAGCGACTCCAGTTCGGCGAGCTGCTCGTCGAGGCCGGCGTCACTGGCGTTCTCGAACTCGGCCTGCTGGGTCTCGACGTCCTCGCCGAGTTCCTGCAGCCGGTCGGCCTGTGCTTCGAGCTCGCTGGAGCGCTGTTGGAGTGCGCTGTACTCGGCTTCGAGGACGCCCCGTGTGCCGAGCCGGTAGGCGGCCTCGACCTCGGACTCGCTCTGCGCGTTCCGGAGGTCGCTGGCGGCCCGCTCGAACGTCGCGTAGTGGCTGTCGTTCAGTTCCACGGAGGAGTTCGCGCGCACCCGGTCGAAGGCCTCGCCGACGCTCGCGGACGGGTTCTCGCGGAGGTACGTGAGCTCGCCGCGGAGCGCCTCGCTGGTCGCGTTCAGCTCCGCCGAGCGCTGCTCGACGGCCGCGCGCTCGGATTGGACGGTCCGGTTGAGCTGCTCGAACTCCTCGACGGCCGCCTGGAGGTCCGCGCCCTCCTCCTGCTGGAGGGAAGCGGTGGCGACGACGTTCGCGATGCCCGTCGTAGCGCTGTCGCCGGACAGCGTCCCCTCGATCGTCTCGTTCTCGTAGAGGGCTCGCTGGTACTCCAGCGTGTCGACGAGCGCGTCCTTCGTGAGGACGTTGTCGCCGCGCACGACCACCTGGACGGTCGTCGTGTTCTCGTCGCCGGCGGTGAAGTTCTGTTCGATGTAGTCGAGCTTCTGGGACTCGTCGCTCTCGGACTGGAACTGGTCGAGCGACGAGGACTGCTCGACCATCGGCGCGCCGGCGCCGACCAGCACGGTCAACACCAGCATGACGGCGATGGCGGCCTTGCTGTGCTCGGTGACGAGGGCGGCGACGTCGCCGATGCGGCTCACGCCAGCCACCCCTGCGTCGTTGTTGGTAGGATCATACTGACAGTGTGGTTCTCGGGTGGTACTGACAGCTACTGCTTACATAAACACGTCGAAAGGAGCGGACTACTCGCGGCGCTCGCGGTAGTCCGGGAGCGCGTCGTCCTGCATCACGGCCGTCCGTCCACCGTCCACGAGCAGGGACGCGCCCGTCACGAACGCCGCCTCGTCGCTCGCGAGGAACGCCACCGCCGCCGCGACGTCCTCCGGGTCGCCGATGCGGCCCACGGGGTGGATGGACGCGAGGTGCTCTCGGTACTCGTCGTCCATCTCCGCCGTCGTCCGCTCGACGGCGACCCACCCCGGGTTCACCGTGTTCACGCGCACCGACGGCCCGAAGTCCAGCGCCATCGCGCGCGTCATCCCGTCGATGCCCGCCTTCACCGCGTTGTACGGGAACTGTTCGGGCATCGTGAGGCGCGCGTGATTCGAGGACACGTTCACGATTGCCCCGCCGTCCATCGCCGCTACCGCGTGCTTGGCGGCCAGCCAGTACGCCCGGAAGTCCGTCTCGACGACGAACTCCCACTCTTCGGTCGTCGCCTCGTCGGCGGCCGTCTCAGTCTGCACGCCCGCGTTGTTCACGAGCACGTCCAGCCCCCCGAAGCGCTCGACGGCCGCCTCCACGAGCGCCGCTACGTCGTCGGGCTCGCGCACGTCCGCCCGCACGAACACCGCCGAGCCCGCCGCCTCGTCCTCGATGCGCTCCGCGACCGCCTCGCCGTCCGCGGCGGTGCGGCCGGTGACGACGACGTCCGCTCCCTCTGCGGCGAGCCGCCGCGCCACGCCCGCGCCGATGCCCCGCGTCGACCCCGTGACGAGCGCCGCCTCCCCGTCGAAGCGCTCGACTACCACTCCGCGACCCCTCCGTCCTCGTGGCGCCACACGGGGTTGTGCCAGTCCGGCTCCTCGGCGGCGCGAATCGCGTCCTCGTCGACGTCGACGCCGAGTCCCGGCCTGTCCGGGAGTTCGACGTAGCCGTCGTCGTACTCGAAGACCGAGGGGTCCGCGAGGTAGTCCAGCACGTCGCCGCCCTCGTTGTAGTGGATGTCGAGGCTCTGCTCCTGAATCAGCGCGTTCGGCGCCGCCGCGTCCACCTGCACGCAGGCCGCCAGCGCCACCGGCCCGAGCGGGCAGTGCGGCGCCAGCGCCACGTCGTAGGCCTCCGCCATCGACGCGATCTTGTTCACTTCGGTGATGCCGCCGGCGTGCGAGACGTCGGGCTGAACGACGTCCACGCTCCCCTGCTCGAAGACCTCCTTGTAGTCCCACCGCGAGTACATGCGCTCCCCGGTCGCGATGGGCGTCGTCGTCTTCGCTGCGATTTCGGGGAGCACGTCGTTGTGCTCGGGGAGCACGGGCTCCTCCACGAAGAACGGGTCGTACGGTTCGAGGGCCGCCACGAGACGCTTCGCCATCGGCTTCGAGACGCGCCCGTGGAAGTCCACGCCGACGTCCACCTCGTCGCCGACTGCCTCGCGGACCGCCGCGATGCGGTCGACGGCCGCCGCGACGGCCTTCGGGTTGTCCACGCGGCGCAACTCCGGCGTGGCGTTCATCTTCAGCGCCGTAAAGCCCGCCTCGACTTTCTCCGCGGCGGCCTCGCCGACGTCCGCGGGCCGGTCGCCGCCGATCCACTGGTAGACTCGAATCCGGTCCCGCGCCGGGCCGCCCAGCAGCTCGTAGACGGGCGCACCGAGCGTCTTCCCCTTGATGTCCCAGAGCGCCTGGTCGACGCCCGCGATGGCGGACAGCAGGATTGGACCGCCGCGGTAGAACCCGCCGCGGTACATCGCCTGCCAGTGGTCCTCGATTCGCGTCGGGTCCTCCCCCAGGAGGTAGTTCTCGAACAGCTCCTCGACGGCGGTCTCGACCGTCCGCGCGCGCCCCTCGACGACCGGCTCCCCCCAGCCGACGGTGCCGTCGCTGGTCGTGACCTTCAAGAACAGCCACCGCGGCGCCGCGTGGAACAGCTCGTAGTCGGTGACGTGCATTGCCACAACCACGGACCGCGCGTCCGATAGTGGTTCGGGTGACCTGCCGTTCGAACTCCACATCATCTTCGCCACCGACGGCGACGCGCCCGTCACGAACGCCGTCGACCACCTCACCGCCGCGCTGCTCCCGGAGGACGGCGAAGGTCTCTCCGAGGCCACCAGGATTCGAAGGTATCTGCCGCAGGCTGTCAGTCGAGCCGTTCGGCGTACTCGTAGTCCGCGGGGTAGGCGGTCGGCGCGGCGCCGTCGATGGTGATGCGCCAGCCGTCGAGCGCGGACGGGTCCTCAAGCGCGGCTCGCAGCGTCGCGCGGACGTCGTCGACGTCTACGCCGTAGTAGTCGCCCGGAATGCCGTCGAGGTACTGGAGCGCCGTCCGGAAGAGGCTCCGCATGCCGTCGTCGCCGCCGGACTCCGTCCGGCTGCCCGAGGCGTCTCGCGCCTCGCTGTTCTCGAAGTCGTAGTGCTTGTACGCGCCCGCCGCCACCTGCACCATCCCGTGGAGGAACGCCGACTCCGTCTTACCGCTGCCGTAGTTGTACCACTCGTCCTCGAAGCAGTCGTGGGACTCGTGAAACTCGCCGCTGTTGTAGAGGCGGACGCCGTGTTCGGTCGCGCGCCGCAGCGTCGCGTGCTCCCACACCCGGCGCTCCGAATGCCAGCCCGTCGGGTCGCCGAGCGGCGGCGCCACGCTCGGGTCTCGGGTATGGTCGTCCATCACTCCCCAGTTCGGGCTCCCGAGTCGTAACCTCGTCGGCTGCGTCGGCCCGCCGGAACGACAACCCCTATGCATCCGCGTGCGCTACGACGTGACGATGCGAGTCGAACAGCTAGGTGACGGCGAGCCCGAAGTCGCAATCGTCGGGAGCGTCCACGGCGACGAGCCCTGCGGCGCCCGCGCCATCGAGCGGCTGCTCGACGCCGACCTCGACGTCCTCGAACCCGTGAAACTCGTCGTCGCGAACGAGCGCGCGCTCGAAGCGGGCGTGCGCTACCTCGACGCCGACCTCAACCGCTCGTTCGGCGAGGACGTCCCCGAGGACGCCCACGAGGTGGAGCTCGCGCGCCGCCTCGCCGACGAGATCCGCGGCTGCACGGTGCTGTCGATTCACTCCACGCAGTCCCACGCCGACCCGTTCGCCATCACCGCCGGCTTCGACGGCCCCGTCCCGGACGTCGTCACCCGCCTCCCCGTGGTCGCCACCGTCGACACCCACGGGTTCGGCGAGGGGCGGCTGTTCGTCTCGGACGCGGACATCGTCGAAGTCGAGGCCGGCCTCCAGGGCACCGAGACCGCCGCGGAGAACGCGTTCCGGCTCGCCCGCGCGTTCCTCACCGCGGTCGACGTGCTCCCCGGCAGCGCCGTCGAGCGCGAGATCCCCGTCTTCGAGATGGGCGAAGCGATTCCGAAGCCGCCCGCCGACGAGTACGAGGTGTTCGTCGAGAACTTCGAGCGCGTCGAGCGCGGCGAGACGTTCGCCGCCGCCGACGGCGAGAAACTCGTCGCGGACGACCCGTTCTGGCCCGTGCTGCTCTCCCCGTACGGCTACGCCGGCCAGTTCGGCTACCGCGGCCAGCACCGCGGCACGGCCGGTCAGTCCTCCGACGACGCGAACTCCACGAGCGTCAGCTCCCTGTCGAGCGCGCAGTAGTCGTGGGGCGGATCGCCGAGAATCTCCTGAATCTGGTACTCCTCGTCGAACTCCGCACCAGCGGGTTCGCAGTACTCGTGGCTCGGGCACTCCGTGTGCGGACACGGCCCCGCGAGTTTCCCCTTGCTCCCCGCGTACGCGCCCTTCGACGGCACGTTCGCCGTCACTGACGTCGGCTCCACGTCCACAGCCAGCACGCCCTCGTCGTGGACCGCGCAGTCCAGGACCTGCCCGCCCTCCCGGACTTCGGTGACCTCGTAGCGGACCCCTTCCTCCAGCGTCAGGCACTGCTTCCGGTACGGACACCCCTCGCAGGCGGACGCCTCGCCGCGGTAGACGAACTCGGTGCCCGGCTCCGCCAGCCGCGACCCGAGCAACGTGATAGACATACTCGGAGGTTCGGCGCGCGCGTGGTTAAGCCTCCCGCCAGCAGGACGAACTGAGGCCGGAGCAGTTGGCGCTTCTTCTCGCGACACAGCGACATCTGAGAACCCCTCGAAAGCCCCGGCTGGCTTCGGTCGCGCGGCTCGCTGCGCGCTTCGCTCCCTCACTTCGTTCGGTCACTCCAGTGCTTACATCGCCGTGCTTCCCGAAGCCAGCCGCCCCTTTCAATCCGCCCAGATACCGGCTGACCAACCGACTACGGGCAGGATTGAAACGGACGAGGCTGTAGACGAAGGCAGGCGACGGTGAGCCGAACGCAGTGAGGCGAACGTCGGGAGAGCTTGCTCTCCCGGAACAAGCACCGCAGCGATCGTAGTGAGCGAGGCGCGTAGCGAGGCCCGGGAGTCGAGCGAGCAGGGGATTTCTGGGTGTTCTCGGTGCTATCGGCAGAAGCCACTCCTCCAGAACCGAATCCCGTACACCAGAGTAGCAGGACACTTGACGGTCGCCACACTCCACTCGGGTATGCAACTGAAGGAGCGCCGGCAGGTCGAGGGCGGCGGCGAGCGCATCACGCTCGTGCCGGAGAGCCTCGACGACCTCTGGCACCTCGCGTACGTCCTGGAGCCGGGGGACCTCGTGGCGGGGGACACGCACCGCCGCATCCAGCGCAACGACGACCAGATGCGGGACACGGGCGGGGAGCGCGAGCACATGCACGTCACCATCGACGTGGAGGACGTGGAGTTCCACAAGTTCTCGAACCGCCTGCGGGTGGCTGGCACCATCACGGACTGCTCGCGGGAGGACCAGCTCGGGCTCCACCACACGCTGAACGTCGAGGAGCGCGAGGAGATCGAGGTCGAGAAGCACTGGAAACCCGACCAGTTAGAGCGGCTGAACGAGGCCGTGGAGGCGACCGACCAGCCGGACGTCGCCATCGCGACCGTCGAGGAGGGCGAAGCGTACATCCACGTCGTCCAGCAGTACGGCGTCGACGAGTACGGGTCGTTCACGGGCACCACGGGGAAAGGCGAGTACGCGCGCTCTCGCGAGGAGCTGTTCGAGGACGTCGCGAGCGCGCTCTCGCACCTCGACGCGGACGCGATCATCCTCGCGGGTCCCGGGTTCACGAAGCAGGACGCCCTCGACTACATCGAGGAGGAGTACCGGAGCCTCGCCGAGAAAATCACGACCGTGGACACCAGCGCAGTGGGCGGTCGCGGCGTCCACGAAGTCCTCAAGCGCGGCGCCGTCGAGGACGTACAGGAGGAGACGCGCATCGCCGAGGAGTCCGAGCTCATCGACGAGCTCACCGACCAGATAGCGACCGACGGGAAGGCCGCGTACGGCGTCGAGGAAGTCCAGAAGGCCGTGGACTTCGGTGCCGTGGAGACGCTGCTGATTCTCGACGAGCGCCTGCGCAAGGAGCGCGCGGGCGAGGGCGACTGGGACGTCGACGTCAACGACCTCGTCACGCAGGTCGAACAGCAGGGCGGCGACGTCACCGTGTTCAGCCACGAGTTCGCGCCCGGCGAACAGCTCCGGAACCTCGGCGGCGTCGCCGCCGTGCTCCGCTACCGGATGGAGTAGGCCGACTCTCAAATCTTGGAATCGCGGCCAACGCATAAGTAACCGAGTGCGAAACGGCACCTCGATGGCTACTGATAAATCCCCTCGCGTAACCGAAGACGTTCGCGGCGGGGTTGATGGGGACGCGCTCGCAGACCGCATCGGACTGGACGACGACGAGATCGCGTGGCGCAAGGAGTTCACGGGTCTCGACGGCGCGGACGAGGCGGCGCTGGCGGGCGAGTCCGAGCTGTTCGAGGAAGTCGCCGAAGACCTCGTGGACGACTTCTACGACCACCTCCAGGAGTTCGACCGCACGCTCGAGATCTTCGGGCGGTCGACGAAGACCGTCGACCGGCTCAAGCGGACGCAGACGCAGTACCTCGTCGGCCTCGGTAGCGGCGAGTACGACCGCGACTACGTCGAGCAGCGCGCCCGAATCGGGAAAATTCACGACCTCCTCGACCTCGGCCCGGAGGTCTACCTCGGCGCGTACACGCGCTACTACGAGGGCCTGCTGGACGCCCTCGTCGACGACGTCACCGAGGACCGCGGCGAGGAGGCAGCCGACGCCGTCGGCGAACTCGTCGAGCGGTTCCTCCCGATGCTGAAGCTGTTGACGTTCGACCAGCAGGTGGCGATGGACACGTACATCGACTCGTACGCCCAGCGCCTCCAGTCGGAGGTCGAGCGCCGCAGCGAGCTGGCGAACGCGGTCGCGGACGACGTCGAGGAGCCGCTCGCGGACCTCGCGGAGAGCGCCCGGGACGTCGCCGAGCGCGCCGACGAGATGCAGGCGTTCACCGACGAACAGGTCGACCGCACGGAGAGCGTCGCCCGCGAGGTGTCGAGCGTCTCCGCGAGCATCGAGGAGGTCGCCGCGACAGCCGCGGACGTCCGCGAGACCAGCGAGAACGCCGAGGAGCTGGCGGGTCGCGGGGAGGAGGCGGCCGACGACGCCCTCGACGTGATGGCGGACATCGAGGCGGCGACGGACGGCGTCGCCGAGGACGTCGACCAGCTCCGCGAGCGCGCGGGCGACATCGAGGAGGTCACCGCGGTCATCGACGACATCGCCGAGCAGACGAACCTGCTCGCGCTGAACGCGTCGATCGAGGCCGCACGCGCGGGCGAGGCCGGCGACGGGTTCGCGGTGGTCGCCGACGAAGTGAAGGCGCTCGCCGAGGAGTCCCGCGAGCAGTCCACGCGCGTCGAGGAACTCGTCGAGCACATGCAGACGGACACGGAGGCCGCGGTCGAGCGCCTCGACGGGATGAACCGCCAGATCGAGGACGGCGTCGAGCGCGTCGAGGAAGCGATGGAGACGCTCCGGGAGATCACGGAAGCCGTCTCGGAGGCGGCCAGCGGCGTCCAAGAGGTGTCGAAGGCGACCGACGAGCAGGCGACGAGCGTCGAGGAGGTCGCGGAGATGGTCGACGAGGTCGACGACCGCACGGGCGAGGTCGCCGACGCGCTCGACGACATCGCGGACGCCACCGAGCAGCAGCGCCAGACAGTCAACGACGTCCGCGAGACCGTCTCCCGGCTCACCTGACGGCTCTCGACGAGAGGGAGCCGAGCGCCCTACTCGGCTTCGACGACGAGGCCGTCCCGAGCGAACGCGACGTGGCCGTCGAAGTGCTCCTCGATGGACGCCTGCATCTCGCGGTGCTCGCCGTCCGTGTGCGGGTAGAGGTGCGTCAGGTAGAGTTCCTCGACGTCCACGTCCGCGAGTGACTCGCCGAGCTGTGTCGGCGTCGGGTGATTCGAGACGTCCACCTCGTCCGGGAACGAGCAGTCGTGGACGAGCACGGAGCAGCCGTCCGCGAACTCGCCCATCCCCGCGAACGCCTCCGTGTCCGCACTGAACGCGAGTTCGTCGTCGAATCGGTAGGCCAGCCCCTGCATCGAGTGCCGCGTCTCGATGGCGTCCACGTCGAACCCCGCGACCTCGAAGCTCCCCGCCTCCACGTCCCGGAGCGTGAGGTCCACGCGGCCCTGTAGGTAGTCGTGGACCTCCAGCAGGTCGGTCACGAGCTCCTCCGTCCCTGTCGGACCGACCACTGTGAGGTGCTCCTCCCCCGCGAGCCACCGCGCCTTCAACACCGCCAGCAGGTCGCTCACGTGGTCGAGGTGGTGGTGGGTCAGCAGGACGGTGTCCACGCCCTCGTACCCGACGTCGGTGCGCGCGAGCGTGTGCACCACGCCGCTCCCGCAGTCCACGAGCAAGCGGCTGTCGGGCTTTTCGAGCAGCAGGCCGGTCTGCATCCGGTCGCCCGTCGGCATCGCGCTCCCCGTCCCGAGGAACGTCAGTTGCATACCCGAACGCGCGACTGCGAGGCGGTTAACGATTCGGGGTCCGTGTTCGTTGTTTCGTGGACTCGTCTCTCTCGCGAACGCCCGTGACTACGCCTCGAAAGCCCCGAGGCTGTAGACTCGGTGCGCTCGCTGCGCGACCGAAGCCAGCCGGGGCTTTCGAGGTCACGTCGCCAACGCTACTCGCGGAAACTCAGGGACCGCCTGACGTGCGTAGCGGCGTCAGACACTTGACGTGCGTAGCGGCGTCAGACACTTGACGTGCGGGCTCCAAGCGGAGGCGTAGATGGGACCGGAGTCGGAGACGGCGACGCGGTCGGCCGACGGAGAGCCGGGGGCGTCCGACCGGGAGATTCTGGGCGCGCTCGACCCCGCGGTCCGCGAGTGGTGGGTCGACAAGTTCGGGAGTCCCAAGCGAGATGGGGGCTGTCTGACGCCGCCCCAGCGCGAGGCGATTCCGCTCATCCACGAGGGGAGAAACGCGCTCGTGGCGGCGCCGACGGGGTCGGGAAAGACGCTGGCGTCCTTCACGGCGATTCTGAACGAGCTGTTCGAGCGCGAGCAGGCGGGAGGTCTCGACAACGCGGTGTACTGCCTGTACGTGTCGCCGCTGAAGTCGCTCGCGAACGACATCGAGCGCAACCTCGCGGAGCCGCTTTCCGGCATCGCCGACCGGCTCGCCGAGCGCGGCGTGGAGACGGACGTCCGGCAGGCGATCCGCCACGGCGACACCTCCGACTACGAGCGCCAGCAGATGCTCGAAGAGGCCCCGCACATCCTGAACACGACGCCGGAGACGCTCGCGATTCTGCTGAACTCCCCGAAGTTCCGCGAGAAACTCCGGAGCGTCGAGTACGTGGTCGTCGACGAGATTCACAGCCTCGCTGACTCCAAGCGCGGCACCCACCTCTCGGTGAGTCTGGAGCGCCTCCAGCGACTCGCGGGCGAGTTCACGCGAATCGGGTGTTCGGCGACCGTGGAGCCGCTGTCGGACATCGCGCGCTACCTCGTCGGATTTTCGGGGGGAGAAGCTCGCGCGTGTGAAATCGTCGACGCGCGGTTCGCGCGGGACTACGACCTCCAGCTGTCGTGTCCGACGCCGGACCTCGTGAACGCCTCGAAGGGCGCCGTCAACGACGCGTTCTACGAGGAACTCGGCCAGCTCGTCGACGAGAACGACAGCACGCTCGTGTTCACGAACACGCGCTCTGGCGCCGAGCGCGTGCTGGAGAACCTCCGCGAGCGCGGCGTCGTCGGCGACGAGGAGTCAGCGTGCCACCACGGCAGCCTCTCGAAGGAGCGCCGACAGGAGGTCGAACAGCAGCTGAAAGCGGGGTCGCTGTCGGTGACGACGACCTCCACGAGCCTCGAACTCGGCATCGACATGCCGCACATCGACCTCGTGGTGCAGGTGGGGTCGCCGAAGTCCGTCGCGAGCCTGCTCCAGCGCGTCGGCCGCGCGGGCCACCGGCCCGGCAGGACCGTGACGGGCCGCGTCATCGCGCTCGACCGCGACGAGCTCGTGGAGTGTGCAGTGATGCTGCGGCAGGCCGAGCGCGGGTTCGTCGACCGCGTGCACATCCCCGAGCGCGCCCACGACGTCGCCGCACAGCACGTCTACGGGATGGCCATCGAGGGGCCGCTCCCCGAAGCGGAGGTCCGGGAGACGCTGCGGTCGGCGTACCCCTACCGCGAGTACACGGACGACGACTTCGAGTCGCTGTTCCGCTACCTCACGGCGGACTACGACGGCCTCGAAGACCGGAACGTCTACGCGAAGGTCTGGCGCGACGAGAACGACCCGCCGGGCGGCGACGACGGCGACCCCGACGACCCGACGTCGGGCACTCACCACTACCCGGACTTCGCGGTGGGCGAGCGCCTCGTCGGGAAGCGCGGGCGGCTCGCGCGTCCGATTCTCCTCCAGAACCTCGGGACGATTCCGGACTCGTTCACCGTGAACGTCTACGTGCGCGGCGACGACGAGTGGGTCGGCCAGCTCGACGAGGACTACCTCGACACCCTGGAGGCCGGAGACGTGTTCGTGCTCGGCGGCGACCGGTTCGCGTACCGCTACCGGCGCGGGTCGAAGGTGTACGTCGACCGGACGAGCGAGCGCGCGACCGTGCCGTCGTGGTACTCCGAGCGCCTCCCGCTCTCGTACGACCTCGGCCGGGAAATCGCGCGCTTCCAGTCCGAGCTGGTCGCGAAGTACGACGAGGGCGGCGCGGCCGCGGTGCGGCGCTGGCTCCGGGAGTTCCCCGTGGATGCGAACGCCGTGAGAGCGCTCGCGCGAATGTACGACGACCAGATTCAGTACGCGGGCGCGGACAGCGTCAGCACGACCGACCGAATCGCCATCGAGGAGGTCAAAGACCGCGACGAGTACCGGCGCCGCTTCCACGTGCGCACGCCGTACGGCCGCCGGTTCAACGACGGGCTGTCGCGGCTGCTGGCGTACCGCTGCGCGAACGAGGCGAACGCGAACGTCGCCGTCTCCGTCGCGGACAACGGCTTCACGCTCGCGATGCCGCTGAACAGGAAAGTCGACGTCGCGGAGCTGCTCCGGAAGACCGACCCCGGCGACGCCCGGGAGACGCTCCGAGACGCCCTCGACGGCACCGACCTCCTGCAGCGGTACTTCCGCATCGACGCGACGCGCGCGCTGCTCGTGCTGAAGCGGTACAAGGGCCGCGAGAAGTCCGCGAGCAAGCAGCAGGTCGCCAGCGAGATGCTGCTCGGCTTCGCCGAGGACCTGGAGGACTTCGCAGTGCTCGACGAGACCTACCGCGAGCTCGTCGAGGACAAACTCGACCTCGCGGGCGTCCGCGAGGTGCTCGCGGAGGTCCAGTCCGGGGACGTGGCGGTGACGGAGACGACCCTGCAGTCGCCGTCGCCGCTGTCGTTCGGGCTGGCGACGCTGTCGGCGAGCGACGTCGTGCTCGCGGACGACGAGGACGCGGTGCTGCGGGCGTTCCACGAGCGCGTCCGCGAGCAGGTCGACGACTAGCGCCGGGCGTCCGGCGGCCCGGCAGCCGGGTGAGTTTCCTCGCGCGGGCGCTCGCAGCGGTTTCGGGGCCGACGCATTAACGAAGGGGCACCCGAAAGAGCCGGCATGTCGCGGCGCGCTCGCGAGCAGTCGGCCGACGCCGGTGTGCGCGTCTCGGCGTCCGTGAGAGATCTGCCGGGCGACGACGTCGTCATCGAAGTCGCGGACACGGGCGCCGGCATCCCGGACTACGAGCGCCGCATCCTCGACCAGCCGGCGGAGACCACGCTCTCGCACGCCAGCGGGCTGGGGCTGTGGCTCGTCTACTGGACGGCCCGCGAGTCGGGCGGCACCGTCGAGTTCGGGGCGGACTCGGACGGGACGACGGTCCGGTTCAGGCTGCCGGACGCCGACCGACGGGCGAGCCGCTGGGAGCGGCTCGTCGGCCGCCACCGGTGACGCGTCAGCCGAGGTACGGCTTCAGGACGGCGCCGCCCGCGAGCCCCTGCCCGAAGGTGACGTCGACGTCGAAGCCCGCCCCGGGCTGGGCCACCAGTACCGCGGCCGCGACTGCGAGATGCTGCATCGTCGCGGGATTCGGCGCGCGCCGGGATAAGTGCGACCCGTACCACTTTCCGGCCGTCGGCCGAACGTCGACGCGATGCGCGCCGCAGCATTCACCGACCTCGTCGGACCGGACGGCGTCGGCCTCGTCGACAGGCCGGACCCCGAACCGGGCGCCGGCGAGGCCGTCGTCGACGTGGAAGCGTGCGCACTCAACCGCCACGACCTCTGGATTCTGGAGGGCGACTCCGCGATGGTCGCCGCCGACGACCTGCCGTTCGTCAGCGGCCTCGACGTCGCCGGCACCGTGCGCGACGTCGGGGACGGCGTGACGGGCGTCCAGCCCGGGGACCGCGTCGTGCTCTGCCCGAACGAGACGTGCGGGACGTGCCGGTTCTGCCGGGAGGGCCCGGAGAATCTCTGCGAGGAGTTCTCGCTGTTCCACGGCGGCCTCGCCGAGAGAGCGCGGGTGGACGCCAGCCGACTCGTCGCGCTCCCGGACTCAGTGGACGCGACGACCGCGGCAGCCATTCCGACGGCGTACATGACCGCCTACCACATGCTCCGACGCGCCGAGGTCGGCCCCGGCGACCTCGTGTTCGTGCCGGGCGCGACCGGCGGCGTCGGCGTCGCCGCCGTCCAGCTCGCGAGTGTTTTCGGCGCCGAGACGGTCGGTACGTCGTCCTCGCGGGAGAAGCTCGACCGCGTGACCGAGCTCGGGCTCGACCACGCGATTCGGGGGACCGACCCCGCCGACCTCCGGGAGGAAGTGGGCGCGGTCGGTACGCCGGACGCCGTGCTCAACCACCTCGGCGGAGAGTACACGGCGCTCGGGCAGGACGTGCTCCGGCGCGGCGGCCGGATGGTCGTCTGCGGCCGGACCGCGGGCGGGCGCTCGGAAATCGATATTCCGGACCTCTTCCTCGGGCACAAGCGCATCGTCGGCTCCACGATGGGGACGCAGACCGACCTGGAGACGATCGTCGACCTCGTGGCGGCCGGCGACGTCGCGCCCGAGGTCGAGGACACCTACCCGCTCGCGGAGACCGGCGACGCGTTCGCCGCGATGCAGGACCGGGACACGGTCGGGAAGCTCGTCGTCACGCCCTGAGGAATCAGCCGAGCGTCGCCCAGTCGACCATCCGGTCGTACAGCGGCTCCGAGCGCAGCGCCGCCTCGTCGCCGACGAGCACGAGGCTCTTCTTGGCGCGGGTGAGCGCGACGTTCACGCGCCGGTGGTCTTCGAAGATGGGGCCGTCGAGGTCGCCGGTCGCGACGAACGACACGACGACGACCTCCTTCGAGGAGCCCTGGAAGCGGTCGACGGTGTCTACGGCGACGCCGTCCGGGACGCACCGGCCGACTTCCGCGACCTGCGCGCGGAACGGCGCGATGACGCCGATTTCAGCGGGGTCGACGCCCGCGTCGACGTACTCGCGCACGATTTCGCCGACCCGTTCTGCTTCTTCGGGGTCGACGTGCGCGTCGCCGGTGCCCGGGACGTCGTGGAACGTCACGCCGTCGCGGACGACGTTCGCCCGCGACGAGCCCCCGCTCGCGTCGCTCGCGGGGACGCCGTTCTGGACCGAACCTCCGGTTTCGACGCCGAGGTCCGCGAGCGTCTGGCCCGCGACCTCGCCCGCCGCGGGACGGAGCTGGCCGCCGTAGAACTCCGTCGAGGAGAACGCCTGGATGCGCTGGCTCATCCGGTACTGCTGGTCGAGCATCACGGACGCCTCCGGGTGGG
This sequence comes from Halobacterium sp. R2-5, assembly GCF_011734195.1. Taxonomy (NCBI): domain Archaea; kingdom Methanobacteriati; phylum Methanobacteriota; class Halobacteria; order Halobacteriales; family Halobacteriaceae; genus Halobacterium; species Halobacterium sp. R2-5. The sequence goes on from NZ_JAANTH010000002.1 coordinate 831,586, forward strand.
TGTCGTGGAGGCGCTCGAACAGCGACGTCGCGAGCCGGCCGCCGGAGCGCACGACCGGCGGGAGCTGTTCGTGGTCGCCGACGAGCACGAACGTGTCGCCGCGGTTGATGGCGGCGAGCGAGTCCGGTTCCGTGAGCTGGCTCGCCTCGTCGACGAGCACCACGTCGAACTCCTGTTCGCGCATCACGCGGGAGCCGCAGGTCGCCGTCGTCGCGGCGACGACGTCGGCGGTCTGGAGCGCCCGCGCGCACTCCGCGGGATCCCCGGACTGGTTCAGCCGGAGGTCCTGCATGTCCTCGCGGACGCCCGTCGAGGTCCCGACGCGCACGATGTCCTCGTGTCCCTGCTCCCGCAGCGCTTCGAGCGCGTTGTCGACGGCGCGGTTCGTGAACGCCGACAGCAGCACGCGGTCGCCGCGGTCGACGAACTCCCGGATCAGCGTCGCGATGGTGTACGTCTTCCCGGTGCCGGGCGGGCCGTGCACGAGCGCGAAGTCCTCGGCGTTCAGCGCCTTGCTGACGGCCTCGTTCTGCGCGTCGTTGTTCTCGATGACCGTATGGTCGTCGTCCGCGAACTCGGGGCTCGCGCGGTCGAAGAGCACGTCCTTGCGGCGCGGCTCGCCCTTCAGCACGGCGTCGTGGAGCGCGGTGAGCATCCGGTCGACGCTCAGCTCCGAGGGGTAGACGTCGAGCCGCCGGAGTTCCACGGGCTCGTCGGTTGTGACGACGACGTGGTCGGGCGCGAGCGTCTCCACGCGTGCCATCTCCGCGGTCCCCGTCACGGGGTCGCCGTCGGAGGCGAGCACGCGGTCCCCCTGCCGAATCTTGGAGGCCGCCGCAGAGGGGCGCTCGGCGGTCAGCCGCCACCGGCCGTCCGGCAGCTCCTCGCGGCCCGCGGGCTCGAGGTCCACGACCGCGCGGTCGTCGTCCGCGCGCTCCTCGGCGGTCTGCTCCCAGAGCTTGCGGTACTCGTCGTGGACCGCCGCGCGCTCGCGCTCGACCGCGGCGTAGATCTCGTCGAAGTACGCGCGCTCCTCCTCGGGGAGCGGCTCGCCGAGCTGGCCGGCCTTCGACTCCTGGTCGAGGCGGCCGGACACCACCATGCAGGTGTCCTGCTCGAAGCAGTACTCGCACTTCGCGTCAGCCTCGAACCCCGTCGGCGGCTCTCCCCGGTGTTCGATGGCGGCGAGGTGGTTGCGCTGGCGGACGACGAAGTCGAGGAAGCCCTTCCCGATGGAGAACTCCTTGGCGGGCGAGAGGTCGCCGGACGCCTCGCTGCGGTCGACGGCAGCGTTCTTCGTGTACAGGAGCGTGCCGGTGTCGGCGTTCACGCCGCGGTCTTCGAGCATTAGCGCGTAGCACGCCGCCTGCACTTTGTCGTGGAAGCGCGGGTCGCGGTTCGTGTTCTTCCCCGTCTTCAGTTCGACGGGCATCCCGCGCCGGATGGCGTCGCAGCGGCCCTTGATGCCGAACGTCTCCGAGATGAGAGTGTACTCCGAGCGCCAGTCGTCGCCCGCGCGCCAGCCCTCCGCCGCCTCGTCGGCCGCAGCATCGGGCGTGCCGCCGTCGCTGGAGAAGTGGCCCTGCCGGAGCCAGCCCTCGATGGCCGAGGCGTTCGCGCGCACGTCCGCCTCGACTTCCTCGCGGTCCTTCCCGAGCAAGCCGAGTTCGAGGCCGGCCTCGTCGACGCGCTCGGCGACTGCGTCGTCGAGGTCCCGGCCGCGGAGCAGGTCGCCGAACACCTCGTGGACGATGGTCCCCTTCGTCACCGGATATTTGAGGGGGAGCCCGGAGAGCTTGTTCAGGTAGTAGAGCCGCGGACACTGCACGAACGACCGGATGTTCGTCACGTCAACGAGGAAGTCCGGCTCCACGACGACCGAGGACTCCTTGCTCGTGGAGTACTGAGTCTCGCCGTTCCACTCGTCCGCTTCGGCGTCCGTGACGAGTAGCTCCATCCCGGGGTCGAGGTAGTCGGCGGTCTCCGTCCACTTTCCCCAGAGCGTCACGCGCACGGACTCCCCGGGGTCGTCGGCGGCCGCGTCGCTGTCCGCGTTCGGCCGGACGTGGACGTCGAGGACGTCGCGGTCGCCGTACTGCGTGTTCACGGACCGCACCTCGTCGACGTCGGTCACCTCGCCCCGTACGTTCACGGGAGACGTGTGGAGCGCACCGCGAAAAACACTGTCGCTCGCCGCGGCCATCCGGACATTCGGTACGTTCTTTCCCGTCACCTGTGAACGCGTAGTCATGAGCGACGACGGCGACGACACCGTGCGCGTGTGGCTGGTCGAGCGCACGTACTCCGACGACGAACAGAACATCATCATCCTCACGTACGCCACGCCGGACGGCGAGCAGTACTTCCGGAAGGAGCGCGCGCTCACCAGCTTCTCGGACGTCCGGGACACGACCGCGGCCGTCGACGCCGACGCGGGCAACCTCGGGCAGACCGGCGACCCCGAACTCGAAGCACAGTACGCCGCTGAAGCCCAGCGGATGCGCGAAGAGCACGACCCCGACGACGTCATCTGAACCGGCGTCGGCGTCAGTCGTCGGCAGGGGCCGCCCGCTCGCTCCCTACTTCGACCCAGACGCCGTCGCCGAGGTCGAGCGCGTCGTTCCACTTCCCGACGACCGTCGACACCGCGAGGTCGCCGGTGACGTTGTTCATCGTGGCGATGCGGCCGAGAATCGGGTCGACGCCCGCGACGAACCCGACGACTTCCAGCGGCAGCCCGACCTGGTTCAGGACGACGGTCAGCATCACGAGGCCGGCGCCCGGCACGCCCGCGGTGCCGATGCTGATGAGGACGGCGACCACGAGCACGAGCACCTGCTCGGCCGGCGCGAGCGGCACCCCGACCACGTTCGCGGCGAAGACGACGGTGATGGCTTGCCGGATCGCCGCGCCGTCCATGTTCGCGGTGGCGCCGACGGGGAGCGCGAACGAGTACACGCGCTCGGAGATTCGGAGGTCCTCCTCGGCGTTGCGCATCGTCACGGGGAGCGTGCCGCTGGACGACCGGGTGGCGAACGCGGTGAGCATCGCGTCCTTCGCGCCCGAGAGGAACGAGAGCGGGGAGACGCCGACGACCAGCCGCATCAGCACGAACAGGTACGTGAACGCGATGTGGACGACCACGGCGATCGCCACCGCGAGCACGAGCTCGCCGAGCGAGGAGAACACGCCGACGCCCTCCGTGCCGATACCCGCGGCCATCAGCGCGAACACGCCGACGACGCCGAACTCGAGGACGCCGCGGACGACGACGAACATCGCCTCCGCGCCGACCTCGAACGCCTCGAACACGGAGTCGACGGTGTCCGAGAGGTCGTCGTCCCGGGCGCGGACGTACGTCAGCGCGATGCCGAAGACGATGACGAAGAAGACGGTCGCGAGGAGGTTGCCGTCGGCCATCGCCGCGACGGGGTTGTTCGGGACGATGCCGAGGACCACGTCGGTCAGCGACGGCGGCGCCTGCGACTGCGCCTCGCCGCCCGTGAACTCGACGCCGCGGCCGGGCTGGAGGACGTTCGCGACGGCCAGCCCGATGAGTCCCGCGAGGGTGGTGGTGACGGCGTACAGGCCGACGGTCACGCCGCCGATTCGCCCGAGTCGTGCGGGCGACAGCTGGCGTATCCCCGTCAGGAGCGTGAACACGATGATGGGGACGACGAGCATGTTGAGCAGCCGCAGGAAGAGGTCGCCGAGCGGCTGCACCACTACCATCCGCTCCCCGAACGCGACGCCCGCCGCGGAGCCGACCACGAACGCGACGAAGATGCGCGCGATGAGCGGAATCGAACGGTACCGGTGCCACGCAGTGCTAACGAGTCCGGTCATACCAGCCGCGAGACGCCCCACTGTCAAAAGGGGGCGACTTCGAGCCCATTTCTGCGGGCATCTGGGAGGGGCGCCAGCCGACGCGTCGCAGACACCGGCAATCAGTTCCGGTTTCTGGCCGGGGGAGCGCCGGTCCGCCCAACGGACAGACCTAACTCGCGGGCGGCCGACGCTCCGAGCATGAGCGACGACAGCGACGAGCACTTCGAGACGCGGGCCATCCACGCCGGGCAGGAGCCCGACGAGGAGACGGGCGCGCTGATGACGCCCATCTACGCGAACTCCACGTACGAGCAGGACGCGCCCGGCGACCACCGCGGCTACGAGTACAGTCGGACCGGGAACCCCACGCGGACCGACCTCGAAGCCAACCTCGCGAGCCTCGAAGGCGGGGAGTACGGCCGGTGTTTCTCCTCGGGGATGGGCGCCATCAACACCGTCCTGAACCTCCTCGAAGCCGGCGACCACGTCGTCGCGGGCAACGACGTCTACGGCGGCACGCACCGCATCTTCACGCAGGTCTACGAGGAGTACGACCTCGAATTCGACTTCGTGGACACCACCGACCACGACGAGGTCCGGGCGGCGATGCGGGACTCCACCGCACTCGTCTGGGTGGAGACGCCGACGAACCCCCTGATGAACGTCAACGACATCGACGCGCTCGCGGACGTCGCCCACGACTACGACGCGCTGTGCGCCGTCGACAACACGTTCGCGACGCCGTACCTCCAGCGCCCGCTCGAACACGGCGCCGATATCGTCTGTCACAGCCTCACGAAGTACCTCGGCGGGCACTCCGACCTCGTCGCCGGCGCGCTCGTCACGGACGACGAGGACCTCGACGAGCGCCTCGCGTTCTACCAGAACTCCGTCGGCGCGACCCCGAGCCCGTTCGACTGCTTCCTCGTGCTGCGCGGGACGAAGAGCCTCGGCGTGCGCATGGACCGCCACTGCGCGAACGCCCAGGAGCTCGCCGAGTGGCTGGACGCCCACGACCGCGTCGAGCACGTCTTCTATCCCGGGCTGGAGAGCCACCCGGACCACGACCTCGCGGCCGAGCAGATGGACGACTTCGGCGGGATGCTCTCCTTCGAGCTGGACGCCAGCCTCGACGAGGCCAGCGAGTTCGTCGCCGAGACGGAGGTGTTCACGCTCGCGGAGTCGCTGGGCGGCGTCGAGTCGCTCATCGAGCAGCCCGCGGCGATGACCCACGCCGCCATCCCCAGAGAAGAACGCGAGGCCGCGGGCCTGACGGACCCGCTCATCCGCGCGAGCATCGGCATCGAGCACGTCGACGACCTGAAAGCCGACCTCCAGCAGGCGCTGGACGCCGTCCTCTAGCGCCTCGGGCGAACACGCTCGAACCGAGCACTCAAGTCGTTCTTTGAGCGCCGAGAAAGCGTTTAACGAGCCCGTCCGTCTGGCCCCGTATGAAGCGACGGACGTACCTCGCCGCGCTGTCGGCCGCAGCGGTCGCTGGCTGTACCGGTGCTCCCGTGACCGGCGGCGGTGACGGCGAGACGACGGCCGGTCCCACCACGACGACAAAGTCCCGGACGTCCAACGGGCCGACGACCGGCGACAGAACGACGAACGAACGCCCGTGGTTCCGGTACGCCATCGACGGCGTTCGCACCGCCGACGCTCCCTTGGAGGAGGTCACGATGGACGCCCGGGTAACGCGTGAGTTCTCGGTCGACCACCCTGCGAGGCTCGAAGTCTCGTTCACGAACACTGCCGACGAGGAACGGACGTTCGTGTTCGGATCGCTCGTCCCGTGGGACGGCCTCTGGGGCCAGCACCAGTCGGCGGACGCGACGATGCTCCTGGCGCCGGACGACGGCGTCGTGCCGGACGGAACGTCCGACGACTGTTGGCAGGCCACCGACGGCGTTGCTCTCCCCGAGGTGATGCGCGAGGAGACAGTCGACCCAGGCGCGACCGTCCGCGGGGAGTTTGCCGTACTCGCCGCCCACGACAGCGACCAGTGCCACCCACACGGCACCTACCGGTTCGAGAAGGACAACTACCTGGAGAGCGGCTGGTGGTTCGAACTGGACCTCGTACCGCTCGTCGAGGGCTGAGCGCATCTAGCGGACGAAAAAACGACTACGAGCATTCGGCGCGCGTGCGGTTCGGACGAACCCGAGCGCGCCGATTCACTGCGCGAGCGTAGCGATCGCAGGCCGACGAGCGACTAAGCGCCGAAGCGCGCTGGAACGGGGAGTGCTCTTTCCGCAAGTTTTTGCCCGAGCGAGACCGGAGGTCTCGCTGGCCGTGCGAACGGGCGTTTCGCGCCCCTGAGCAGACGAGGGCGGCCGCAGGCGCCCCGCAGCGCAAAAAAGTGCCTAGATGCGACCGACTTCTTCGACGGCGACGCTCTCGACGTCGTCGACGTTGGAGAAGGCCTCCTCGACGGCTTCCGTGCCGCCCGCGTCGTCGGGGACGATGACGGTGGTGAGGAGCGCGGTGAGGCCGAACGCGACTTCCTCGGTCTCGACGCCGTTGATCTTCGCGCCCTCGGGGAGGGACTCCGAGAGACGGGACTCGAGGTCGTCGAGGTCGACGTCGGGGCTCTGCGGCATGACCTTGAGGACGGCGGCGACCTTCCCCATTGTTAGGGCCCCCGGAACCCGCAGTCGGGGCACTCGTAGAGGTTGCTCTGCTTGCGGCACTTCGCGCAGCGGTAGATCTGCTGACCGCAGTCCGGGCACTTGAACGCGGCGGCGGTGGTGCCGGAGATGTTGATGCCACAGGACACGCACTTGCGCGCCCGTTTGGCTTCGGATTCGCTCATACACCGTCTTGCGCCCGCACGCGGTTTAACCATTTTCTTTCGGCGGCGCCGGCCGGAACCCTAGCTCCCGGGGAGGATGTCGCCGAGCGCGGCGCCGATGGCCATCGGGAGGACCGCGACGGAGACGGTGGCGACGGCGAGCGCCGGGTCGGTCCACGCGACGCGGCCCCACGCGGTCAGCAGGAGGGTGGCGGTGACGGTGGACGCCGCGAGGACGCCGACGAGCCGTCGGGGAATCACGCCGAAGAACGGGTCGGCGACGCGGACGTCCTGGAACTCCGCGACGTACAGGAGGCCGTAGACGATGGCGACGATGGCGGCGGCGTTCGCGGCGAGTAGCGGGAGGTGGCCGGCGAGGAACTCGCCGGCTTCGTTGGTGCCGCCTTCGACGGCCATCGGGATGCCGAACAGGAGGCTGCCGAGCGCGGCTTCCGCGAGGTCGTTGGCGTCGAACCCGTAGATGACGCGGCCGAACGTGCCGTCGGGCTGCATGTCGGTGGCGAGCTCCTTCACCTCGCGGAGCTGTGCGCGGGCCTCGTCGTCGTCGACGTGGTCGTCGAGGTCTTCGAGCTCGTCGAAGAGGTCCGAGAAGTTCTTCCGGTCCTCTGCGGGCGGAGCGCTCATGGACGGACGGAACCCCGCCGGCACCATAAACGGCCAGCACTGTCTGGAGCCGCGAGCGCGACCAGTCGAGTATGTCCGAGGAACCACCGGAGTACCCCGACCCGGACGAGCTCAAGAAGGGACTGCACGTGTTCATCGAGCAGGGCCACGGGAAGGCGCCGGTCGAGGGCGACATCGACGCAGTGCTCGGCGAGGCGGACCCGAAGGGGGAGCGCGTGAAACTGAAGTCGGGCACGGAGGGCGTCGTCCGGCGCATCGAGCCGAGCGGGGGCGGCGGCCCGCAGCCGACGTAGTCGACCAGCGGAGCGCGGACGCCGACCGCGTGGGTTTAACCCGGCGCGGCGGGTACGCTGGCACATGACCGAACAGGGGTGGTTCGCCGCCGCGGAGGCCGGCGACGCCGACGCGATGGGCGAGGCCGTCCGCGAGGGCGAGGCGGACGCGCCCGCGGACTGGCCGGAGCGAGCGGTCGACGCGGGGTTCGCCGCGGACACCGACGAGTACTACGACTTGCTGCACGAGGCGACGCTCGCGGGGACGCGAGCGGCCGTCCGGGAGCGCGAGGGCGCCGACGACCAGCAGCTGATTCACGCGGTCCGGGCGGCCGCGGACCTCGCTGACGCCGCGAACGAGCTCGCCGAGCGCGGCACGGAGTGGGCGGGCAGCGTCTTCGATGACGTGGACAGCGGCGTCGAGGGCGCGCGAGCGGTCGCGGAGCGCGAGCCCGAGACCATCACCGAGGAGCGCGCGGTCGCGCTCTGCGAGCGCGTCGCGGACCTCGCCGATGAGCGGGACGCGGTCCGCGAGTACGTCGAGCAGCAGGCGCCGACGGTGGCGCCGACCCTCTCGAACCTCGCGGGCGCGATGCTCGCGGCGCGCCTGATCGCGCTCGCGGGCGGGCTGGAGAACCTCGCGAAGCAGCCCAGCGGGACGGTGCAGGTGCTCGGCGCCGAGGACGCGCTGTTCGCGCACCTCCGCGGGCACGCCTCGTCGCCGAAACACGGCGCCATCTACACGCACGACTACGTGCGGAACACCCACCCCGAGCACCGGGGGTCGGCGGCACGCGCGCTCGCCGGGAAGCTCTCCATCGCCGCGCGCATCGACCACTACTCGGGAGACCTGCGGCCCGAACTGGCCGAGGAGCTGGACGAGCGAATCGAGCGCATCCGCGCTCGTGATACGGAATGAGTCTCCCCGACGGCGTCGAGCGCCGGGAGTTCGAGGGCGACGAGGCGCTCGCGACGCGGGGGGAGCCGGTGTACGGCGAGCCGGTAGTCGACGGCTGGCGGCGCTGGGAGCCCCACCGCTCGAAGCTCGGCGCGACGCTCGAAGCCGGCCTCGACACGGGGCTGGCGGGCGGTGACGGCGTGCTCTACCTCGGCGCGGCGAACGGCACGACGGTGAGCCACGTCGCCGACTTCGCGGGACCGACGTACGCCGTCGAGTTCGCGCCGCGGCCGGTCCGCGACCTGCTCGACGTCGCCGAAGTCCGGCCGAACCTCTTCCCGCTGCTGAAGGACGCGCGCAAGCCCGAGACGTACGCGCACGTCGTCGAGAGCGGCTTGGACGCCATCGTGCAGGACGTGGCGACGCGCGGGCAGGCCGACGTGGCGCTCGCGAACCGCGAGTTCCTGCGCGGGGACGGCCGGTTTGTGGGTGCGATCAAGGCGCGCAGCGAGGACGTCACGCGCGAGCCGGCGGCCGTCTTCGAGGACGTGCTGGAGCGACTGCGCGAGGGGTACGAGGTGCTGGAGACGGCGCGGCTGGAGCCGTACCACGACGACCACCTCGCCGTGGTCGCGACGCCGAAATAGGCGCGATAGGTTCGATCGACGGCCGGCTCCCGAGACCCCCGGGAAGTCCGCCGACTTCCAGAACTATTTACGGCCGCCGCGGGAAACTCCCGCCAGCAATGGACGTGGGCTCGCGGGAGGCGTTCACGGAACTGGGGACGCTCGGCGTCGAGGAGGAGTTCTTCGTCGTCGACGACGCGGGCGTCCCGACTGCGGGGACCGACGAGCTGGTCTACGAGGCGGAGCCGCCCGAACTCCTGGAGGGCCGCCTCGACCACGAGCTGTTCAAGTTCGTCGTGGAGACGCAGACGCCGAAGCTCGACGGTCCCGGGGACGCCGCCGAGGCGGTCCGCGACGTGCGCGCGGCGCTGGTCGCGCACGCCGAAGCCAACGGCTACCGCATCGCCGCGGCGGGCCTCCACCCGGGGGCGCGCTGGCGCGAACACGAGCACGCCGAGAAGCCGCGGTACCGCTCCCAGCTGGAGCGTATCCAGTACCCACAGCACCGGAACACGACCGCCGGCCTGCACGTCCACGTCGGCGTCGACGACGCGGACAAGGCCGTGTGGGTGGCGAACCAGCTGCGCTGGCACGTGCCCGTGATGCTGGCGCTGTCGGCGAACTCGCCGTTCTGGAACGGCTTCGACACGGGGCTGGCGTCGGCGCGCGCGAAAATCTTCGAAGGACTGCCCAACACGGGGATTCCGACGGCGTTCGACTCCTACGAGGCGTTCGACCGCTTCGAGCGCCTGATGGTGGAGAACGGCGCCATCGAGGACCGCGGCGAACTCTGGTACGACGTCCGCCCGCACTCCGGGCACGGCACCGTGGAGGTCCGCGCGCCGGACGGCCAGGCCGACCCGGCGACGGTGCTGGCGTTCGTGGAGTACACGCACGCGCTCGTCGTCGACTACGCGGAGCGCTACGAGGACGCCGCCGACCCCGCGGCGGGCGTCTTCGGCGGCGGGGACGCGACGGGCCCGCTCCGCCGGGAAGTCTTGGACGAGAACAAGTGGCGGGCGATGCGGCGCGGCCACGACGCGTCGTTCGTCCTGCGGGACGCCGCCGGCGAGGTGTCGCTGGGCGAGGCGGTCGACCGGGAGTGCGAGCGCCTCGGCGTCTCGGGCATCCGAGACGTCTACGACGCGGAGTCGGGCGCGGCCGCCCAGCGCCGCCGCCTCGACGAAGACGGGGAGCGCGCGCTCTACGAGTCGCTGGTGCTCTGAGGCAGAACCGGGTGAGACCGCGGGGTGCGAAGCCTTTTTCACCCGTTCCGCGCTTTTGACCTGAACGAGACGACGCATGTCAGAGGACACAACCGACGACGTCGAGGGGGACGACCAGTCACCGCGGGAGCGACTCGGGGAGGAGAAAGAGCGCGCGGTCGCCGGCTTCGACCAGGGCGTCGTCGACATACTCTCGTGGGTGCTCGACACGGAGACGCGGGCGCGCATCTTCGTCTACCTGCGCCAGCACCCGTGGAGCACCAGCGAGGAAGTCGCCGACGGCACCGGCCTCTACCCCTCGACCGTGCGGGAGGCGCTCGCCGAGCTCGCCGACGAGGACGTCGTCGAGCGCCGGAAGCGCCAGAGCGAGGGCGCCGGCAACAACCCCTACGAGTACACCGCCATCGCGCCGAGCGAGCTCGTCGGCGGCGTCGTCGGGCGCGTCCAGGACGAACTGAACACCGTGTTCAACCTCGACGCCCACCTCGGCGACGACAGCGAGCCCGAGAACACCGACCAGCCGGTCCGCATCGAAGTCGAGGAAGCCGACGACGGCGGCGACGAGCGGTAGGTCACGAATCCAAACTGGTAAACGCCAAGCGCGCCTCCGCTGGCGTATGAACGTCGCCCTCGGTGGGACGTTCGACCCGATCCACGACGGCCACCGGAAGCTCTTCGAGCGCGCGTTCGAACTCGGTGACGTCACGGTCGGGTTGACCAGCGACGAACTCGCCGCACAGACCCGCAGCGTCGACCGCGAGGTCAGGCCGTTCGAGGCCCGCGAGCGCGACCTGGAGGACGAGCTCGCGGCTATCGCAGAGGGCTACGGCAGCGAGTTCGAGGTCCGGAAGCTGGAGGAGCCCACCGGCATCGCCACGGAACCCAAATTCGACGTGCTCGTGGTCTCGCCCGAGACGAAGGCGACCGGCGAGCGCATCAACGACATCCGCGCCGAGCGCGGCGTCGACCCCCTCGACATCGAGGTCGTCGACCACGTCCGCGCCGACGACGGCGACATCATCTCCTCGACGCGCATCGTCAACGGCGAAATCGACGAGCACGGCAACCTCGTCGAGAGCGACTGAGTGCTACCACGTCGGCGGCTCGAAGCCCGCCTCGTCGAGTAAGTCCTTCCAGCGCTGCTGGATGGCGAGCCGGGAGACGCCGGCGGCGTCCGCGACCGCGGTCTGGGAGCGCTGGTCGCCCGCGATGAGCGCGCCCGCGTAGGCGCTCGCGGCGACCGCCGCGGGCTTCGAGCGCTCGTCGGTGGGGACCGCGGACAGGAAGAGGTCTTTCGCGGTGGTCCGCGCCTCGGCGTCGAGGTCGAGCGCGTCAGCCACGCCGTCGAGGGTCTCCAGCCACTGTTGCTGGTCCAGCTCGTCGCCCGCGCGGTACATACCCGTACGTTCGGCGCGCCGCACGTAAACCTTCGGCGGGCCCCGGAGGAACTCGCGCAAATTCGCGTGAATCCGGCGCGACGGTGTCGACGCTTCAAGGCCGGACGGGCCCTCGAGTCGCGTGCTATGACACCGCTGACGCTCGCAGTCGTGCTCGTGGAACTGCTCGGTGTAGCCGGACCGCCCGCGCAGGCGTCCCCGCTCGGGGACTCGATTATCGTGTTCGCGGGGAGCCTGCTGGTCGGCGGCGTCGCCATCCACGTCGCCGCGAGCTACGTCGCCGGCGCGGGAGAGTACGGGGACGCCGTCATCACCGCGCTGCTGGGCGCGGTCGTGTGGGCGCTCCTCGACGGCGTGCCGCTGGTCGGCGGCCTGCTCGCGCTCGTCGCGTGGGTCGGCGTCATCAAGTGGCGCTACCCCGTCGGCTGGACGCGCGCGGCCATCATCGGCGTCGCCGCGTGGGCCGTCGCGACCGTCGTGCTCGCGGCGCTCGCGCTCCTCGGCGTCGGGTCGCTGAACGCGCTCGGCGTCCCCGGGACGTAACGCAATTCTCATTTGCCTGCCTCGGGTACGTCGGAGTGCGCGCGGGTAGCCAAGCCAGGAAACGGCGCAGCGCTTAGGACGCTGTCCCGTAGGGGTCCGCCGGTTCAAATCCGGTCCCGCGCACGTACCTTTTTGCGCCTCGGGTGTCCTCGCTCACTGCGTTCGCTGCGGGCACCGCTCGGCGCAAAAATCTACGCTAAAAAGGCTGAACGCTCGGCTTCGCCTCGCGTTCAGTGAATCGCGCTCACTGCGTTCGCGCGAATGCTCAACCGCTCTCCTTCTGAGGTGAGCGAGCAATTCTCGCAACGGTTCAAATCCGGTCCCGGGCACTGACTGAGTTTTCGAGCGCAGCGAGAAAACGAAGAAAGGAGCAGGACCGATTTGAACCCGAGGAGTCGCGGCCCGGGAAGCGACCGGAGGGAGCGACCCGGAACGTCTCCGCTCGGTTCAAATCCGGTCCTCCCGTGATACCACCCCGTTCCACTTTCACTCCGGTTGGGTCGCCTTTTTGCGACTACGGGCCGTGGAGTCTGTACGCGCGCTCCAGACCATGTCGTCTAAAACCCAGTTACTCGGCGTTTGCCCGGAGTGTGACGCAGACATACCCCCGGGGGCGGTGCTCGTGGAGTACGAGCGGAACGGCCAGCGGGTGGCGTACGCGGAGTGCCCGGACTGCGTGGAGCCGGTCCGTCCGAAGTAGGCGCTTTTCGAGGTTCTACCGGAGGACGCGTTCGGCGTTCCGAACGCTTTTGACTGACTGGTCAGTAAGTTCTCGTAACGACCAGCATGGGAGAGCCAACTGACGAGATTCTGGAGGCGACGTATCGCGCGCTCTGCGAGCACGGGTTCGCGGACCTCACCGTGCAGGACATCGCGGACCACTCCGAGAAGAGCAAGGCGACGATTCACTACCACTACGACAGCAAGCACGACCTCTTCACGGCGTTCCTGGAGTACCTCTACGACGACTACACCGAGCACGTCGATGCCGTCGACGGCGACACCCATCGCGAGCGCCTGCTCGCGCTCGTGGAGTTCTCGCTGGCGGAGGGCGGCGACGTCCCCGGCATCGACTTCCGGACGGCGATGCTCGAAATCAAGGCCCAGGCGCCCTACGACGACGCGTTCCGCGAGCAGCTCACGCGCTTCGACCGCTACCTCGCAGACCGCATCCGCGAGGTGATCGAAGCGGGCGTCGACGCCGGCGAGTTCCGCGAGGACGTCGACCCGGAGACCACCGCGGAGTTCCTCCTGACGACCATCAAGGGCGCGTACACGCGCCACGTCTCCGTCGACCACCCGCTGGATAGGATCCGGGAGACGCTCGCCGAGTACGTCGAGACGCGGCTCGTCGCGGACCGAGCAGAGGTGGACGCCTGATGGGGCTGCGGAGCCGACTCGACGCGGTGTTCAAGGGCCCCGAGCAGTTCGATTTGACGTCCGGCGGCGTCGGGAAGCCGCTGTTCTTCCTGGCGCTGCCCATCGTCGTGACGAACCTCTTCCAGACCGCGTACAACCTCGCGGACACGTTCTGGCTCGGCCAGTACAGCACGGACTCGCTCGCCGCCATCAGCTTCGGGTTCCCGCTGGTCTTCCTGCTCATTTCCCTCGGGATGGGCGTCTCGGTCGCGGGGAGCGTGCTCGTCGCCCAGCACACGGGCGCGGGCGAAGAGCGCGAGACGGAGTACGCGGCCTCCCAGACGGTGACGTTCGCAGCCATCGCGTCTCTCCTCCTCGGCGGCGTCGGCTACGTCTTCGTCGAGGACCTGCTCCGCCTGCTCGGCGCGTCGACGGACGTCCTCCCGCTGGCCACCAGCTACCTCGAAGTCATCACGCTCGGGCTGGTGTTCATGTTCGGGTTCTTCGTGTTCATCGCGCTGATGCGGGGGTACGGCGACACCATCACGCCGATGCTCGTGATGTTCGGCTCCGTCGTCCTCAACATCGTCATCGACCCGTTCCTCATCTTCGGGTGGTGGGTGTTCCCCGAGATGGGGATTCGGGGCGCGGCCGTCGCGACGGTGTTCTCGCGGGCGCTCGCGCTCGTCGTCGGCCTCGCCATCATGTTCGAGGGGTCCCGTGGCGTCCAGATCAACATCCGCGACATGACCCCGGACCTCGGGTACCTGCGGCGGCTCGCGCGCATCGGCCTCCCGGCGACCGTCGAGGGAACGGGGCGCGCGCTCTCGATGAACCTCCTGCTGGTGGTCGTGGCGCTGTTCCCGGACACCGTGGTCGCGGCGTACGGCATCGGCACGCGGGTGTTCTCGGTCGTCTTCCTGCCCGCCATCGCGGTGGCGCGCGGCGTGGAGACGATGACCGGCCAGAACATCGGCGCCGGCGAGCCCGACCGCGCGGAGGCCGCCGCCGCGCTCGCCGCGAAAGTGCTGTTCGGCGTGCTCTCCGTGCTCGGCGTCGTCGTCTTCGTCGCGCCGGAGCCCATCGTCTCGGTGTTCGTCGGCGCCGGCCAGGAGAACGCCGACCAGGTGGTCTCCGTGGGCGCGGAGTTCCTGCGGTACGTCGCGCTCACGTTCGGGTTCATCGGCATCATGCGGGCGTACACCGGGAGCTTCCGGGGCGCCGGCAAGACGCTCACCGCGGCCGCCATCTCCGTGCTGATGCTCGGCGTCGTCCGGCTCCCGGTCGCGTGGTTCTCCGCGCAGGCCGTCGGCGAGACCGGCATCTGGGTGGCGTTCGCGGTCTCGAACGTGATCGGTGCGGTCGTCGCGTACGCGTGGTACCAGCGCGGCACGTGGCGGGACGCCGACCTCACGGACTCCGAGACCGTCGGTGCGGACGCCGCGGCGACCGACGACTGACGCCCGCAACTACTTGTGGGCACGGGCGGCCGCCGTCCGGACGGCAGAGGGCTGGCCGCCGGGCCGCTAACCTTTTTGCGCGAGGGGTGAGTCTATCCGGCAAATGGCCAGGCCACCGGAACTCCTCGAGGACGTGCTCGACGGCATCGACGCGTTGCTCGTGTTCTCGCCGAGCGGGGCGTACTACGACCGCGTGAAGGACGTCGAGGGCGCGGACGTGGTGGTCGTCGCCACGGAGAACAGCGTCGGTGCGGACACGTTCGTCGAACTGCCGCTGGCGTTCGAGGACGTCAAGGAACGAATCCGGTTCGGCATCGAGGGCGCGCTCACCGAGGGCGTCGTCGACGACGGCGACGAACTCGGGTGTGCCGCGCCACTGTTCGGCGACGACGTCGACATGGTCGCGCGCACGAAAGTCGACGAGTCGCGCCACTCCGGCATCTACGACCTGTTCGCGAACTCGCGAGCGGAGCCCAGCGTCATCCGGGACGTCTTCGAAGTCGCCATCGAGCTCGGGAAGAAGGGCCAGAAGGGCAAGCCCGTCGGCGCGCTGTTCGTCGTCGGGGACGCCGGGAAGGTGATGAACAAGTCCCGGCCGCTGTCGTACAACCCCTTCGAGAAGAGCCACGTCCACGTCGGCGACCCCATCGTGAACGTGATGCTGAAGGAGTTCTCGCGGCTCGACGGCGCGTTCGTCATCAGCGACTCCGGGAAGATCGTCTCCGCGTACCGCTACCTCGAACCCGGCGCTGAGGGCACCGACATCCCGAAGGGACTGGGCGCCCGGCACATGGCCGCCGGCGCGATTACGCGGGACACGACCGCGGTCGCCATCGTCCTCTCGGAGTCCGACGGCCTCGTCCGGGCGTTCAAGAGCGGCGAGCTCGTCCTCGAACTCGACCCCGAGGAGTACTGAGATGCAGATAGACATCAGCCCGCTGCTCAACCCCGAGTTCCGGTACGTGCTCGCCGTCGGCGTACTGATTGCGGGGCTCGTGCTCGGCTACCTCGTCGGCCGCGTGAACGAGCGCCTGCTCGTCGCGCTGGACGTCGACGACGCCGTCGAGGGGACGAGCGTCGAGCGGATGGCCCGCGACATCGGGTTCTCGACGGTGGCGCTCGTGGCGCGGCTGACGTCGTGGATAATCTACGCGTTCGCGGTGCTGGTGGCCCTCGAGGTCGCGCGGCTCACCGTCCAGGACGCCGTCTGGTACCCCGTTGTCAGCTTCCTGCCGTCGGCCGTCGTCGCGCTCGCCGTGCTGTTCGTCGGCGTGCTCGCCGGCGACAAGGCCGAGCTGTACGTCGGCGAGCGCCTGCGCAGCGTGAAGGTGCCGGAGCTCACCGTGCTGCCGAAGGTCGTGAAGTACAGCGTGCTGTTCGTCGCGGTGCTGGTCGCGCTCTCGCAGGTGGGCGTCGCCATCGACGCGCTGCTCGTCCTCCTGCTGGCGTACGTCGGGGCGCTCATCGTGTTCACGGCGGTGGCGACCCATCAGCTGTTGACGTCGGGCGCGGCGGGCGTCTACTTGCTGTTGCGCCAGCCGTACGGCATCGGCGACCGGGTCGCCATCGGTGAGCACGAGGGAATCGTGCAGGAAGTGGACGTGTTCGTGACGCGCATCGAGGACGAGGGCCGCGAGCTCGTGCTCCCGAACCACCTCGTGTTCCGGCGCGGCGTCGTCGTGGTGCGCGAATGACCGTCGCCTCGTCGCTGCTGTCGGTCGCCGGCTGGGTCGCACTGACGGCGGCGGGAAGCGCAACGCTCGCAGACGCGGACCGTCGGGCGCAGGCGCGGGAGCGCAGCACGCGGTGGACGCTCGTGCTCGGCGTGCTCGCGGGTCTCATGGTGGCCGCGGCCGCGGGGCTGTTCTCCGTCTGGGAGCAGGCCGGCGTCTACGTGCTCGCCGTCGCGGGCGTCGTCGCGTACGCGGCCGGCGTGGTTTCGGCGCTCGGCGCGGCGGGGCTGGCGGACGCCGCGACCGGACCGGACGCGTCATTGGCGGGGCGTCTGCAGGCGTTCTGGTGTGCGTCGTCGGTGTACTTCCGCGGGACCCGCGTGGCGTTCGCGGAGGCGTTCCTGGCGTTCGCGCTGGCGGCTATCGTCGCGGGCGTCTCCGTCGACCCGCTGTTGGGCGCGGTCGGCGCGCTCGCGGTCGGCGGCGCGGTCGCGAGCCTCACGGCGCTGGCGGCGGTCGGCGTGTTCGTGCCGGGCGGGTACGGCGACCGGGCGGCCGAGCGCGTCCGCGCGGCGACTCACTCCTCGTAGTCGAGCGGTTCGGCGGGGACGCCCGCGACCGTCTCGCCGGGCGGCACGTCTTCGACGACCAGCGAGTTCGCGGCGACCTGCGCGTCCTCGCCGATGGTGACCCCGGGGAGGACGACGGCGCCCGCGCCGATCATCGCGCGGTCGCCGACGACGACTTCGCCGGTGCGGTACTCCTCCTGGAGGAACTCGTGGCAGAGCAGGGTGGCGTCGTAGCCGACGATGGCGTCTTCGCCGACCGTAATCAGCTCGGGCCAGAAGACGTCCGGCGTGGATTCGAGGCCCCACGAGGCGCCCTCGCCGACGGTGACACCGAGCAGCCCGAGCAGCCAGTTCTTCGCGCGGAGGCTCGGGCAGACGCGGGCGAGCACGACGACGACGTAGTTGAACGCGACCCGCAGCGGGCGCTTGGCGTCCGGCCAGTGGCGCAGCGAGTTCCGGGGGCCGGGCGTCGGGTGACGGTCGAGGCGGTCGTGGCGCGACACGCTCGCCCGTTCGCCGGCGAGCGCCATCAAGCTACGTGTTCCCGGACGTTCGACTACCGTCGAAGGTAGGATTTATTATCGTCGAAGTTCAGTCGGCAAACGACGAATGTCTGCTCGACAACTGCCGACCGGGGTGGAGTCGCCGCGCGGGAAGCTGGTCTACCTCTACCTCTCCACGAACGAGAGCGCCTCGCTGGACGAGCTCCACGGCGAACTCGACGTGCCGAGAATAACGCTGTACAGCGTGCTCAAGACGCTGCGCGGACGGGGCCTGGTCGAACAGGACGGCGACGAGTACGTCGCCGCGCGCCCGCTCTAGGGCTCCTCCACCGGGGCGAACGTGCCGGTGACGTCCCAGGAGTGGACGCAGTAGACGTCACCGACCTCCTCGTCGACGCGCCACGCGCCGGCGTCGTCGTCCCAGCGCTCGGAGCGCCCGCAGTCCGTGCAGGTCCGCTCCTCGGGGGCTCGAATTTCGGCCATCACGCCGACACAGGTGGCCCGCCGGCTTGAGTGTTCTGTCCCCGACACCGCTTCGACGGACGTCGGTCCAAACAGTTACGGCGACGGCGCGTCCCGTCTCTGTCATGCAGTTCGGCATCCTCTCGACGGCGAACATCGGCGACGAATCCGTCGTTCCTGCAATCGAAGCCACCGACCACGAGGTCCGCGCTGTCGCCTCCCGCGACGCGGACGCCGCGGCCGACTACGCCGAGCGCCACGGCATCCCCGAATCCTACGACAGCTACGACGCCCTGCTGGACGCGGACGTCGACGCCGTCTACGTCCCGCTTCCGAACGCCCTCCACGCCGAGTGGACGAAGCGCGCGGCCGACGCCGGCCTCCACGTCCTCTGCGAGAAGCCCCTCGCCGCGGACGCCGAGGAAGCGGTCGACGTGGTCGAGCACTGCGCTGACGCCGGCGTCACCCTCATGGAGGCGTTCATGTACCGCTACCACCCGCGGACGGTGCGCGCGCTCGACGTCGCTCGCGACGAGCTCGGCGACCTCCGGCACGTCCACGCCGCGTTCTCATTCCCGCTCCCGCAGGGCCCGGACGTCCGCGTCGACCCCGACCTCGCTGGCGGCGCGCTGATGGACGTCGGCTGTTACGCCGTCTCCGCCGCCCGCCAGTTCCTCGGCGAACCCGCGCTCGCGGCCGCGACTACCCACGACGGCCGGGACTGCGGCGTCGACACTCAGGTCTCGGGCACCTTCGAGTTCGAGGACGGCGCCACCGCCACGATCGAAGCGGGCTTCGAGACGCGCGTCCACCAGACGTACCGCGTCGAGGGCACGAACGGCTGGCTGGAGGCCGAGAACGCCTACAACCCCGGCGTCGAGGAGACGGTGCTGCGCTGGGGGACCGACGAGAAGACCGTCGAGGAGCGCTTCGACGCCGTCGACGCCTACCGCCTCGAAGTCGAGGAGTTCGCTGCCGCGGTCGACGCCGGTCGCGACCCGCTCACGGACGGCGAGGAAGCCGTCGCGAACATGCGCGCCATCGACGCGCTCTACGAGTCCGACGCGACCGGCGAGACGGTGCCGCTGTAGGGCGTCGCGAGACGGGGATCGTCAGTCGTCGGTAACGGGAACGTCTACGACGACCGGTCCCTCGCGTTCGAGGGCGGTTTCGAGCGTTTCGTCCACCGCCTCGGCCGAATCAGGGCGCATTCCCGTCGCGCCGTGGGCCTCGGCGCTCGCCACCAGGTCGACGGGCGGGTCGAAGTCGAAGCCGACGTACTCGTAGTCGTCGGCGTCGCCGCCCATCAACGCCGCGGTGTTCTCCTTGAGGATACGATAGTTGCCGTTGTCGGGCACGACGACCGTCAGGTCGAGATCGTACCGCGCCGCCGTGTAGAGCGTCTGGGGGTAGTACAGGTACGACCCGTCGCCGATATAGCCGAGGACAGAACGTCCCTCGCCGGTCTGACGTTCGGCCACAGCTGCGCCGACACTGGCCGGGAGGCCGTAGCCGAGGCTGCCGCCTTTGGACCCGAGGAGTTGCGTCGCGTCGAACTCGAACTCGTCGAAGAGCGACGGCGCCGCCGTGACTGACTCGCTGACGACGAGGGCGTCTGGTGCGACTCGGCGGAGCGACCGCGCGAGCCCCGTCTTCGTGAGGGAGCCGTCTTCCGTCTCCACCGGTTCGCGGCCGTGCGCGTCCTCCCACTCGCGTACCTCGCCGAGTCGGCGCTCGCGTTCGTCCTCGTCGACGCGCTCGGCGACCCGGTCTGCGAGCTCGGCGAGGACTTGCCCCGGGTCGCCGAGGACGGCCACGTCGGCCGGGGCGTGCTTGCCGAGCTCCCACGCGTCGTTGGTCACGTGAACGCAGGTCGCGTGCTCGGGGACTAACGTCGTCGACGGGCGGGTGACCGTCGTGTTCGTCGAACAGCCGACGAAGACGAGCGTATCCGTGTCCATCGCACTCGCGGCGCCGGCCGCTTTCGTCGAGAGGACGCCCTGCCACTGGTCGTGCTCCGTCGGAATGTTCACCTCGTACGAGAGGATCTCACCGTGGACCCTCGCGCCGGCGGCCTCCGCGAAACGAACCGCTTCGTCGACGGCCTCCGCCCCGCTCCGAGCGACCTCGTCGCCGAGAACGACGACCGGCTCGTCGGCGTTGGCCACGGCTGCCGCGGCGTCGTCGATGGCCCGTGCATCGCCGCGGCCCGCAGTCGGGATCTGACCGAGCCGAGCCGGTGACTGGTCCGTTTCGGCCTGCTGGACGTCGACGGGGATGGAGAGGAAGACGGGACCCGTCGGCGGTGTTAGCGCAGTGCGAACGGCGCGGCGGAGCATGTCGGGGAGCGCGTCGACGTCTTTGACCTCCGCGCTCCACTTGGTGAACTGGTCGGCCATCGTGACGAGGTCGCCGCCGAGAATCGGCTCCTCGTGTTGGAAGTCGAGACTGTGTGTGCCGGCGGTGAGGAGCAGCGGTGCGCCGGAGACGTCTGCGTTGTAGAGGTTACCGAGACCGTGGGCGAGACCACCGGCGACGTGGACGTTCGCGACGCCCAGTGGAAGCACGTCTGGGTCCTCGTGGCTGTGATACCGCCGTCGCATGGCGTACCCTGCCGCGGCCCCGACGGCGACGTCCTCGTGCAGACCGAGCACGTACTCCAGGTCGCTCTCGACGAGAGACTGCATGAGCGGCAGTTCCGTCGTCCCTGGGTTCCCAAACAGGTGCGTGACGCCGTACGATTCGAGACTGTCGACGAACAGGTCCGCCCCCGAGCGAGTCATAACGCACCTCCTTGTTCGGGGCATTTAAAATTTCATGTGAATTCAAGAAGACTACGTTCTATGGGATTTGCTCCAATACTAATCCACCAATTCGGATTCGAACCGATTCTGTGGGTGTTAGACGGGCGGTCTGCCCGTGACGCCCGGAGAACACTCTATGGTCTCCGGTGACTGAATCGCACCGAATGTCACTCCTCGGCGTGCCCGCTCCAGAACTCGTCTAGCTGGTCGCCGAGGAACTCCGGGGTCATGCGCGTGAACTCCGCCTGCTCGCCGGGGCCGAGGTACTCGAAGACGGAGTGGCGCGCGCCTTCGACGTATCGCCGGCCGACGAGCGCGCGCACGCCGACTTCCTCGGGGCCGCGAATCACGCGCCCGATGGCCTGCCGCGCGCGCCGCACCGCGGGCACCGTGAGCGCGTACTCGAAGGCGTGGTCCTCGCCGAACGCGTCCGCGTACGCCCGCCGGACTGCCCGCACGCGCGGCGACCCGACGTTCACGAGCGGGACGCCGACCACCGCGCACGCCGCGAGTTTCTCGCCGTCGTAGTCGACGCCCTCCGTGAGCGTGCCCCGCGTGCTCGTCACCAGGACTTTGCCGTCGCCGCGGAAGAACCGCCGCTTCAGGTCGTCGGTGGCCTCGTTCGAGGAAGACTCGTCGACGAGCACGTCCTTCTCGACGGCGTCCTCGAGGTAGTCGCCCGCCCACGCGGCCTCCCGGTAGTTCGGCATGCAGACGAGGACGTTCCCCGGCGACCGCGCGATCGTGCGGAGGACGTAGCGGTACTGCTCGCGGGTCCGGTTGTCGTTCTCGCCGGTCGGGTCGCCGCGGTTGTGCGCCGTGAACGGCGTCGCGTCCACGGTGAAGCTCGCGCGGTTCTCCGCGGGGAACCGGAGGTCGTAGCGGCGCTCGACGACGGGCCGCGCTTCGGCGTCGCCGGCGCCCGCTTCGAGCCTGTCGAGGCCCGTCACCTCGCGGAAGACGTCCAGCGGTTCGAGGGTCGCGCTCATCAGCACGCCGCCGCCCAGTCCGGCGAACGTCTCACGGAGCGCCCGCGCCGGCATGCAGTTGTACGTCGTAAGCGCGGGCGTGTACGCCGCCGCCCACGCCGCGCCCGCCCGCCCGGAGTCCTTGGGCGCGTGCTCCAGTTCGATCTCCCGGAAGTACGTCGCGTGGTCGCGCTCCCACCACTGCTGGAGGGTGACGCCGACCGCGCCGCAGACCGCCGAGCGGTCGCCGTCCGCTTCGAGGACGGCCTCGGCGGCGGTGCCGATATCCGCGAGCGACCGCCACAGGCCGCCCGTGTAGCCGTGCTGTTCGGCCCACCGCGTGAGGTCGTCGGGCTCGTCGGTTTCCGGGTCACGGAGCGGAATCTCGTGGTCGTACTCCGGGAGCCCGCGCGGGTTCCGGGGGTCGTGGCCCTCCGTCGCGAGGTACTCCGCGACCCGGTCGTCGAGCCAGTCGAGGACGTCACCGAGGAAGTCGACGGCCTCCTCGACGGCGTCCAGGGAGACCTCGTAGCTCTGCAGTTCGTCCCTGACCTGCTGGCGGTTCGCCTCGCTCTGTTTCGCGGTCGTGAGCAGCTGTCGGAGGTCGTTGCGGGCGCGAGCGAGCGTGTGTCGGCCCACGCGGTCCGAGAGCAGGTCGCGGACGCGCTCCTCCAGGCGGTGGGCCTCGTCGACGACGACGAACGTGCGCTCGTCGAGCAGGTGTTCGGTGAGCCCGCGCGTCTTCGGGTCGAAGAGGTGGTTGTAGTTCCCGACGACGACGTCCGCGTGGTCGAGCAGCACCTGCTGGACGCGGTGCGGGCAGGTGCCGTACTCGACAGCCGCGGGCAGGAAGTCCTCGCTCGTGACGACGCCGTAGTCGCCGACGTCGAAGTCGACCGGCGAGCCCTTGTTCCGGCCGTACCAGTCGGCCTCGAACGGGCAGAACAGCGGCGGGTCGCCGTCCGCGAAGTCCTCCGGCGCGCTCGGCTGCACGGGCACGTACGGCGAGTCCGCGCCGTCCGTCCGAAGCGGGTTCTCGGAGAGCGTGTGGCTGGCGTCCGCGCGAGCGGAGCGCGCGAGGTCGCGGGCCTTCGCGGGGTCCCACCACGGGTCGTCGAGCGCGTCCGCGGCGCGCAGGTCCACGAGCTCCCCGGCGTCCTGCCCGTCGAAACTGCCGCCCTCGCCGTCGGCCTCGACGAGGCCAGCGGTGGACTCGCGGAGGTCCTCGCAGCGGTCGTGGACGCTCGCGTCTCGCGGGAACACGTCCTCGCGGCCGTACGGGCAGAGGTCGCGCTTCCCGACGAGTGCGACGCCGTTCAGGGGGTCGTCGAGCCCCGCGTTCATCTGCCGGAGGTCCGCGACGAACTGCTGGAGCTGCTGTTTCACGGGGGTGACGACGAACACGCGGTCGTAGTCGTCCGTGCGGCGGACGAGCTGGGCGGCCGCGGTGAGCGCGGCCATCGTCTTTCCCGTCCCGCAGGGCCCCTCCATCGCGAGGTAGCCGCCGCGCTCGCCGGCGTCGATTGCCGCCTCGACGGCGTCGGCCTGCTGGTCGTAGGGCCGATCGAACCCGAAGAAGTCGCGCCAGTCGTCGTCGCCCATTCGGTAGACGGTGGGGCGTCACGCGGTATGAACGTACGGATTGCCAGTCGGTGCGCGAGCGCGACGCGGCTAGAACTGCGGGAGCGACAGCGGCACCGACCCCTTCGCGTAGCCGTCGACGGAGCCGTCGGGCCGCACGCGGAAGACGACCGCGGGCCGGTGGCCGACGTCGGGCCGCTCGCCCCGGATGCGGCGCCACTCGTCGTCGGGGAACGACGAGCAGTCCACGAACAGGACCGCGCCGCCGCCGTGGGCCTCCAGCTGGCCGCTGGTCTTCGTCTCCGCGGTCTCCTTGATTGCCCTGACGGGGGTGTTGGCGGCGCGGTCGTTCGTGGGAACGGGGCGCGTGACCTCGACGAGCGTGCCGTGCTCGCCGTCGCGGTCCGCGCGGAAGTCCAGGGAGTGCCCCGTGGTCACCTCGATTTCCGGGGTGATATCGTAGCCGGCCTCGTGGAGCAGCCACGCCGCGTGGAACTCGCTCATCGCGGCGCTCGCGCGCGCCAGGTCGAGGTACTCGGAGGTCCCGAGCTTTCCGGCCATCACGTGCCGCTCGTCGTCGAGGACGCCCGTGTCGAGGAACGACTCGTAGAACGCGAGCGCGTCCTCGCTGTCGGCGTCCGGGAAGCCCGCGGCGTGCTCGCTGAAGAACGCGCGGGTCGTCTCGCGGCCGTCCTTCGACGCGAACACGGGCAGGAAGAACCACGACAGCGTCGGGTAGTCCGCGAGCCACGGGTCCTCGTCGTGGAGCTCCGCGAGGAACTCGCGCTGGGCCCACTCGGAGACGGCTTCGGGGGCCTCGGAGAACGACTGCTTGTCGGTGCGCCAGAGCGCTTCCGGCGTCTCCGTGTTGCCGAGCCACCAGCCGCCGTCGCCGTTCCAGCAGAACAGCGCGGTGTCCCCGTTGTCCATGTCGAAGCGCTGCGCCTCGAAGCCGTCGGGGGGTTTGAACCACGGCGTCGAGGAGCGCGCGCCGAGGTTGTCGTCGAGGTCGCGGTACAGCAGATCGCGGACGCGGTCGGCACTCCAGGATTCGGTCGACCGCCGGAACCGCAACGGTTTCGCCACACTCGGAGTAGGGCCGCCGAACTGATGAGTCTATCGTCGCCGCGTCAGCGGGTTAGCTCCAGTTCTTCGGGGCGGTAGGTGACGGCGTCCCGGCCGTAGTCGTCGAACCGGACGACGACGCGTTCGCCGTCGCTGCCCGGTCGCACGTCGGTCACGACGCCGTCATCGCCGTAGTGGGCGTGGTGTTCGTAGCCGTGGACCGCGAGCTTCGCCTTGTCCGCCGACTGCCTGACGACCCGGACGGGCTGCCCGAGCCTGAGCTTCGACCGCGATTGTGACATACGTTATCATACATCACTATTCGGCAAGTAGCTTTCGGTGGTCTGACGGGAACGAGTTCCCCGTTCGGCGACCGGAATGCGAAGATGTTCGGGGTAGGACACTCCCGGTGTGGCCGCCAAGCCACGCCTGCAATGGCAGCGAAGACTCTGGACCTGCGCGAGGTACCGCCGCCCGAGCGCCACCCGAAGATACACGACGCGTTCGCGGAACTGGACAGCGGCGAGGCGCTCGAACTCGTCAACGACCACGAGCCCAAGCCGCTGTTCTACGAGATGCAGGCGGAAGTCGACTCCTTCGACGCGGACGCCTACGAGGTCGAACAGCGCGGCCCCAGCGAGTTTGTCGCCAAACTCCCAAAAGCGTGAGGTAGGGCATCTTCCCGTCGTTCGTCGTGCCCATTCCCGGCCGGTGCGTTCGCACTGGCACTCCCCTGCCGGCGCATCTGCACCGGTACTCCCGTTCCCATCACCACGCGGCGTCTCTCCCCGCCATCCGCCGCGCTCGACTTCGTTCACCGCGCCGCACACGCTTCGCTATTCGTCTGCGTCCGCCGTGGACTCGTCATCCCCCACCTGTTTCTCCATCGTGACGCGGTGCGGTTCGTAGCCGCGGCGCTCGTAGAGGCGGCGCGCGGCCTCGTTGTCCCACAGTGCTTCGAGCGCGAGCACGTCCGCGCCATCGTCGCGGAGCGCGCGCTCGGCGTAGTCCAAGAGGGCGGAGCCGACGCCCTCGCCGCGAGCCTCGGGTAGCACGTAGACGTTGTCGACGACGCCGCGGGTCGCGTCCGTCTGGAAAAACCCGGATTCGACGTGGAACATCACGAAGCCGACGGGCTGGCCCGCCGCGGCCGCGACGGCACACGCGTCGCTGTGGACGTACTGCGCCACGAGGTCCTGGGCGCGCTGGCGGTTCTCCTCCGCGCGCAGGTGCGAGCCGTGGCCGCGCTGCTCGCGCGCCAGCGACACCCACAGCTCCGCGACGGCCGCGACGTCGTCCCCGGTCGCCGCCGTCACCTCCATCAGTCTCGCCCCGGTCCGGTCACCGCAGCGCCTCCACTGCGGGGAGCGACTCGCCCGTCAGCAGGCGGAGCGCCGCGCCGCCGCCCGTGCTCACGTGGTCGAACCCGGAGAGCCCGAACTTCCGGATCGCCGCCGCCGTGTCGCCGCCGCCGACGATGGTGTAGTCCGCCTCGGTGGCCGCCGAGAACACGCCGCGCGTCCCGTCCGCGAACGTGTCGTCCTCGAAGACGCCCGCCGGCCCGTTCAGGACCGCCGTGCCGCTGTCCGCGAGGACGTCGGCGTACGCCTCCACGGTGTCGCGACCGACGTCCTGGATGGGCTCGTTGCGCTCCGGCGGGAGGGCCGCGACGTCGAGTTCGACGCGCTCGCCGTCCCGCTCGACGGCCACGTCAACGGGCAGGTGGATGCTCTCGCCGTGTGCGTCGAGGAGGTCGCTCGCGCGCTCGATTTCGGTCTCGTAGCCGCGGTCGTGGACGAACTCCGTGCTCGCGCGGCCGATGTCCACGCCGTCCGCCGCAAGGAAGACGTTCGCGACCACGCCGGTCACGAGCACGTCCTCGGCGAGGCCGTTGTTCAGGGCGTGCTCGATGACGGTCACCGAGTCGGGGACTTTCGCGCCGCCGACCGCGTACGTCCGCGGCGTCGGCGTCTCCCCGATGGCGCCGAGCACGTCCAGTTCCGTCTCCATCACGCGGCCCGCGTACGAGTCCAGGAGCTCCGGGAAGCCGACGAGCGACGGCTGCGAGCGGTGCGCGGCCGCGAACGCGTCGTTGACGTACGCGTCCAACACCGGGGAGAGCCGGGAGACGAGGTACGTCTCCGCGGCGCGGTCGGCGTCGAACTCCATGTACTCCTCGCTGTAGAACCGCGTGTTCTCGAGGAGGACCGCCGTGCCGGCGTCGAGCGCGTCGACGGCGTCCCGTGCGTCCTGGGAGAACGTCGCGTCGCAGTACTCGACCGGGAAGTCCAGCAGGTCGCCGAGGCGGTCGGCGTGTGGTTCGAGGCGCGCGAACTCGTCGCCGCCGGGACGCCCCTGGTGGGCGAGAATCGCGACCCGCGCGCCGCGGTCGAGCAGTTCCGAGAGCGTGTCCACGTGCGCTCGCAGTCGCGCGTCGTCCGCGAGCGCGCCGTCGTCGGCCAGCGGGCTGTTGATGTCGACCCGCACCCCGACCGCGGTGTCCGTCGCGTCGAGGTCGTCGAGGGTCCGTATCGCCATGTGGTGGGACCGAAAGACGGCCCGTGCATAGGCGTTTCTGTCCATTCCGGCGAATTACGTGGGGTTCGTGTCCGGCGACGAGCGGCCGCGAGCCCCGGAAATTTGGCGTGGGACCGCCGAATGCGGCGGATAACCGCTCGAAAAGCGACGGGTAACTGGAACGAACCGGCCGCGCACTCGGGGTGCGCGGCCGGGGTTCGCGCTCAGAGACGACTGGCTCGCCGCTGCGCGTCGAGCCGCGTGTGCGTGATTCGTTCAGACCGGCTGGCACTCGGGGCAGAGCAGCTGGCCGTTCACGTCGACGAGCTCGTGGGCGAGTCCGCCGCAGCTCTCGCAGACGCCCTGCTCGGCGTAGCTGTCCGCGGCGTCCGCCTGACCGCTCTCGGTCGGCGGCGCCGACGGTGCGGTGGGGGCGCCGCGGAGCTGCTTCTCGACGGTCGGCGCGACGTCGCGGGCCTCGACGACGCCGTGGACGGCGTCGTCGTCCGAGACGAGCACGTGCGGGTCACCGGTGCGGCCCATCAGGTCGGCGGCGTCCGCGACCGAGGCGTCCAGCGACAGCGACTCCGGCGGGTCGTCCATCACGTCTCCGGCGGTGACCGAGTCGGGGTTGCGGCCGTCGAGCAGGACGTCGAAGACGGTGCCCGCGGTGACGACGCCGACCGGCGCGCTCCCGCGGAGGACGACCGCGCTGTTCGTGTGCTCCTCGCGCATCAGCTCCACCGCGTCGAGGAGTTCGTCGGACTCGCTGACGCCGACGAACTCCCGGGAGAGCACGTCTCTGAGCGATAGCTGTGCCATGAACTCACATAGCACGCTGTCCTGCTAAAAGGTATCCCCAAAACGCGTATGGCGGCCGCGCACCAACTTCTCTGGGGCGAACGCTCCGTGCGTCTCACGGCGGACGGGCCGACACCGACCAGTTCCGTCGCTAGCGTTCCGCTGGCAGCGAGAACCGCCGGGAACGCGGCCGGCAGCGCCCGCGAAACGCTGCATTCAACAACGCTCGCTCCATCCCGTGTAGCAATGACCATCCCGTCGTTCGCTATCGGCATCGCCGGCGGAACGGGCGCCGGCAAGACGACGGTAGCACGCGAGATCACCGACAACGTCGAGGAGGCCGCGACGCTCATCCCCCTCGACAACTACTACAAGGACCTCAGTCACATGGACTTCGAGGAGCGCGAGAGCGTCAACTACGACCACCCCTCCGCGTTCGAGTGGGAGCTCCTCCGCGAGCACCTCGACGCGCTGCTCTCCGGGCAGCCCGTCGAGATGCCCCAGTACGACTTCAACGAACACCTCCGCGAGGAGGAGCGCGTCACCGTCGAACCCACCGACGTCATCGTCCTCGAGGGGATTCTCGCGCTCTACGACGAGGACGTCAACGACATGCTCGACCTCCACATCTACGTCGAGACCGACGCCGACGTCCGCATCCTCCGGCGCATCGAGCGCGACGTCGTCGAGCGCGGCCGCGAACTGGAGGGCGTGATGGACCAGTACCTCTCGACGGTGAAGCCGATGCACGAGCAGTTCATCGAGCCCACGAAGAAGGACGCCGACATCATCATCCCCGAGGGCGCCAACGCCGTCGCGGTCAACCTCCTCGAGGAGAAAGTGCAGGCCGAGAGCTCCGAGATGGCCGCGTGGGCCGCCCGCGGCGACGACGAACGCTACGAGAGCGAGTTCGCGGACTCCGACGAGGGGGTCGTGAGCACGGAGCCCGAACCCCCCCGCGAGTCGGAGTGAGTGCGACGGGAGCAGGCGTCAGTACTGGCTCTTTTTCGGGGGTGTCGCGAATACGGGACGACACCCAGCGCTCGCAGCGTGAGGATTCATCCGTCTCCGGAGCGTCCACTTGTCCGTACAGTTCGAACGACGCTGCGGACGACACCCTCGACACATGGTATCCTCGAACTCAGAGACGGCCGACGCCGAGGCGACGCACGGGAGCGGTGGAACTGACCGAGCGGCCGGCCTGACGGCGTCACTCTCGGAACGCGCGCGGGACGGGACGCTCGCAGCGCTGGTCGGCGGCGTCCTGTTCGCGAACGCCCTTCGAGCGGCGAGGCGGGACAGGCGCCGTGCGGGGCTGTTCGCTCTCGGCGGCGCCGTTCTGGTCGCGCTCGGACTCCGACAGCGGGGGCTACTGCCGACACAGTCTGGCGGAAGCGGCGGCGACGAGGGGGATACGGAGTCCGCAGAGGCCCGCGCGCACCGCGAGCGGGCCGACGTCGAGCACCAGGCGGAGGCGAATCCGCGCGGGGTGTCCGGGGAGCCCGACGTCGAGACGGAGACCGACCCCGACGAGGGCGGCGTCCAGTTCACGACCGAGCGGGACGTCGACGAGGCCGAGCCGAAACCGCACCTCGACGAGGAAGCGGAGGACCCGCGACTCCACGACGAGGACGACCCGGACGTGGACGACGAACACGTCGCCGTCGACCTCTCGGACGCCGGGATGGCCGACGAGGCCAGCGAAGCGACGGGCCCGACCGACGAGCAGGCGTACCCGGCCAGCGAAGGCACCGACCCAGAGCCGATGTCCGACAAGTCTCCCCAGCGGTACGGCGAGGGGGAGCCGCCGGACGAGGGTTCGGACTCCTCGCCGACGGATCGGGACGACGAGGAAACCGAGACTGGCGGGGAAACGCAGGACGACGGGGACGACGAGCAGGAGACCGAGAACGACCGCGAGTAGGCCCCGGACACTTCTTTCGGGGGCACACGCAAGGTCCGGATTCGTACCCCTGGTCGTCGTATGTCAGTACATGGTCGACGTGAGCGGGCACTTCGCGATGGCACTGCTGTTCGCCGCACCGGCGTGGTTCCTGTGGGGGTACCGCGGCGCGCTCGGGTTCACCGGGTTCACGCTCGTCACCGCGATGCTGCCGGACGCCGACCTCGTCCTCCAGCACTACCTCCCCGTAACCCACCACGGCGTGACGCACACGTTCCTGTTCGGCGCCGTCGTGAGCCTCCTCGGGGCCGTCGTCGCCGCGCGCTGGCTCACCGGACCGCTCAACGCCAGCCGGTGGGTCGAGAGCACGGCAATCCCCCGGGAGACGGTGTTCGTCTTCGCGGCGTCCGGGCTGTTCGTCGGCGGCGTGAGCCACATCTTCGCGGACCTGCTGTCCGCGCCGGACATCGCCGCGCCGCTCGCGCCGTTCTGGCCGGTGTACCGGGAGCACGTCGTCGTCGACGTCATCTACTACAACTCGCCCGTCTGGAACTTCGGCCTGCTCGCGGTCGCCGTCGCGCTCCACGTCACGCTCGCGCGCTACGAGAGCTATCCGCTGGACACGCGCTTCCGAATCGGCGAGCGGGACGACCCGCGGACGTGAGAGTCAGCGAGAGAACGCTTCACCCGTCCTGGTAGGGGACGAACTCGTCGTTCCCGCAGGAGCACTGGGCGCCGACGCCGATCGGTCGGAGCCCGCCGTCGCCGTCCGTCTGCGCGGGGTAGACGCCGCCACAGTCCGTACACCGGATGAGGCGCTCGGGCGCGCCCCCAGTGCGGCGGCGTTCACTCATCGCGGCCTCCGGTCGGTGCGTACATGATCAGGGCCAGTCAGCGGGGAGTTCCTCCTGGTTCTCCGCCAGGAGGTCGATGACGGGGCGGATCTCCTCGTAGTTGGGGCCGCGGGAGACGGTGTCGGTCTCGCGGTCCCAGTCGACGAACCCGGCGCTGTCGAGTTTCGGGAGGTGGCCGTGGTAGAGGTGGACGTGAGGGGGTTCGCGCTCGTCGGCGCTCTCGTGGAACGCTTCGTACTCCAGTTCGACGAGCGGCTGTGGCGTGTGCCGGCGGAGCTTCGAGAGGATGTGCCGCCGCGTCGGGTCGCTGAGCGTCCGGAACACGGTCGCCAGCGCGATACCGCTTCCCGTCTCGCCGCGTGTGAGTGTCGACATTCGTGTGCACCCCGGTGTGTTACCCGCAACCTCAGAAACGGCGAGATAGCGAGTAAGCGTTCGGGGTAAACGATTAGGTCAGCGGAGATGGACAGAGACCAGCGAGCGCCATTAGTTCCGACACCACCCCGCCCGAATCGGCGTCCGAACGCCCGGCCCGCGAGCACGCCACCCCTCGTCGTTCGTTCCCGGAGTCGGAACGGCGCCTGTGGCAAAGAATCTACACGTCGCCTCTCGTACGAGCGGCCATGAGCAAGGTGAACGAGAGCGACCTCGGCTGGACGGAAATCGACGACGGCGGGATGCGCGTGCGGCGGAAACAGCTGGGCGAGGCGGCGGCGGGCGAACAGCTCGGCTGCAGCCTCTACGAGCTCCCGCCGGGCGAGCGGTCGTGGCCGTACCACTACCACACCGCCAACGAGGAGGCGTTGTACGTCCTCGCCGGCAAGGGGACGCTCCGGCTCGACGGCGAGACGACGCCGCTCCGGGCGGGCGACTACGTCGCGCTCCCGGCCGACGAGTCCGGCGGCCACAGGGTCGTCAACGACGCCGAGACGACGCTGCGCTACCTCGCCGTCTCCACGATGCGCGAGCCCGACGTGACGGTGTACCCGGACTCGGGGAAGGTCGGCGTGTTCGTCGGCGCGCCGCCGGGCGGACGCGGCGAACGCACGCACCACGGCTACTACGCGACCGAGGACGCCGTCGACTACTGGGACGGCGAGTAGCGGCGCCCGGATTTTACTACGAGGGCGCCGTACACTGCCGTATGGAGTTCACCGTCGTTCAGGGCGACATCGCGGGGATGGCGGCGGACGCGCTCGTGAACGCGGCCGGGACGAGCCTCCAGATGGGGAGCGGGGTCGCCGGCGCGCTGCGCCGCGGCGCGGAGGGCCCCATCAACGAGGAAGCCGTCTCGGAGGGCCCGGTCGACCTCGGCGAGGTCGCGGTCACGGACGCCTACGCGCTCGACGCCGAGTACGTGATTCACGCGGCCGCGATGCCGCACTACGGGGACGGCCGCGCGAGCGAAGCGAGCATCCGGGACGCGACGCGGAACGCGCTGGAGAAGGCCGACGAACTGGGCTGCGAGTCCGTCGTCGTCCCGGTTCTCGGCACCGGGGCCGCGGGCTTCGACTTCGAGACGGGTGCGCGGCTCGTCTGCGAGGCGGTCCGGGACTACGAGCCCGAGACGCTGACCGACGTGCGCGTCGTCGCGTACTCCGACCGCGACTACCGGACGGGCACGGACGTCGCGGACGACGTCCGTTCGGCGTGAGTCGACCGAATACGGCGCGCCGATACGGGCCTACGGCTTGTGCGTGAAGATGAGCGCGCGGTCGTCATCGACGCCGACGCAGAAGTCGAGCTGCCGGGAGAGGTTGAGGCTGGTTGGGTTCTGCTTGCAGACGACGAGGTCGTCGAACGGCTCGTCGCAGGCCGGGCACGCGACCGAGACCGTGTTCTGGTAGGTCTTCAGCGCCTGATTCTCCTCGCGGGGCGTCAGCGACGAGACGAGCTCGTCGAGGTCGACGTCCTCCATACGTGCGGACTGGTGTACTTCCCCATAGTACTAGCGCCGGACGCGGTCCGGGACGCGCGACTCGTCGCCCGCGAAGCGCCGTCGGTGGAACGTCGAACAGTAAAGTGGCTCTGTCGCGGACGTGGTGGTATGAGCGACGCGGACATCGACGACGTGGACACGGCCATCCTGTACGCGCTGCAGGAGGACGCCCGGAACCGGTCGTCCGGAGACATCGCGGAGCGGACCGGGACCTCCGACAGCACCGTCCGCAAGCGCATCGGGCGGCTGGAGTCCGAGGGCGTCATCAAGGGGTACAGCGCCCACGTCGACTACCAGAAGTCGGGGTACCCGCTCCGGATGCTGTTGTTCTGCACGGCGTCGATCGCGGAGCGCGGCGACCTGGTGCCGGACATTCTGGCCATCGACGGCGTCGTCTCCGTCCAGGAGCTGGTGACCGGGGAGTCGAACCTGCTGGTGACCGTGGTGGGGGAGGACGACGACGACATCACGCCGGTCGCCCAGGAGCTCCTGGACATGGGGTTGACGGTCACCGACGAAGTGCTGGTGCGGAGCCACGAGACGACGCCGTTCGGCGAGTTCGCCACCGAGGCGTAGACGCGCGACGACGCCGGTGACGGCGTTGGCGGCCGAAACAGCGCCGTCGCGGTAGCTAGCGGAGTGGTTCTTCCGTCGTTGGTTCCCGTCTCGCGTAGCCGCTGGGACGACTCCGTAAACATAATGTTCTATAATTGGGGTTTAGCCGAACAATTTGGTAATTCAGGCAGACTTAACAACCAAGGCGTTCGATATGGTGGTAGATGCGACCGGGGCGTTGGTCCGGGTGGCGAGTTCCCGGAACGGCGCCGGTCGTGGACAGACAAACGATGGCAGGGAACGAGCAGGCGACGGGCGTGGGACAGCTCCCGAATCCACAGGCGGACGAATCGCGCGCGGCGGCGACGCTGACGCGACTCGCGTGGGCTCTGTGGGTCGCGAGCCTGGGCGTACTCGCAGCCCACGTCTGGACCGGCGAGACGTGGAGTGTCGCGGGCGCCCTCCGTGTCGACGGCCTGACCGTCGTGATGTGGACTGCGGTCACCTTCTTCAGTGGCGTCGTCCACAGCTACTCGCGGCGGTACATGGCCGGGAGCAGGACCATCGACCGGTTCTTCTCCCGCGTGTTCGGATTCACGCTGGCCGTGATGGTGCTGGTCGCCGCCGACAGCCTCGCGCTGTTCGCGGCCGCGTGGCTCCTGATGGGGCTCGCGATGGCCGACCTCGTCGGCACCGCCGAGGAGTGGCCGCAGGCGCAGGCCGCCGCGTCGGTCGCCCGGCGGTACTTCCTCGCGGGGAGCGCGCTGGTCGCCCTCGCGCTCGCGGCGCTGTGGTGGCAGACCGGCGCGACGACCGTCTCCGGCGTCGCGGCCAGCATCAGTGCGCCCGCTTCGCTCGTCGTCCTGCTGGCCGCGGGCGCGCTCCTGCTGGCGGCGATGGTGCAGTCCGCGCTCCTCCCGTTCCACCGGTGGCTGCTCTCGTCGATGACCGCGCCGACGCCCGCGTCGGCGCTGATGCACGCCGGCTTCGTCAACGCCGGCGGCGTGCTGCTCGTGCGGTTCGCGCCTGTCGTGACCGTCGACGCGGCGTTCATGCTCGCGGTCGTCCTCGTCGGCGCGGCGAGCGCGCTCGGCGGGAAGCTCCTGAAGACCGTCCAGACGGACGTCAAGAGCACGCTCGGCTGCTCGACGGTCGGCCAGATGGGGTTCATGATCATGCAGGCCGGCCTCGGGTTCTTCGGCGCCGCCATCACCCACCTCGTCCTCCACGGCTTCTACAAGGCCTACCGGTTCCTCGCGTCGGGCAGCCAGGTCGCCCGCGAGGTCCCGTCGAAGTCGAAGCGAACCGGCGGGATGAGCGCCGCTGACGCGGTCGTCGTCGCCGCCACCGGGCTCGCGGCCGGCGGCCTCTTCGCCGTGCTCACGGGCGAGGGGCTGCACGGCGAGACCGGGCTGCTGCTGGCGGGGCTCGTGGCGCTGACCGCGCTCCACGCCGCCCGCGAGTTCGTCGCGCACGCCTCGCTCCCGACGCCGCTCCGGTACGGCGCCGTGCCGCTCGCGACGCTGGTGGCGGTCGCGATCTACGCCGCCGCCTACGGCGCGATTTCCGGGCTGCTCGCGGGCCTCCCGGCGGTCGGCGACCCGGCGGAGCTGACGGCCGTCCACGGCGTCGTCGCCGCGGCGTTCCTCGCGGCCTACGTCGCCGTCGAGACCGGCGCCTACCGGCGCAGCGAGCGCCTCTACGTGGCGCTGCTGAACGCGAGCCGGCCGGCGTCCGAGACGCTGCTGACCTCCACGGAGGAATACAATGAGTACTGACCACGCAGTCGAGGAGAGCATCGACGCGGCGGCCGACGCGGTCGGCGCGGCCTGGCCGCTGCACTCGTTCGTGACCGCGAACCCGCTGGCCGGCTTCGAGGACCGGCCGTTCCACGAGGCCGTCGCGGACGCCGAGCGAGCGGTCGGCGGCGACGGCTATCCGAGCGCGGACGTGTTCCGCCGCGCGTGGGAGGACGGCCGCATCGACTCCGACGAGCTGCGGAGCCGGCTGCGCGAGCACGGCTACGCTGCCGACCCGGCGGTGACCCTCGACCAGATGGCCGACGCGGAGTCGACCGAGGCCGACGGCGAGGAGACGACGGTCACCGACCGCGTCGATGCCATCGTCTCGAAGTGGCTCGCCGCGTTCCTCGACGAGGGGCGGGCGAAGTGGCCGATGCCGAACCGCGAGAAGGGGTTCTACCGGGCGTTCCAGTCTATCGCTCCCCACGACGGCGACGTGCCGGCCGGTGACGAGATTGCGACGCTCCCGGACGAGCCCGTCGACGCGCTCCGCGAGCTCCTCTCCGAGCGCCCTGTCGGCGAGTGGCGGGACGTCTTCGAGTTCCACCTCACCGCGCTCCCGGGCTGGACGGGCCTCGTGAAGCACCGGGCCGAGGCCGACGACATCTGGCAGTCGACGTACCCCGTCACGCTTGCGGGCTACCTGGCGGTCCGGCTGGCGGTCGCGGACGCCCTCGACGCGCCCGTCGCGCCCGACGGCGAGGAGAACGACGCCGGAGACGGCGTTCCGCTGGCCGAGGTCTGGCTGTCCGCGTGGGAGGCGTCCTACCGGTCGGCGCTGGTCGACGAGCTCACGGCCGCGAGCGCGTCACTTGCCGACGCGGACGAGGACGACGGGCGGCCGGACGCCCAGCTCGTCTTCTGCATCGACACGCGCTCGGAAGTCCTCCGCCGGCACGTCGAGGCCGCCGGCGACTACGAGACCCACGGGTACGCCGGGTTCTTCGGCGTCCCGATGCGCTACACGGGCTACGGCGACGACCGGCCGGTGGACGCGTGTCCGCCGATCGTCGGCGCCGCCCACCGCGTCACGGACCGCCCGACTGCAGCGGCGGCCGACGAGCGCGACCGCCACGACCGCTGGCGCGACGTCCTCGGCGCCGGGACGTCGGTCGTGAAGGCGCTGAAGTCCAACGCCGCGACGGCGTTCAGCTTCGTCGAGGGCACGGGCGTCGGGTACGGCGCGGCGCTGGCCGCCCGGACGCTGCTCCCGGCGCGCGTCCACGACGCCCTCGACGCCGCCGACGACCGCGTGCCCGACGACCACGAGTTCTGCGAGCCCGCGCTCGACCACGGGCCGGGCGCCGACGGCGACCTCCCGGCGGGGCTCACGCTCGAGGAGCAGGTCGAGTACGCCGCGAACGCCTTCGAGCTGATGGGCGTCGAGCAGTTCGCGCGCGTCGTCGTCTTCGCCGGGCACGCCAGCGAGACCGCGAACAACCCCTTCGACGCGAGCCTCGACTGCGGCGCCTGCGCTGGCAACCCCGGCGGTCCGAACGCCCGCGTGCTCGCCGCCATCTGTAACGACGACGCGGTGCAGGCGGAACTCCGCGAGCGCGGCATCGACGTTCCGGAGGACACCGTCTTCCTCGCGGGCGAGCACAACACGACGACCGACGAAGTAGAACTGTACGGGGACGTCCCCGAATCCCACGAGGCCGACGTCGAGCAGTTGCGCGCCGACCTCGAAGTCGCGCGCGCCGGCGCCGCCGCGGAGCGGGCCGGGGACATGGGCGCCGACGTGGACGCCGACGCGGCCGTCCGGGAGACCGAGCGCCGCGCGGCCGACTGGGCGGAGACCCGCCCCGAGTGGGGGCTTGCGGGCAACGCCGGGTTCGTAATCGGGCCGCGCGCGCTCACCGACGACCTCGACCTCGACGCGCGGGCGTTCCTCCACTCCTACGACTGGACGACCGACCCGGACGGCGACGCGATCGAAGCCGTCCTGACCGGGCCGATGGTCGTCACGCAGTGGATCAACGCCCAGTACTACTTCGCGACCGTGGACAACGCGGTCTACGGGAGCGGGTCGAAGGTGACGCACAACCCCGTCGGGAACGTCGGCGTCTACCAGGGGAACGGCGGCGACCTGATGACCGGCCTCCCGCTGCAGTCGCTGACGAGCGCGGACGACCGCCCGTACCACAAGCCGCTCCGGCTCTCGACGGTCGTCCATGCGCCCGTCGACCGGGTCGCCGGCGTCCTCGCCGACCACGACGAACTGACCGAACTGCTGGACAACGACTGGCTGTCGCTGACGGTCGTCGACCCCCAGCAGGACCACCGCGCGTTCCACTACGAGCGCGGCGGCGAGTGGACGGTGATCGCGAACCCGGACGACGAGCTCGCCGCGTCGGCAGTCGCGCCCTCGGTCGCGGACGACTGAGGCGGGAGACGTGACTTCTCAGAGGTACCGCGACATCCGGTGGGCGGCGCCCATCGGGTTCACCGTCGAGAAGCCGGCGCGCTGGTAGAGCCGCTGGGCGTCGCGCTTCCACGCCTCGACGGAGAGCCAGACGTACTCGACGCCCTCGCTGCGGGCGTGGTCGAGGCCGACCGCGAGGAGGTTGGTGCCGATGCCCGCGCGCTGGTACTCCTGGTGGACGAAGATGGCGAGTTCGTGGCGGTCGGTGTCGTCCGGGACGAACATCACGTGCCCGACGACGTCGCCGTCGGCGCGCGCGACCACGTTCGGACCGTCGAGGACGTTCTCGAGCCAGTTCCGGATAGCGTCCTCGGCGAGCGGCGGCGTCCCTTGCGCGCGCTGGGCGGGGTCGAAGTCGTCGTACATCGCGACCAGTCCCTCGAAGTCCCGGTCCTCGTACGGACGGACGTGGACCTCGCGACCCTCGCCGTCCGTGAACGTCAGCGGCGGCGGGGTGAGCGCGATCTGCTGCGGGCGGAACCGGGAGACGAGCCGCCGCGCGAACCCCTTGACGCGCGGCAGCACTCCGCGGGGCGACGACATCGAGCGTGGTATTCACACCCGTCCCACTAATAGGTGGCTGCGAGGGGTAACGAGGAATATTAGTCGTACGACTCCGCGAGCGCGTCGAGGGCCTCGTGGCGTTCGGTGGTATGCGGCGCGGTGAGCGGGGAGACAGAGATGTGGCCGTCGACGACCGCGCGCCGGTCCGTCCCGGTCGGATCCGGGATGTCGCCCTCGTCCATCCGGTCCCACATCCGGTCGTGGAGTGTGACCGTGTCGCCGTTCCGCTCGGCGGTCATGTCGTAGCCGTGCGACGGCCGCGTGACGACCATCTCGCCCGAGGCTTCGGCGTCGGGGTGGGGCGCGTTCACGTTCAGGTAGTCCGCGTGCTCGAAGACGCCCTGGCCGACGGCGTGCTCGACGAGGTAGGCGGTGGCGTCGACGGCCGCCTCGTAGTCCGCGGGCTCCGTGGGGCTCCCGAACGCCTCCGAGGTGAGGAACAGCGACGTCGCGATGGCGGGCACGCCGAAGAACGCCGCCTCGACGGCCGCGCTGACGGTGCCCGAGCGCCCGAGCACGTACATCCCGAGATTCGCGCCCTCGTTCACGCCGGAGACGACGACGTCCGGGTACGGTCCGAGCGCCTCCAGGCCCGCCACCACGCAGTCCGACGGCGTGCCGTCGACGGCGTACCCGAGTTCGTGCTCCTCGACGCCGACCTCCCTGGACATCGCGCGC
Source organism: Halobacterium sp. R2-5 (assembly GCF_011734195.1). Lineage (NCBI taxonomy): Archaea > Methanobacteriati > Methanobacteriota > Halobacteria > Halobacteriales > Halobacteriaceae > Halobacterium > Halobacterium sp. R2-5. Next base: position 870,300 of record NZ_JAANTH010000002.1, read on the forward strand.
CCGGTCGCGCTCTTGTCGCTCGCGGGCGCGACCACCGTCACGTTCCCGACTTCCTCGAGGCCCTCGGCGAGCGCGCGAATCCCGGGCGCATCGATACCGTCGTCGTTCGTCACGATGATCTCGGGTTCGTCGCTCACCGCCGACCGACCTCCGGCGCTGTCATTGAGCGAATCGTCGTCGCGGCCCGGAAAAAGCGTGTCGCCGTCAGAACACGAGGCGCTCGACGAGCCGGCGGACGAACCCGGGCTGGCGGGTCTCGTGAGGGTAGACGGTCAGCTCCGTGCAGTCGACGGCAGTCGGCGTGTGCGACCCGCGGCCACCTCTGATGCGGCTGTGGGCGCCCGTCCGAACCACGAGGTCGGGGTCCAGGTCCTCTCCGCCGTCGGTCTGGATCGGTCGGCTGCGCACGGGCGCGGACAGCAGGCCCGCGAGCTCGTCCTGGTAGGCCTGAATCGTCTCCCGGCGCGTCTCCGGCGGGTCGTCCGCGAGCGGGAACAGCAGCGTGACGTAGCCGTCGGTCTCCCCCGCGACCGTGTCGGCGAGCGCGACCGTCGACGGGTCGAACGGCCCGCCGTCGCTCTCCAGGACGACGTGCTGGGGGTCGTCGTAGCCGCGGTTCTCCACGAGCAGCACGTCGCAGTGGGCGTGCCGGACTACCCAGTCGATGGGGTCGCCGAGGACGCGCGAGCGCAGGCGGAGGCGCTCGTGCTCGGCGACGATGGCGTCGACGTCGCGGTGTTTCGAGAAGTTCACGATGGCGTGTTTCGTGTCGTGGCTGACGATCTCGCCGTACTCGACGTCGACGGCGAACTCCTCGGCGAGATCGCCGGTCTGCTCCTCGAAGCGGACGTCCGCGGGCGACTGCACCTCCGCGGCGTGGTCCAGGGGCGCCTGGTCGGGCACCTCGTCGAAGCGCACGGCGACGACGCGGCCGTCCCGGGGCCGCACGAGGTCGGCGGCCATCGACAGCAGCGCGCGCTCTCGCTCGCGGCTCGTGTCCCGGGTGAACGCCACCAGCACCTCGGGGCCGTCGCCGTCGGCGAACTCGACGTCGACGACGTCCTCGGTCTCGGTGAGCACGTCGCGACCGAGCCGGCGGCGGATGACGTCCGTGGCGGCGCCCTCGCGGCGGATGCGCGAGCGCGCGTAGACGAAGTACCAGAGGACGCTCCCGACGGTGATGACGACGGCGCCGACCAGCGGCACCCACCCCATCTGCGTGAGCAACAGGATGCCGCTGACGACGCCGAACGCCTGCATCCACGGGTACAGCGGCGACTCGAAGACGGGGTCGTAGTTCTCGGTCGACCCCTCGCGGAACGCCACTAGCGCGAGATTGATGAGCACGAACACGAGAATCTGGAACGCGCTCGCGAGCTTCGCGATGTCGAGGATGGGGACGAACGCGATGAGCACGAGCACGACGGCGCCCGTGAGCGTGATGGACGTCGTCGGCGTGCCGAAGCGCTCGTGTATCTCCGCGAACGTCGGCGGCGCGAGCTGGTCGCGGCTCATCGCGAACGGGTACCGCGACGAGGAGAGGATGCCGGCGTTCGCCGTGGAGACGAGCGCGAGCAGCGCCGCCGCGATGACCGCGTAGACGCCCCAGTTGCCCAGCGTGACCTCCGCGGCGACCGCGACCGGGGTGGCCGAGCCGGCGACGCTGCCGGCCTCCGTGACGCCGACCATCACGGCGACGATGCCGACGTACAAGAGCGTCGTGAACGCCAGCGACCCGAGGATGCCGATGGGGATGTTCCGGCCGGGGTCCTCGACCTCCTCGGCGACGCTGGCGACCTTCGTGACGCCGGCGTAGGAGACGAACACGAGCCCGGTCGCGGCGAGCAGGCCCTCGACGCCGCCCGCGAAGAAGTTCTCGTAGTTCGCGGCCTGGGTCTTGGTGGCGCTGCCGGCGACGAACCACCCCAGCGCCGCGAGCATCACGGAGACGATGACGACCTGCAGGCGGCCGGTCTGTTTCGCGCCGAGCAAGTTCACGAGGATGAGGAACGCGGCGAGGCCGAGCGCCACGGGCTTCACGGGGAGGTCGAACAGCAACACGAGGTAGGGGACGCCGCCGACGAGCGCGAGCGCGCTCTTGAACGACAGCGAGAACCACGTACCGACGCCCGCGATCGTTCCCAGCACGGGCCCCATGCCGCGCTCGATGTAGAGGTAGGTGCCGCCGGCTTCCGGCATCGCGGTCGCCATCTCGGACTTCGAGAGGGCGGCCGGGACGACGAGCACGCCGGCGAGCAGGTACGCCACGATCACTGCGGGGCCGGCGATGCCGAGCGCGAGCGCCGGGAGGATGAAGATGCCGCTGCCGATCATGGCGCCGACGCTGATGGCGAAGACGGCGCCGAGGCCGAGGTCTCGTTCGAGCGTTTTCATTGGGTCGGTGGTCACAGAGGGGTCGGTCGTCGCGCTACGCTACCGGTCGCTGGCGGGGTCGTCACCACGTCGCGGCCCAACTGGCCGAGGAACGCGACTGCGGTTTACGGTGCGTCCACGGGACGATGCACCGGCTACGCGGACGGCGCGGCCCACCGTGGACGCGGCTCCACGGGGAGTTTTACAGGACGGGAGAGCATAAAGACACGGGGTTTTCTGCGGAGTCGTCAGAATACGGCGCCGATAATCACGAGTCGTCAGTGCCGTCGGCGTCGAAGCGCTCGAACGGCCCGCAGTGGACGCTCCGGATGAGGTCCTCGTCGGCGACTTCCAGCCCGAGGTCGTCGAGGTCGCGGCCGATGCGGCTCAAATCGTCGCTGTCGGTGCCGACAGCGAACACGTGGACGTTCTCCTCGCCGGTCATCACCTCCTCGACGCGGACGACCCCGGGCACGTCGACGGCGGCCTCCGCGAGCTCCTCGCGGCGCGGCACGGGCGCGGTGCAGACGATGAGCGTGTACAGCTGGTGGCCGGCGCGCTCGTAGTCGACGTCCACGTGGTAGCCGCGGATGATGCCGCGCTCCTCGAGGCGCTGAATCCGGTTGCGGACCGTGCTCGGGGAGACGCCGGCCTCGTCGGCGATGGTCTGCGAGGACGTCCGCCGCGCGTCCTGCTGGAGCGCGTAGAGAATCTGTCTGTCCAGGTCGTCGAGCCCCGTCAACGTCATGGGGTGCCCTTGCTGGCCGACCCGCATAAGTACAACTCTCCGCTCGCGGCGACCCCCGAGTCAGACCCGGTCGACGACCGTCTCCTCGTCCACGACGAGGTTGTACGCCTCCTCGTCGTCGTTCCAGAGCACGAGCGCGGACTCCAGGGAGAGCAGGTCGCCGTAGTCCGCTTCGCGGAGGTCGCGGTTGAGGCTCGTCGGCCGGACGAGCACCGCGTAACACTCCTCGCGCTCGCTGCCGTCGCTCACCTTGAACAGGGGGTTCCCGTCTTCGGCGAGGTTCCGGGAGAGCTTCGCGAGCACCGCGTCGACGCGGTCCGTGACGCGGTCGTCGGCGTCCGCGAGCTTCAGCAGCCGGTCGGCGGACAGCGAGACCTCGTGCTGGCGGGCCCCGTCGGTACGCAGCAGCGAGTACGAGAACCGGACGTCGGTGTGCGAGAACTCGGAGGGGCGCTGGCTGGCGTCCGCGAGCCGCTTTTGGAACCCCGGCTGTTCGACCGCGGGACGCTCGTCGAACGTCCAGCCGCGGTCGCTCGGGCGTTCGCCCGGCCACAGCCGCGGCGTCGGGCCGTAGACGGTCGCGCCCCGGGATTCGAGGTCGCGTTCGACCTCGCGGAGGTGCGTGCTCGTGTGCTTGTCCGCGGGTGCGAGCGCGAGGAACGTGCCATCGTCGGCGAGCGCGTCGACGTACCGCTGGGCGGTCTCGACCGGCTCGTCGAGTTCGCTGAGCACGCTGCACGCCATCACGAGGTCGTACTCGCCGTCGGGGTCGAAGTCCTCGGCGGTCTCGCGGTGAATCGTCGGGTGGACGTTCCGCCCGGTCTCGTCGAGCAGTTCGTCGAGGACGTCCGCGGCGTCGCTCGGCTCGACGGCGTGGTACTCCACGAGCGCGTCGTCGGGCAGGAAGTCGAAGAGGCCGAGCGCGGGGCCGCCGACGCCCGCGCCGACGTCCAGCACGCGCAGGTCGTCGGTCAGAAGGCCGCCCTCGGCGAGGTCGTCGAGGACGTACTGGGCCGCGGCGTAGTACGTCGCGAGGTGGTAGACGGCGTACCCGAGCGCGACCTCGTAGTCGTACTCGACGGGGTGCTGGCGGTAGTAGTCCTCCTTGAACCGCCGAATCGTCTCCCGGAGCTCCTTCCCGGAGTCGCCGGTGTGCCAGTCCGCGCCCCAGCGCTCGATCAGCAGGTCCTCGACGACGCGCTCGTACCGCTCGGGGAGCGCGTCCACGCCGTCCCCAGAACGCTCTGCGTTCTGGCGGGCTACGGAAGACGGCTGTGCCGTCTTCCGAACGTCGAACTCGGGGCGTACCGGCTCGCCGCTCGCCGGGACGAAGATGCCGTCCTCGCGCTCCACGAGGCCGAGGTCGGCGGCGTGCTCGCGTAACACCTGCCGCACGACCGCCTCGTGGGGCTGGCTCTCGACGTACTCGCGGAGCTCACCGGGGTCAAGCGGCCGCACGCCCCGGAGGTACTTCGCGGCGTCGAGGACCGCGTCCCTATCGACCGGCATCCTCGTACACCTCCTCGAAGGCCTCGCGGTCGGCGTCGGCGAGCCGCCGGGCGGCCGCCGCGACGTCGTCGGCGCCGCCGAACGCGGCCTGGATGTCGGCGTACACGCGGGCGTTCCCGCCGGTCACGCGGTCGGCGAGCGCCGCGAGGTCCTCGTAGACGGGGGTCGCCAGTTCGTCGGGCACGTCCTCGGCGGCGAGCGCGAACGCCAGCACTGCGGCGTGCGCGCGTCCCTGAATCGTCACCATCGCGTCGTCGTGCTCGCTCGCGCCCACGTCCACGAGGTCGTTGCCGGCGGCTTCGAGCCACTCGCGGACGTGGCCGGTCGCCGGCCCGGGCGCGCTCTCGGAGACCGCGACCCGGCCGGGAGCGTGCTCGGGCGCGAACAGCGGGTGGAAGCTCACGCGCTCGCGGGCCGGCGCGTGCTCGGCCATCGCGGTCAGCGGCGCCACCATCTCCCCCGTGAAGTCCACGACGGCCTGCTCGGCGCTCGCGGCGTGCGCTTCGACGGCGGCGACGGCGGCACCCATCGGCACCGCCACCGCGACGACGCCGAACGACTCCTCGGTGTCCAGCGGGACCGCCCTCGCGCGGCCGTCGTGGGCCGCCGCAGCGGCCTCTGCGCGGCTCTCGTCGACGTCCGCGAACGCCACCGGCGCGTCCGCGAGGTCCGCGAACCAGCGGCCGACGTCGCCGGCGCCCACCACGAGTACGTCCATCGAGTCCGGATAGCGTCCGCCCCGGCAAAAACGTTCGCTCACGGGACTGTCGCGCCGGCCGCGATTTCCGTCGTTGATAACGCCGGACGCAGATTTTTGTACCCCGACGCGAACCCCGCGGTGTATGCCGACGCTCGCGACTCGGTCGGCCGACCGACGCCCCCGCCGCGACTGGCTGGTCGCGGCGCTCGGAGCCGCGCTCACGGCGGCCGCCGTCGCCCACTTCGGCAGCCACGGCCACGCCGAGCCGATGGTCGTCGCGACGACGGTGCTGCCCGCGGTCGCGGTGTTCGGCTACGGCGCGTGGTTCTGGACCCGCGGCCCGGACGCGGTCCGCGGCGACGCCGTCTTCGCGTGGGCGGTCGCGGGCGCCGGCGTCGTGCTCGCGCTCGACCTCTGGGCGATACGGGCGGGGGCGTACGGTACCGGCGCGGCGGTCGACCACGTGTTCGTCCAGCACACGAGCGTCGGCGCGCTCGGCGCGGCGCTCGCCGGCACGTACAGCGAGCAGGGCCGCGAGCACGCTCGCGCGCAGACTCGACTCAAGCACGCCCTCGACGCCGCGATGGACGGGGTCGCTGTCCTCGACGCCGAGCGCCAGGTGGTGTACGCGAACGCCGCGTTCCGCGAGGACTACCGGGCCGACGGCGGCGTCCTCGGCACGCACTGGGGAGAGTACTACCCCCCGGACGTCGAGAACCGGCTCTCGAACGTGCTCGACGACCTGGACGGGAACGGCGACAGCGACGACTACTGGCACGGACAGGTGCTCGCGCGCCGCGGTGGCGGCCACACGTACCCCCAGGAGCTGTCCGTGACGGCGCTGGCGAACGGCGGCTACGTCTGGGTGTCCCGGGACGTGACGCGCCGCGAGGAGCGCGACCAGCGGCTGCGCGTGCTGAACCGCGTGCTCCGGCACAACGTGCGGAACTCGCTGAACGTCGTGCTCGGGCGCGCCGAGCGCTTCGAGGAGCGCAACGACGAGGACATCGACAACATCGTCACCGCTGCGGAGGACCTGCTCGCGGTCAGCGAGAAGGCCCGCGTCGTCGAGCGCGTGCTCGACGAGACCGACGCCGCGTCCGCGCCGCTGGCCGACCTCGTCCGCGCGGAGGTCGAGCAGGCGCGCTCCCAGTACCCCGACGCGGTCTTCGACGTGTCCGTCGATGTCCGTCGGGGCATCGAGGTGGACTCGCGGCTGCGGCTGGCCGTCCGGGAGCTGCTGGCGAACGCCGTCGAGCACAACGACGCCGAGACGCCGTACGTGTCCGTCACTGCCACCGGCGGCGGCCCCGCGGAAGTCAGGGTCGCCGACGACGGTCCCGGCATCCCCGAGCACGAGCGCCGCGCGCTCGACGGCGTCGCCGAGCAGTCCCTCGAACACGGCTCCGGCATCGGCCTGTGGGCGGTCTACTGGCTCACCCGCCACTGCGAGGCCGAGGTCGCCGTCCCCGACGGGAACACCGTCGTCGTGCGCGTGTCAACCGACAGTAATTAATATCGCGCCGGGAAAGAGTTAAACGAACTGACTGACTTGGTCAGACCGAAATGAGGGAGCCGGCGACCGTCCTCGTCGTCGAGGACGAGCGCGAACTCGCGGCCCTGTTCGCGGACTGGCTGTCCGACAGCTACGACGTCCGGACGGCGTACAGCGCCGCGGCCGCGCTGGACGAGCTCGACGAGGACGTGAACGTGGTGTTGCTCGACCGCCGGCTCCCCGAGCAGTCCGGGGACGACGTGCTCGCGGAGGTCCGCGAGCGGGACCTCGACTGCCAGGTGGCGATGGTGACCGCCGTCGACCCCGACTTCGACGCGCTCGAACTCGGCTTCGACACGTACGTCGTCAAGCCCGTCGAGCGCGACGAGCTCGAAGACCTCGTGAAACAGCTGCTCGCGCGGTCGCTGTACAACGACGACGTCCAGGAGTACTTCGCGCTCGCGTCGAAGCGCGCGACCATCGAGACCACGAAGAGCGCGGCGGAGCTCGCCGACGACGACCGCTACCAGCGGCTCTGCGACGAAATCCGCGAGCTCCGGTCGCGGCTCGACCAGCGCGTCGCCGACCTCGACGAGGAGGACTTCCTGGCCGTGTTCCACGACCTCCAGACCGGAGACGGGGCCACAAGTAACTAACCGGAGCACGGACCTATCCCCGAGTAGCTTCTCGACATGGGCGACCAGATGCACGTCCTGTTCGTCGGCGAGGACGCGCGAACACGCGCCGCAGTCGAGCGCGCGCTCTCCGAGTACGCGGCGCTGACGGTGACGCCGCTGTCGACGGCCGCGGACGCCCTCGACGTGCTCTCCCGGCAGACCGTCGACTGCATCGCGACCGAGCACGCCGCCGACGGCACCGACGGCCTGCAGGTGCTCCGGCTCGTCCGAGACACCGACCCCGCGGTCCCGGTCGTCGTCTACGAGGCCGCGGGCGCCGACTCCATCGCGAGCGAGGCCGTCTCCCTCGACGTAACCGAGTACGTCCGCCACGGCGACGAGGCCGACCCGCTCGCGGCGCTCGCGGAAGCGTGTCGGGACGCTGCGAGGTCGTACCGCGCCGAGCAGGACGTCGCGATGCTGAACGACCTCGCGCGCAACGTCTACGAGCGCATCACGGACGGCTTCTTCGCGCTCGACCGCGACTGGCGGTTCACGTACCTGAACGAGGCCGCCGAGGAGATTCTGGACGTCGAGGCCGAGGAAGTCATCGGGCGGAACGTCTGGGACGCGTTCCCCGAGGCCGTCGGTACCGAGTTCTACACGGAGTACCACCGCGCGATGGCCGCCCAGGAGCCGGTGACGTTCCGCGAGCACTTCCAGCCCCTGGAGAAGACCTTCGAGGTGCGCGCGTTCCCCTCCGAGGACGGACTCTCCGTGCACTTCCGGACGGTCGTCGACGGCGAGGACGCCCAGCGCAGCGACCACCTCCTCGAACTCACGAACGTGCTATCCTCGGACCTCGTCGAGTCCATCGACGTGCTCCGCGAGGACCTCGAGGCCACGCGGGAGACCGCCGGCGACAGCCCAGAGATAGCGGAGGCGCTGGAGTCCCTCGACCGGATGGAGGCGCTCGTGAACTACTCGATTCGGCTGGCGAGCGAGCGCCCGACCCGGCAGACACCGCCCGAGACGTGAAGACGGTCAGCCGGTCAGCGAGATCTCGTAGTCGGTGAGGTTCTCGTACCCGTCCTCGGTGACGACGACGATGTCCTCGATGCGGACGCCGCCAACGTCGGGGTCGTAGAGCCCGGGCTCGACGGTGACGACGTGGCCGGGACGGAGCTCCGGGCCGCCGTGGGAGAGCGCGGGCTGCTCGTGGACGTCGAGGCCGACGCCGTGGCCGGTCGAGTGGATGAACCCGGTCTCGGTCTCCGGGTCGGTGTAGATGGTCGGATAACCGTGGTCGTCGTAGACGTCGACGACCGCCTGATTGACCGCTTCGCCCGTCGCACCGGGTTCGACGACGTCGAGCGCCGCGTGGAGGGCCTCCTCGGTGACGTCGTACCACTCGCGCTGGGTGTCGCTGGGCTCGCCGTTGAGGAACGTCCGCGTCATGTCCGCGTGGTACTTCGAGTCCTTGTCCCGCGGGAAGATGTCCACGATGACGAACTCGCCGGCCGAGAGCGGGCCGCTGCCGCGGTCGTGGGGGTCGGCGGCGTCCTGCCCGCACGCGACGATGGTCTCGTCGAGCGCGCAGCCGTGCCGCAGCAGCTCGATTTCGATCTCCTGCTTGACGGCCTCGCTGGTGAGCACGTCGCCGTCGGAGACGAGCTCGCCGGCGTCGTTCGGCTCGGCGCCTCGAATCAGCTCCTCGGCGCGCGCCATCGCGGCCTCGTTGGCCTTCTGGGCGTCGCGGACGTGCTCGATCTCCGTGTCGGTCTTGGTCGCGCGCACGTCCGTGACGACGCCGTCGGCGTCGGGCTCGACGGTGACGCCCTGCTCGCGGAGCACGTCCGCGAGCCCGACCGGGAACTCGTCCTGGACGGCGACCCGCTCGCAGCCGAGGTCCGCGAGGAACTCCGCCGCCATGCGCGCCCGCGCTCCCGTCAGGCCGTGCGCCTCGCGTTTCTCCCGGAAGTCGTAGTCGGTGTGTCGCTTCACGACGTCCGCGCGGCTCTCCTTGTTCGCGCGGCCGTACTCCATCGAGGAGACGAGCACTCCCGTCCGCTCGGGCGTGTAGACGGCGAAGAAGGCGTCCGGCGCCGAGAACTGGGTGACGTAGTAGAGGTCGCTGTTCGAGGCGTCGTCCTCGAAGGCGTACCCGTCGAGCCCGTTCTCGTCGAGGTACTCGTCGAGCCGCGAGAAGTCGGGGTCCATGCACGCGACTCCGCGCGGCCGCCGCAAAGTCCTACCGCCACCGGTCGTTCGGCACGGGTACTGGGTGGCCGGACAACCTGCTGATTTGGCGAACAGGTGTTTCCCCCACCTACGCAACCGGCTCGCCTGGTGGATTGAAAGGGAGAGGGCGTCTGCGGGAACCCCGGCGAAGCAAGCACCGCAGGAGCGAGCGCTGCGAGCGACGAGGAGCACAGCGAGTCGCGGGACCGCAGACGCCCGAGGGCTTTCGAGGGGAAGTACCAACTACGTCCACGGAAGCACGCTCAGAAACAACTCGTACTAGTCGCCGTCGTCGGAACCCTGATGCCGGGCCCCGCCGTCGCCGTACGCATGGACGTCACTGTCGCGAATTCGCGGGTCGCGGGCGCCGCTCGCGCCCCGCCGTCGAAGAGCTACACGCACCGCGCGCTCCTCGCTGCGGGCTACGCCGGGGGTGCGCTCGTGCGGAACCCGCTGGTGAGCGCGGACACGAAGGCGACCGCTCGCGCCGTCGAGCACTTCGGCGGGGACGCCGAGCGAGCGGGCGAAGACTGGGAGATTACGGGGTTCCGCGGCGAGCCCGCCGTGCCAGCGGACGTCGTGGACTGCGCGAACTCCGGGACGACGATGCGGTTGGTCTCCGGGGCCGCCGCGCTCGCGGACGGGACGACCGTACTCACTGGGGACGAGTCGCTGCGCTCGCGGCCGCAGGGACCGCTGCTGGACGCCATCGCGGACCTCGGCGGCGCGGCGCGCTCGACCCGCGGGAACGGGCAGGCGCCCCTCATCGTCGACGGCCCGATCGAGGGCGGGCGCGTGGAGATGCCGGGGGACGTCTCCTCGCAGTTCGTCACGTCGCTGTTGATGGCGGGCGCGCTCACCGACGACGGCGTCGAAATCGAGCTCACGACGGAGCTGAAGTCCGCGCCGTACGTCGACATCACGCTCGACGTGCTGGAGTCGTTCGGCGTCGACGCCGCGGAGCAGTCGAACGGGTACCGCGTGCCGGGCGGCCAGACGTACGAACCGGAAGGCGGCGAGTACGCGGTGCCCGGGGACTTCTCGTCGGCGTCGTACCTGCTGGCGGCGGGCGCGCTCGCGGGCGGCGACGAGGTCGTCGTGGAGGGCGCGCACCCGAGCGCGCAGGGCGACGCTGCAATCGTGGACGTGCTCCGCGAGATGGGCGCCGAAATCGAGTGGCGGAAAGACGTCGGGGAAATCGTCGTCGGGCAGTCCTCGCTCGACGGTATCACGGTCGGCGTCGCGGACACCCCGGACCTCCTGCCGACGATTGCGGTGCTGGGGGCGGCGGCGGACGGCACGACGACGATCACGGACGCCGAGCACGTCCGCTACAAGGAGACCGACCGCGTCGCCGCGATGGCCGAAGAACTCGCGAAATTCGGGGTGTCTGTCGAGGAGCGCCCCGACGAACTCGTCGTGCACGGCGGTGACAGCGACCTCTCGGGGGCGCGCGTGGACGGTCGCGGCGACCACCGCATCGTGATGTCGCTCGCGGTCGCCGCGCTCGTCGCGGACGGCGAGACCGTCATCGAGGGCGGCGAGCACGTCGACGTCTCCTTCCCGGAGTTCTTCGACTCGCTGGCAGCCCTCGGCGCGGCCGTCGAGCGGTAGGCGTCAGAACGGCGCGTCGACGTCGCCGGGGTCGGCGGACTGCGGGTCGTCTGTGCCGGCACGGCCGACGAGCACACGGAACTCGCCCGGGTCGCGGGCGCGGTACTTCCAGCGGAACTCGGGGCCGGCCTCGGCCTCGAACTGGTGGTACAGCGGCTTCGGGTCGTGGTCGTTGACGAGCACGAATCCCTCCCCCGATTCGAGGCCGTCGTAGGCGTCGAAGATGGCCTCGTGGCGCTCCGCGATGCAGCGTGACCGGTCCCCGTTGCGTGGACTGCAAGTCATAAGCCCCTCGGGACGTATGCTCCGGTAATGAACGGCAATCGGTTCGGACGGTTGTTCCAGGTGACGACGTACGGCGAGAGCCACGGTCCGGGGATGGGCGTCGTCGTCTCGGGCTGTCCCGCGGGACTGGAACTGGACGAGGAGACGATTCAGCGTGAACTCGACCGCCGGAAGCCCGGCCAGTCGATGATCACGACCTCGCGAGGTGAGCCCGACGAGGTGACTATCAACTCCGGGATTCAGGACGGCTACACGACGGGCACTCCCATCGGGATGACCATCCAGAACAAGGACGCCCAGTCCGGGAAGTACGAGCCGTTCGTCACCGCGCCGCGACCGTCGCACGGCGACTTCACGTACTCCGCGAAGTTCGGCACGCGCAACTGGGGCGGCGGCGGGCGCTCCTCCGCGCGCGAGACCGTGAACTGGGTCGCCGCGGGCGCAATCGCGCAGGAGATTCTCGAGCGGGAGGGCGTGCAGGTGAAAGCCCACGTGAACCAGATCGGCGACGTCGAGGCGCCCGAGGTGTCCTTCGAGGAGATGCTCGAGCACACCGAGGACAACGACGTGCGCTGCGCGCACCCCGAGACCGCCGAAGAGATGCAGGAACTCATCGAGGACTACCAGGAGCGCGGCGACTCCATCGGCGGGTCCATCTACTTCGAGGTGCGGGGGGCGCCCCGCGGACTCGGCGCGCCGCGGTTCGACTCCGTGGAGTCCCGCCTCGGTCAGGCGATGATGTCGGTGCCCGCGAGCACGGCCTTCGAATTCGGGCTGGGGAAGGAGGCGCGCACCTACGCCGGGAAGGAGCGCAACGACGACTGGGAGTTCGACGACGAGGGGGAGCCGGTCCCCGCCGAGAACGACCACGGCGGCCTGCAGGGCGGTATCACCACCGGCGAGCCGATCTACGGCGAGCTCACGCTACACGCGCCCACGTCGATTCCGAAGAAACAGCAGACGGTCGACTGGGAGACCGGCGAGGAGAAGGAAGCCCAGGTCGTCGGTCGCCACGACCCCGTGCTGCCGCCGCGTGGCGTCCCGGTCGTCGAGGCGATGCTGAGCGTCACCATCCTTGACTTCATGCTGCTCGGTGGTCGCATCAACCCGGACCGGCTGGACGGCCAGCCCGGCGAGTACGACACGGATTACCACCCGAGCAGCCCGCGCAACGAGTGAGCGCGCTCCGAGTGGCGGGGTAGGGACGGACACAAGGGCCGTCGCTGCCTACGATTCCACGATGGACGCACACCAGCAGGGAACAAAGAATCCCTACGGGATGGACGAGGACTGCCGGAACTGTCCCGGCCTCTGCGACGTCCGCGAGCGCGTCGTCCACGGCTACGGCGACGTCGGCGCGGACTTCGTGTTCGTCGGCGAGGCGCCGAGTCTGGGCGCCGAAGAGACCGGAGTTCCGTTCACGGGCGACGAGGCCGGCGAGCGCTTCCAGCACATCCTCGGGAGCGTCGGCCTGAACTACTCGCTGCCGGACAGCGACGAGCCAGAACTCGACAACGCCTACCTGACGTACCTGACGCGCTGCCGGCACCCCGACCGCGCGCCCACCGACGAGGAAGTCGTGACCTGCGAGCCGTACCTGAACGCCGACGTGCGCATGATCAACCCCGAGATTCTCGTGCCCGTCGGGCAGCGCGCGCTCACCGAGCTCGGCGAGGAGTACACGACGACGCCCGCCGACGACCTCGACGTCGACGACCTCCACGCGTCGACGGTTCGCGGCCGGGGGTTCGAACTCGCGCCGATGGTCCACCCCGCCGGCCAGACGGACGAGCAGACCGAGGCGTACGTCGAGTTCTTCCTCGACCTGCTCGACACCGATTACCGGCAGACGAAGGGGCGGCGCGGTCGGTGACGGTTCGTCGGAGAGACCGAGGAGCGTCGGTGGCGTGTTACCAGTACGGCGTCCGCGTGCCGCCGCGTCCGCTGCCGCCGTCGACGCCGGCGCCGACGACGGCGAGCACCACGAGCGCGACGAGGAGTGCTGCGGCCACGCCGACGATGTCTTCGAACCCCGACGCCAGTGAGGCGACGGAGCCGACCGCTACGACTGCGACGACCGCGAGCGCGAGGCCCGCGAGTGGCTTCAACACGTCCATGGGGACACACTCGTAGGGACGCGTTCGACTTAGGCGGTTCGGCGGTGTGCCAAGTTTAGGACGAGGACTGCGGGCGCCGTATCGCGGCGTTCAAGCGTCCCGCGGACACACGCTCACGTATGACTGTCGTCGCCGTCATGGTCGACCCGCCGCGGGAGGGCCTCGTGCTCCCCGAGCTCGCCGCCACGTCGCCGCTGACCGAGGCCGAAGCCGCGACCCTCTACGAGGCGATGGCCGCCGACGCGTTCCACGCGGCCGCCGACAGCGGCGGTGACCTCCTCGTGAACTACCGCCCGGACGACGAACTCCCGGACGAGCACGTCCCCGAGGGTGCGGACGCGGAGCGGGAGGTTCGGGATCTCGTCGAGGACGCCCTCGACGAGGACCAGGTCGAGGAGGCCCGCGTCGAGGTGCAGGTCGGGTCCTCGAAGCACGCGCGCGTCGGGAACACGGTCACGCACCTGCTCGACAACGAGGAGGTGGCGTCGGTCGGCGTGCTCGAACCGGACGCGCCGCTGGTCGCGCGGAAGGACGTCGACAGCGCCGCGATGAAGCTCCGGCGGAACCCCGTCGTTCTCGGGCCGTCCCGGGGCGGGCGCGTCTACTTCGCGGGGTTCCGCGAGCCCGTCGACTTCGAGGGTGCGTGGGACGCGCCGGAAGTCGAGAGCGTGACCGCGCGCGGCGTGGACGCGGGCTGGGACGTCGACTTCCTCCCACAGCAGGTCCGCGTCCGGACCGGCGACGACCTCGTCTCACTGGTCGCCGAGTTGCGCGCGCGGCGCGCGGCGGGCCGGTTCGTCCCGGCGTACACGACCGCGTACGTCGAAGACCTCGGCCTGCACGTCGTCGGAGAAGACGGCGAGCGCGTGCTCGCCCGGGACTGACTTCGCAGAGTCGCACCCGGAACGACAGACGGGCACCCCTGTTTGCAAGTGTTGTGAACGCGCCAATGGGAGTGTGTGGCGGTCGAAGGCCCCCACCCCGGTTTTCAAATGAAACCGATCGAGGTGAGCGAGAGGAGACAGCCGAGGGTTGTGAGACAGCACCCCACCCCGAATTTCGAGTGTTCTGACTATAGCTGCCGGTCCGTTCCGGACGCCCGAATGCGGATTACTCGGTCTCGTCGGCCATCGCTTCCTCGACCATCTGGGCGTCGACATCGAGCTCGTACTCGAAGAACTGGCCGCCGCCGCGGCCGTAGTTGCGGTCGTGCTGGCGGAGGAATCCGAGCATCGAGAGGTCGTTGAGGTGGTCGTGGACGCTGCGCTGGCTGAGCGGCTCGGAGGCGTACTCCGCAGCGACCTCCTCGTAGACCTCGTAGAGCTCCTTCGCGCGGGCCGGCGTCTCGCCACTGACCGCCATCTCCGTCACCGCGAGGAGGACGTACTGGCCGTGGGTCGTGAGGTCCTTGATGGAGTCCTTGATGCGGCCGCGCTCGACGCGCTCGACGGCCGTGTCGACGTCCTCCTCGGAGACGACCTCGCGGCCGTCCTCGACGGCGACGTTGACGGCCTCCCGGAGGAGGTCGATGGCTTGGCGCGCGCTCCCGCGGTCGCGGGCGGCGAGCGCCGCGCACTGCGGAATGACGCCGTCTTCGAGGACGTCCCCGCGGAGCCCGCGCTCCGCGCGGTCCGTGAGAATCGTGACGAGCTCGTTGGCGTCGTACGGCGGGAACTTGATCTCGCGCTCGCAGAGTGTGTCCTGGACCTTCGGCGAGAGGTCGTTCCGGAACGTGTAGTCGTTCGAGATGCCGACGACCGCGACCTGCGAGTCCTCGATGTTGCCGTTCGTCTTCGCGCGCGGCAGCTGGTAGAGGAGCATGTCGTCGTCGCCGAGGTTGTCGATCTCGTCGAGCACGATGAGCACGGTGCCCTCGCGCGCCTCGATCTCGTCGAACAGGGCGTTCAGGACGTCCGACGTCGACAGCCCCGTCGTGAGCGGATCGCGATCGGTGTCCGAGCGGAGCTCGTTCACGAGCGCGATCGCCGCCTGGTACGAGGACGGGTGGTGGTGGCAGTTGACCTCGACGCTCACCACGTCGTCGACGCCCTCACGCTCCTCGGCCTCGAACTCGAGGGCGTCCATCATGTACCGCGTCACCGCGGTCTTCCCGACGCCAGTCTTCCCGTAGACGAAGACGTTGTCCGGCTCCCAGCCGTCGACAACGTCCTGGAGGGCGTTGGCGTACTGGTCGATCTCCTCGTCGCGTTCGAGAATCTCCTCGGGCTCGTAGTGGTCCTTGAGGACGTCCTTGTTGGTGAACAGCTCGACGCGGTCGCGGAACGGCGTCTTCATCGCTGCTGGCATCGTTTCGACTCCCCCGACATAATACCTCTGGTTCTTCTGTTTCCAGAGTTTCGTGTGTTCGCTCGGTTCGACCGCCCCCACCCGTCCTCGAGGCGTCCCCAATCGTCGTCTAGGGTGTTCTCCTCTGCCGCGCGGTAAACGCTCCGATACTCACGCGGGAACACTTGCAAAACGGGGTGGGAGTGTACGGTGAACCGTGTCCCGATAATCACCGCTAGCTCGTCTCGTTTCTTCGACGGCCTGGAACCACTTCCACCGTCGTTATCACTGACGCTCCACATCTCCTGCAGAACACTCGAAAATCGGGGTCGGGGGTGCGCACTCGCCCGACAACGACAGTTTCAACCGTCCACTCGTCGTACGACCGTCCGCGCGGTGAGGTGGCAGAGCGGCCCAATGCGCCGGTCTTGAAAACCGGTGGCGTCACGCCTCATGGGTTCAAATCCCATCCTCACCGTAGACCTTTTGCGCTGTGGGCCGGCTTCGCCAGCCCGCGGCAAAAGCTCCGTCAAAAGCCCCGTCGGACCCCCTCAGGGTCCTCGGGGCCAGCGCGCGTGGCGTGCTGTGAATCGCGGACCTCGGACCCATTCGAGCCATTCGGTCCGCGAACGCTCGGTACCAACTTTCAGGTTTACTCGCTCGGCCCCCCGAAATTCCGGCGCCGATTGAGAAACGGTTTTGGGGCCCGCGCGGAACAGTCCCAGTATGGCAGAGATGGAAGACCCCTCGGGGCGGGACTGGGTCCACGACCCCGACGGCGAGAAGGGCAGCGAGGGCGGCCGCAACTACGACATGGCGGTCCTCTCGAAGATGACCGACGAGGACGACGACTTCCCGCTGGAGGCGTCCGAGTTCCTCGACGAGTTCGGCGACTGGCCTGTCCGCGTCAACCACGAGAAGGTGCTGTCCGTCTCGGAGATCTTCGAGCACGTCGAGGAGGACAGCTTCGAGACGAAAGTCGACTTCCACAAGGCCGTCGGCGACGGCCTGCGGCGCGCGAACGTCTGGGACTACCACCCGCCGGAGAAGTAGCTCTCCGTCAGTCGGCGTCTGCTACTCCGCTACTGATTCTGCTCTCTCATCGGCGCCCGCGCACGTCCCGAACCGCTTCGACGGAACCAACATCGACGTCTGCCAGCCACCCCGATCGGACGTCCCCGTGTTTGGCCGTCGCGTCGTCAGCCTCGTCGCCGGAATCGGCCCAGTCCGGTGGCGTCGCGTCACATCCACATCGCTTGCTCTGGGGCGGAGTAGTCACAAACATCTTCACCGGTCGTCAGTTTTTGTTCGTATGGTTGACCGCCCTCGTGGTTCCCTCCATGCTGTACTACTGGCCGCGGTCGTACTGCTAGCTGGCTGTTCGGGTCTGCCTTCCACAGACCAACAGAGTTCCACTCCTCAACCGACCGTGGAGAACTTTTCGTACCCTTCGGGGTGGTCTCAAGCGGGGATTACCGACGCTCGAAACCTTACTGTCGTGATGCGGACGCACGACGAGACTCTGAAAAACGCCTCTCGGACGAGTCGGTTAGTCACCACTGGCGGGGACTCGAATCGCACGATGGTCAGAACAGTAGACACCGATGCTGGCACCGGTTCGCTACGCTTCATCGACACGGCGCTCGGCATCGATATTCACGTCTACTACAGTCCCGAGGGCGTGTTCGAGTACAATCGGATAACAGGGGAACTGAGTCGGATGCCCGACGAAAACTGGACAACAGCAGGTGTAGCCACACAGCCGGAACTGGACCGACCACTCCGGAATCTCGAGATGAACGCGACTGAGACTGTGACCGTCGGAGGTGAGACGGCCGTCAGATACACCGTGACTGGAATCAGGGACCCTGACTCCGTCCCGTCGGATACCGCGACCGGACACGTCACTGTCGCCGAAGCAGGATTCATCGCGGAGTACGACGTCACGAGAGGCAACGACGAGTTCACGCGCCAGACGCGGTACAACCTCTCCGCGTTGGAGACTGCGACGGTTACACGGCCAGCGTGGCTGCCCGACGAGTAGCCACACTCGCCTGTCGGATCTGCCGTGTCGACAGCTGTGCGAACACGCTGAGATCTGTGACTACGAACGTCCTGTGTGACAAGCAGCGGTGCTGAGTGGACCGCTCAACAGATATCTCGCCCACTCACCAAACCAGCTGTGCAGCTGTACGCAGCGAGATTTGGTCGTCCCCTCTGAATTCGGGATATTGCACGAAATCCTCGCGGCTGCGTGTACAACGTACACAGAGTGTCGCTGGAGGCTCTGAAGCAGCCCTTCCCCGTCTACCGGTTCTCCCGCTGCTCGACCTCGTTCAGATAGGCGAATTCTACCATACAACGTGTTGAATCGAGACGCTACCGAACTGCCAGTCCTTGACGACAATCTACACTGGTCGTCGTTCTCGTAAAACCAGAAGCCTCGTCTCTACGCGATGAGGTCGCTCGGTTCGACTGCTCCGTTGTCGAGGAGTTCGCCGTCGAACGTAGCGAGCGTGGCATCGAGGTCGTCGGCCAGAGCGAGGAGGACGCAATCGAGCGTGTACAGCAACGTGTCCTGTTGGAGGCTGTACGCCGAAATCTGGTCGCTGATCTCCGGTGCGTAAATATCGACCTGCGCGTAGATGTCGGCGAGTACGTCCTCGACTCTGTCCTGTTCGACTCGTTTCTTCTTCGTCATCACCGACCGGAGCTCCATGAGGTTCAGGATGGACGTACAG
The DNA here is from genome assembly GCF_011734195.1 of Halobacterium sp. R2-5. Classification (NCBI taxonomy): domain Archaea; kingdom Methanobacteriati; phylum Methanobacteriota; class Halobacteria; order Halobacteriales; family Halobacteriaceae; genus Halobacterium; species Halobacterium sp. R2-5. The sequence continues at coordinate 889,026 of NZ_JAANTH010000002.1, forward strand.
AAGTCGTGATCCTGGTTCAGCAGCTCTGTTGCAATGTCTCCACGGGCAGGTTCGTCGGTCAAACTGGCGACGAAGACGTTCGTATCGACCAGAACTTTCATCGGCGCTCGCGCACGTCCCGTACCGCTTCGACGGAGTCGATATCGACATCCGCCAGCCGCCCCGAGAGGAGGTCCCCGAGTTTAGCCGTTGTGTCATCAGCCTCGTCGCCGGAGTCAGTCCAGTCCGGCGGCGTTGCGTAGCTTCCCATGCGTTAGAATAGAGATGACTGACGTAAATTCCTTCGGACGAGTACGGGGGTGGAACTGGTCGTCTCTGCTGAATTCGGGTTGCTTGAACCGGTGGTCGTGGCCCATGCAGCAGACTACCATCAAATATTCCGGCTGCTCATCAAGCCCTGAACAATTGATGGATGACGTTATCCCTCTACTGGCAACTAACCGGCCCCTAGACGTCCTGTAATGGCTGTTTTTGACTACCTGTTCTCCCGCTGTTCGACCTTGTTCAACTCGATGAGCAGCCGGAAGATGGCCTTCACGAGGTTCGGCTCGACGCCGAACGACTCGGCGTTCCGGCCGGCGCGGTCCATCACCGCTTGCTCCTGGCTCTCGTCGGTCGTGGCCATGCCGCGCTCGTCTTTGACCTCCGCGATGGTCTCGGCGACGTACGTGCGTCGCGCGATGAGGTCGACGATCTCGCGGTCGATGGATTCGATTTCCTCGCGCAGTTCCTCCAGGTTCATATCGTCCGGGCCCCGTCCGGCTGTGTCGTCGTCAGCCGGACCGTCCCCGGGTTCTCGTCCCATAGTGGTTTCACCTCTTGTAGTGCGTCTTCCTCGCCGACGGCGACGTAGCTCGGTCCGGTGCCCGAGAGAGACGCCCCGTCGGCGTGCGGGAGCGCGTCCACGATCGGCTCGGTCGGGTGACCGAGCGCCGCCGCGAACGCCAGTCCGTTGACCGTCATCGCGGTACCGTACTCGCCGTCGGCGGCGAGGTCCGCGACGTGCTCGGCGAGCGGCGCCACCTGCCGACAGCGCTCGACGTCCGCGTCCGCGGAGAACGACTGCTCGGGCGGCGTCCACACGAGCGCCGTCCACTCGACTTCCTCGCGGAACAGCAGCTCGTCCTCGCGGTTGTCCGTCATCGTCAGTCCGCCGAGCATGCTCGCCGAGGCATCGTCGAACGCGCCCGTGACGGTGACTCCGACTTCGCGGGCGGCCTCGACGCCGAGCCGCGCCGCGTCCTCGCGAGCGACCTCGTCGGCCAACTCGAGCGCGTCCAGCGTCGCGAGCACGGTCGCGTTCGCCGCCGCGCTCGAACTCTTCAGCCCCGAGGCCAGCGGCACCTCGCTGTCCGTGCGGACTGAGCCGCCCTCGCCGTCGCCGTACCGCTCGGTCACCAGCGACACGCAGCGCTCCACGAGCGCGGTGTCCGCGTCGGGATGGTCGGTGATCTCGCCGGCGACGCCGTCGGCGGCCGCGTCCAGCGTCACCGCTGCTGTCACGTCGAAATCGAGCGCGAACGCCGACCCGATGCCGGTCGCGAGCGCGTTCAACACCGTGCCCGCGGCCGGCGCTGCTGCGCGGCCGTCCATGTGTTCACCTGCCACGGCCCGTACTTACGACTGGCGCTTCTGGCAACCGTAGCGTGACCTCCCTTCGGTTGACCACGCTGCTCACGGCTCCCGCTGGTCGCCGTTCGCGTTAACGTGGCCTCCCTGCGGTCGGCCACGCAAACGGCGGCCTTTTCCACCCCCGCCTGCAACGCTGGAGTATGAGCGGCCGCAACGACGTCCCGCCGAGCACCATCGGCGTCGAACTCGCCGAGGAGGGCGTCTACGTCGAGTACGAGGACGACCGTCGAGCGTTCTACAACGGCGTCCCGGAGAAGGTCTACGGGACGGTGCGGTGTCGTCCCGGGAAGGACGTCCACGTCCTCGTCACGGACCCGACGGAGACCGAGGGCGTCCTCGTCTACGTGAACGACCTGAAGACCGACGACGAGATTCTGGAGTCGACCGGCGTCGGCCGCGTGCTGCTCGACCCGGACGAAGAAGAGGAGCTGTTCCCCGGCGTGACGGTACGAGCGGACGGCTACGCGGTCGAAGTCGAGGCCGACCCCGAGGAGGCGCGCGGTCGCGTGTTCGTCTTCGAGGAGGACGAACTCGGCGAACGCTCGTTCGAACTGTTCGCCGAGTCCGAGGCGTGACGCCGGCTCCGGTAGGCTACTGGAGGTAGGAGGGGTCCTCGGCGTCGCAGTTCTGTTCGTGCTGGGTCGCGTCCCCCTGGTCGTCGAACATCAGCCCGCACTCTTCGCAGCGGTACCAGACCATGTCGTCCCGCTCAGTCTCCTCGACCATGGGAGAGACTGCGTCGCCCGAGCTAAAAACCGTTGCCCCGCTTGAACGACCCCTCCTCATAATGCCTGCCCGCGAGCCGACGGCACTGCGTGTTGCCTTCCGGAGTGCGTGTTCGCTGCACTCGACGACTAGGGGCGCACGCAGCGCTCCGGGTCGAACGGGAGCCCGAGGTGGTCGAAGGCGTTCCGCCACCTCCCGATGTCTCTGTCTTCGATGATGCAGGGCGCGTAGCCGGCGTTCAAGTAGAGCGCGAGCGCGGGGTACCGTTCGGGCCCGACGCCCACCCGGACGCTGTCGTAGCCCGCGTCGAGCAGCCGGCGAGTCGCCGCGGCGGTGAGCGCGCGACCCAGCCCCTCGCGGCGGTGCTCCGGGTCGACGACGAGGTACGCGAGCGCGCCCCCGAACGGGAAGCGGTGCTCGCCCGCGTTCGGCCTGTGGACGGCCGAACACGTCCCCAGGACGGCGTTCGTCGCGCGCTCGACGGCGACGAAGCAGCCGTTCGGGAGCACGCTGTCGCGGAACTCCTCGAAGGAGCCCTCGTCGACTGTCCACCCGCCCGCGTCGAGCAGCGACGCGACGGCCTCGCGGTCCCGGCCCGTCAGCCGGCCGGTGCGGAGCGCGTACCCGTCGGGGGCGTCGACGTCCGGCGGCCGCAGGCCGTCCGGCCAGCAGAGGTAGAGCGTTTCGTCGGTCACGCGTCCGCGTTCGCACCGGGGCGTGGAACGCGTTGCGGTGTGCGGGCGACGCGAGCAGTCACCAGAACGCCTTCGTGCGGGCGTACTCGCGCTCGCGTTCGAGGATGTCCCGGTAGAAGTCCGCCTCGTCCTCGCGGTGGCGGTTGATAACGCGGGCGGCGTTCCGCGGGCCGACGCCGCGCGCGGACAGCGCGACGACGGCCTTCCTGCCGTGGCTCTGGACGAGGCTCGCGTTCCGGAACACGCGCTCCGTGCGGTCCTCCTGCTCGTCGTCCTTCTCGCTGGTCTTGACCGCTGTCACGGCGTCGTCGGCCCACGGCGACAGCGCGGCGATTCGCGTCGACCCGCAGAGCGGGCACTCCGGCTGGTCGCTGACCCTCCGCACTTTCGTCTCGTGTTCCCAGTCCCGACAGTGCGTGCAGAACAGCTTCACGCGGTCGTCCCGGATGCGGTCCCGGACCGCCTGCACGACGCTCGCGTCCGCGTTCTCCGGGGTGAGGAGTTCCGTCCCAGAGGACCGCCCGCCGACGCCGATGGCGGTGCGCTCGCCGACGATGGCGACGTCGAGGTCCCCGGACTGGATGCCGTCGAGCACTTCGCTGGCGCGCTCGACGTCGAGGTCCGTGTGGAACACCTCGCGGATGGCCTCGTCGTAGACCGGCGTGTCTTCGAGCGCGCCCAGCAGCCGGGAGAGCCCGACGCCGTCCCTGCCTTTCCAGCGCTTGAGCGCGCCGAACTTCGCGGCGACCTGCGCGAGCGTGAACTTCAGCGTCTCGGACTGCTTGAGGCTGAGCTCCAGCAGCGGCTCGACGTGGTCGGGGTCCGTATCCCGGAGCAGGTCCACGACGTCGTTCGCGCTGATGCGCGCCGGCACGTCCAGCTCGACGCGGTACGGGCCGACGTCCAGCCCCACGGAGGAGCCGGTGCGCTGGCCGAGTAGGGCCGACAGCAGCCGGCCGATGGTCTCGTTGGCCTCGTGACCGAGCGCCGCGTTCACGACGATCGTCCGGCCCTCCTGCTCGACGACGATGCGATCGTCGCTCGGCACCGGGTTCCCGGAGTCGACGTGGTACTCGACCTGTTCGAGCGCCTCGCTCGCGGTGTAGTCGTCCGTCGGGTAGCGGCCCGTGAACTCCCGTGCGACGCTCTCACGCAGCGCGTGAGAACTCGACGAGCTCTGCTCGTCGGTGGCCTCGCGGGTCGCGCCGGCCTCGAACTGGTCGGCGGCGACCTCGCGCATCTCGCCGACTTCCTGTGCGACGTCGTAGGGCACGGGAATCTCCTGACCCGTCCACGACGGCACCTCGCCGGCGGGGTCCTCGATGGGGGAGACGTTGACCTCCTCCTCCTCCTCGTCGATGTTCGTGATGCGCCACATCTCGCCGCGCTGGACGAACGTCGCGCCGGGTTCGGCGAAGTTCACGACGAAGCGCTCGTCCAGCGTCCCGACCTGCCGGCCCCCGGCCATGTCGTAGACGGCGTACGTCTCCTCGTCGGGAATCATCGAGAGGTTCGCGTAGTAGTACTGCCACGTCCCCCCGGACTTCGAGAGCGTGTCGTCGTCCTCGTCGACGTACACCACGCGGTTGTTGTGCAGTTCCATCGCGACCTCGCGGAACGTCTCCTCGTCGAGGTCCCGGAACGGGTACGCTCGCGTCACGATCTGGTAGGCGTGCCGGGCGCTCGTCTCCCCGAAGTCCATCACCACGCCGACGATCTGGTTCGCGACCGTGTCGAGACTGCCGTGGTGAATCTGCGTGACCTCTACTTCCCCGGCTGCTGCCCGCCGGGCGATGGCGAGCGCCTCGAACGTGTCGTCCGGGCTGCCCGTGATGACCGTGCCGTGGCTGACCTCGTCGCGGCGGTGGCCGGCGCGCCCGACACGCTGCAAGAGCCGAGCGACCTCCCGCGGCGACGAGTACTGCACGACGTGGTCGATGCGGCCCACGTCGATGCCGAGCTCCATCGACGACGTGCAGAGCAGGCCGTCGATTTCTCCGGCTTTGAACCGGTCCTCGACCTCGATGCGCGCGTCCTTCGACAGCGACCCGTGGTGGACGCCGATGTTCGCGTCCAGTTCCTTGAACCGCGACCCCAGCGCCTCCGCGGTCTGGCGGGTGTTCACGAAGATCAGCGTGGAGTCGTGCTCGTCGACGATCTCCTGAATAGCGCGCACGTGGCTCGCCATCGACGGCGACGTCATCAGCTCGTTGCTCAGGCGCTCGTCGCCGTCGGTGACCTCGGGCTCGCGCACCGAGAACTCCACTTTCGACGTGACGTCCACCTCGATGATCTCGCAGCCGCGGCCGCCGGTGAGGAACGCCCCCACCTCCTTCGGGTCGCCGACCGTCGCCGACAGTCCGATGCGCTGGAAGTCCCCCGCGAGTTCCACGAGTCGCTCCATTCCAATCGAGAGCTGGGCGCCGCGCTTCGCGCCCGCGAGCTCGTGGACCTCGTCGACGACGACGTGCTCGACGTCCGTGAGACCGTCCCGGAGCTTCTCCCCGGTGAGCATCGCCTGCAAGGTTTCGGGCGTCGTCACGAGCACGTCCGGCGGGTCGTCGGCCTGCTTCCCGCGCTGGTACTGGGTCGTGTCGCCGTGCCGGACGTCCACGTCGAGGCCGAGCGTCTCCCCCCACCAGTCGAGGCGCTCGCGCATGTCGCGGTTCAGCGCGCGCAGCGGCGTCACGTACAGCGCCGCGAACCCCTCGGGCGCGCCCTCTTCGACGATGCTGTTCAGCACCGGGAGCATCGCCGTCTCCGTCTTCCCCGTGCCCGTGGGCGCGACCACGAGCCCGTTCCTGCCGTCCGCGAGCGCGGGAATCGCGCGGCGCTGTGGCTCCGTCGGCGTCGTGAACCCGCGCTCGGAGAGCGCCGCCCGCACCTCGCTGCCGAGGTGGGCAAACGCGTCCATCCCCCGCGTCTCACTCATCCTCTCGACGTAGGCCCGCGACCCGAATAAGCACGTTGCCGGGAGAAGTCGCCGCCCGGAACGCGACCGTTCAGACGTCGCTGTACCGCCCGAGCCGCGTCCCGTCGAGCAGGTAGAGTTCGGCGTCCGGACACGCCTCGGGGAGGAACGGCGCGAGGAATCCCTGCCCCTCGACGTTCACCCACGTCCCCCCGGAGAGGTCGTTGAACGCCGGGAACACCGCGAGGTCTCCCCTCACGTCCAGCTCCTCACCGTGATACTTCTCGAACGGCGCGGCGTCCAGCGGGCCGCGCAGCCACGCGCGCTCGACGCGCGCCCCGCCGACTTCGTCCTCCAGCCGGACTGTCGGATGCTCGTGACCCACGCAAATCGTCTCCGCTTCCAGCACATCGGGCGCGGGCCACGTGTGGCCGTGCGCGAACCCCACGTCGCCGATGCGCGCGCCCTCCGGCGGCGTCGCGTCGACGTCGAACTCGTCGGCGAGCCCGCCGTCGTGGTTTCCCACCACGAGCGTCACGGGCACGTCGAGCGCGTCGAACAGCGCCGCGAGTTCGTCGTGCTCGTTGCCCTCCGGCGTGCCGATGGCGTGCCCGAGGTCCCCGAGGAAGATGACGCGGTCCGCCCGCGTCTCCCGGACGAGGTCGAGCGCGCGCTCGCGGCGCGCGTCCGCGCGACTCTGGACTTCCAGCCCCTCGCGGCGCAGCGACCGCTCGATGCCCGCGTGGTAGTCCGCCACGACGAGCGCGTGTTCGTCGCCGCTCCCGCCGGAAATATCGGCGACCGCGGCGGGCTCGTCGAGCACCGGCTCGACCAGCGCCATCTAGATGGCTTTCAGGTGGTCGTCGCCGGACTCGTAGCAGCGCCCGCTCATCAGCGCCTCCTGGATGGCGTCCTCGATCTCGCCCTCGTCGGCGTCGCGTTCGTCGGCCGCCGTCGCGACGACGTTCTCGCGGAGCGCGCCGTCGCCGTCGTCGAGCTCGTCCATCAGCTCCACGACGTAGTCCTCGAGGTCGAGGTCCATCGACGCGGCCTCTGAGTCCTCGCTGTCCGACTCGGGCTCGTCGTACTCCTCGGCCGTGAAGTCGTCGAGGTCGTCGGCGTCCTCGTCCTGGGCCTCGTCGAACGCCTCGTCCTCGGCGTCGAAGTCCCCAAGGTCGTCACCGGCTTCGGATTCGGAGTCCGCAGCAGGCTCTTCGTCCGGTTCGGGCGCGTCGATGTCCGACTCGCCCGCGTCCGGCACTTCCGAGCCCGTGGAGAAGCCGACGTCGTAGTTCTCCTTGACCTCCTCGCGCTCCTCCTCGGAGAGCTCGTACATCTCGCCGTCGCCGGCCGCCTCTTCGCCCTCCGGTGCGGCCTCCGCGGCCACTTCGTCGGGTTCGGGGGTCTCCGCCGCCGGACCGGGTTCGGTCTCCGTCTCCGCCTCGGATTCGGACCCTCCGGTCTCGGACTCGGTTTCCGCTCCTGTTCCCGCGGACTCGTCGCCGAATCCCTGCGCTTCGGGTTCGTTCAGCTCCTCGTCGTCAGCGGCGGGCGAGTCGGGCTGCTCGGCGCCGAACCCCTCTGCCTCGGGCTCCGTGGCCGGCTCGGGTTCGCTCTCAGCAGCTGATTCCGCTTCGGCTTCCGCTTCGAGGTCGTCCTCCAGGTCGGCTTCGTCGCCCGCCGGTTCCTCGGGGGACTCGATCTCGACGTCCTCAGACCGCTCTGCGTTCTGATGGGTTGCGGAAGACGACTGCGTCGTCTTCCGAACGCCGAGGTCGGTCGCGAAGTCGAGGGGCGCGTCGCCCTCGTCGGTCGGGGCGACGGAGAGCTCGCCGACCTCGTCGCGCTCGCCGGCGACGACGCGCGCGGCGTCCAGCGCGAGTTCGCGTACCGCGTCGAGGTACGCCGGCGTCGTGCCGTAGTGGTCGAGCGCGAGCGGGATGCCCGCAGCGAGTCCGGGCTGGACGCCCCCGCGTTCGAGCACCTCGCGGAGGGTGTCGCCGCGCTCGACGCGCTCGTGGGCGGCCGCCATCGTCGCCACGCGGTCGACGGTCTGCTCGGCGGTCGACACCACCCAGCGGTCGCGGGTCTCGGCGTCCACCTCGCTGACCTCCTCCGGGCGAATCGACGTGTAGACGACGTCCGCGTCGTCCGGCTGGAACGTTCGGGCCTTCCCCGTCACCGCGACGAACGACGGCGTGTCCGCGGATTCGAGCGCCGCCAGCGCCTCCGGCTGGTACTGGCCGGCGTAGACGACGAACGCGCCCGTCGGGTCGACGACGCGCGCCCGCACCACGTCCTCGCTGACCTGCTCGACCTCCGTGAGCACGCCCACGACGAACACGCGGTTGACGCGCGCGCCGGTCGGCGTCACCACGTAGTTCGGCGCGCGTTCCTCGTCGCTCTCCGCGTAGCTGTAGTCCGCGTCCTCGAACTCCGCCGCGAACAGTCGGTAGGCGACCTCGCGGCGGTTGACCTCCTCGGAGTCGGACGAACTCATGCGTCCACCTCCGCGAGGAAGGCCTGCGCACGCTCGGCGGGGTCGTCGCCGGACTCGCGGAACTCGGTCGTTTCGAGGTTCGCGCCGTAGTCGTCCACGGAGAGGTGGCCGCGGACCGTGTACTCCGCGCCCACGAGCGCCTCCGCGATGGTGTCCGCGACGACCTCCTGGTCCATCGCGTCCCGCGCCTGCTGGCGCGCGTCCTCGATGCCGCCGCCGTACACTTCCTCGGTGAGGTCGCGGTCGAGGATGACCGTGACGGTGTCCGTGCCGTCGTCGAGAATCGCCTTCACGCGCAGGTCGTCCTCGCCCTCGACGTCGCCGTGCTGGCGGCACTGCCCCTTCTGGACGACGCGCCCGCACTCGGGGCAGCGCTGGATGAGCCCGGAGCCGTCCCGGACCTCGATGACGTTCCCGACGAGCTCGACGTCGTACGCGCCGCCGCGCTCGACGGCCTCCCGAATCGCCATCCGCGTCGGCCCGCCGACCTCCACGGGCTCGTCGAGGCTCGCGACCGTCGAGAACTCCGAGACGTTCACCGACGGCACGCCGCGGAACTCGCGGACGTAGACGTCTTCGAGTCGGACGGACGCGCCCTCCGCGAGTTCGGCGTGGGGGTCCCAGTCCGTGAACGGGAGGCGCGCGCTCTCGTCGCCGAGCACGCCGCTCAGAATCTCGGTCTCGCCGTCCCGGCCGTCGATGGTCCGGGTCTCGACCTCGGTCACGCGCACCTCGACGTTCCGCCCCCGGTCGCCCGGCGCGAGGTCGGCGAGGCTGCGGTCGCCGCCCACGTCGTAGGGCACGTCGATGCCCTCGGCCTCGCTCACGGTGGAAGACTCCCCGAAGTTGAGCTCGGGTTCGCCCTCGTACTCGCGCACGCTCGCGTTCCCGATGGTGACCGTGTCGCCGGGTTCGAGCCCGAAGTCCTCCCACGCCGTGTACGAGATCTTCCCGGTCTCGTCGGCGAGTTCGCCCTCGCCGATGACGTGGTCGTCGCCCTGGTAGCGAATCGAGCGCTTCCCCGCGGTCAGCACCTTCGCGGTCACCGTGACGTTCCCCGAGTCGGGGCCGACGTCGGCGATGTCCGCTGCGGTCGGGCCGCCCGAGTCGCCGCCCGAGTCGTCGCCGTACTTCCGACGGAGGCTGCGTTTGGCCTCCTCGACGGGAACGCTGTACTCCACGAGGTTCTGCAGGTTCTCTTTGACCTCCGCTTTGTCTACACCGAGGTCGGAGGCGAGCTCCTCGGCGTGTTCGTCGACGTTCATGCGTCTACAACTCGGGCACCCTCCCCTAAAAGGGTTCCCGCGAGCGGGCGCGCGTGAGAGCGAAACGCGTTTCCCGCGGCCGCCCCGCTTGCCGCGTATGCACGTCGTCGTCAACGCAGCGATGAGCGCGGACGGCAAGCTCTCGACGCGCCGCCGCGAGCAGGTCGCGCTCAGCGGCGAGGCGGACTTCGAGCGCGTCGACGCGCTCCGTGCGAGTGTCGACGCCGTGATGGTCGGTGTCGGCACCGTCCTCGCGGACAACCCCTCGCTGACCGTCGACGACTCCGACCTCGTCGCCGAGCGCGACGCCCGCGGGAACTCCCCCCAGCCCGCCCGCGTCGTCGCCGACTCCCACGCCCGCACGCCACCGGGCGCCCGCGTGCTCGACGGCGCCGCCCAGACGTTCGTCCTCGTCGCCGAGGAGGAGCCGGTCGAGCACCGCCAGTCGCTCGAAGACGCCGGTGCCACCGTCGTCGTCGCGGGCGAAACCCGCGTCGCGCTCCCCGAAGCGTTCGCCGAACTGGAAGCGCACGGCGTCGAAGACCTCATGGTCGAGGGCGGCGGCGAGCTCATCTTCTCGCTGTTCGCCGACGACCTCGTCGACGAGCTCTCCGTCTTCGTCGCGCCGACCATCATCGGCGGCCGCGACGCCCCGACGCTCGCGGACGGTGACGGCTTCGTCTCCGAACTCCCCGAACTCGACCTGGTCGGCGTCGAGCGAGTCGACGACGGCGTCCTCCTCGAGTACGACTGCTAGCCCGGCTCCCTCGGCCGTCTCGACGCCGAAAGCGCTGTGACGCGGCGCGCCCGAAGCAAGAGTGATTTAGGCGGCAGGTGCGGAGACACGCGCCATGAGACGCCGCGTCGGGACGAGCCTCTACGCCGGCCTCCTGTTCACGGTGCTCGGCGTCGTCGCGTGGGCGAGCGGCCAGCCGTTCATCTTCCCGAGCCTCGGCCCCACTGCGTTCGTGCTCGCGTTCGACCGGCGCAGCGAGCGCACGCAGACGTACCGCGTCCTCGCCAGCCACCTCATCGGCGGCGTCGCGGGGCTGCTGGCGTGGTCGCTGATCGCGACCGGCGCGTCGATAACTGCGACCCCGCCGCCGCTCTCCGTCGAGGGGTTCCGGCTCACCGCGAGCGCGACCGCCTCCATCGTGCTGACGAGCTGGGCGATGATCGCGACCGACACGATTCACCCGCCGGCCTGCGCGACGACGCTCATCGTCTCGCTCGGCCTGCTGTCGACGCCGCTGCGCGTCGCCACTATCGTCGTCAGCGTCGCCATCCTCGTCGCGTTCCACGCCGGCGTCCTGCACGTGTTCAAGCGCATCGTCGGCGACTCCCACCCGCTGTATCGGGACGACTGAGCGAGCTGCCGCACAGCCGTCCGGTGCCCTGTCTGGGAGACGGCTCCGTCGCCGCGAATCGCGGCGTGCCCGCTGCCGACGAACAGCGACGACGTCGAAAAGCGTTCTGCGCGCTGTGGCGAGGGGTTAGTGCTGGTGGCCGGTCGCTTCCGCGTACGTCTGCCCGAAGCGCTCCTCGAACTGGTCGAGAGTCGCCTGCTCGACGTCCTGGAGCTCCTCGGTGGGCTCGCCCTGGCTGTGGTGGACGAGCGCGTGCGCTCGCTGCGCGAACGCCATCAGCGCGATGTCGCCGACGACCTGCGCCTCGCTCTCGTCGTCCTCCTCGCTGAAGATTTCGACGAGGCGAGCGGGAATCGTCACTTCGTCGGTGTCTCCGTTCGGGTCCTCGATGGTGAACGTGGCTTCGTCCATACCTCACAGACGGGACCCCGACTAAAAGAGATGTGGAAAGCGGGCTACGCCGCTTCGTCCGTCCACGACGGCTCCTCGACGGTCGTCTCGTTCACGCCCGTCGTCGACAACGACAGCGACGCCGTCGACTCGCCGTCGCCCTCGTCGACGGTCAGCGTCAGCGACAGCGTTCGGACGTACCCGTCGTCGTCGACGACGAGCGTCGCCGACGACTCGGTGACGTCGCTCGCGTCGAAGCTCGTGTCCTCCGAGGACGCGATGCTGTCAGCCTCGAAGCGGTACGCGCCGTCCTCGGTCCCGACGTACTCGAACTCCAGAGCGTCGAAGACGCCACCGGTCGTCCGCAGCCGGGACTGCTGGTCGACGAGCTGTTCGAACTCCCCGCTGGTCACGTTCTGGCTGCCGTACCGGTACTCGCCGTCCGTCCCGGACTGCGAGTACGCCACGCCGTCGGCGACGTACGTGTTCTGGGTCTGCTCGGTCCCGCCACGCGTGGTCGCGATCTGCAGTAGCACGGTCTCCGCGTCCCGGTCCACGAGGACTCTGGACGTCGACTCGGCGCCGCCGTCGCTGGACGTGTTCTGCGCGTACTCGAAGCTAGACGCGTTCGCGATGACGTTCGCGTGGCTCTCCTGGAGCCGCTCGTACGCCACGCTCTCGTTGTCGTCGACCCAGGTCTGTTCGGCGACCGGCGGGAGGTCACTCGTCGCGTCCGAGGACGCGCCGTCGTCGCCGGGAACGCCCCCCGTACAGCCGGCGAGCGCGACGAGCGCGACCACTGCCACTGCAAGTATGCGATTCGACATACTCCCACAGGTGTCACCGCGAAGAAAAACGCACCGACACGCGGTTACGACGCGGCCGTCCGGTCAGTCGTCGGCGGGCGCGGCCTCGGTGCCTTCCGCGGCGCTCGCGCTCGCCTCGCTCTCCAGGTACTCGTCGGCGTCCAGCGCGGCCTTACAGCCCATGCCGGCAGCGGTGACAGCCTGCTGGTAGTGGTAGTCGACGACGTCGCCCGCGCCGAAGATACCGCCGACGTCCGTTCGCGTCTGGCCGCCTCCCTTGCCGCCGCGCGTTATGATGTACCCCTCGTCGTCGAGCTCGACGCCCGTGTCTTCGAGGTAGCCCGTGTTCGGCGTGTGGCCGATGGCGACGAAGAACGCGCCGACGGACAGCGCGAACTGCTCGGTCTCGTCGTCGTCGAGCTTCGCGGTCGGGTGACCCTCGGGGTGGCGCACCAGCGTCACGTCGTCGACGCCGGACTCGGGCGTCCCCTCGATCTCGACGGCCTCCGTGTTCCAGAGCACCTGCATGTCGCCGTTGTCGACGTGCTCCTGGACGCGCTCCTGCCAGTAGTCCTCCGCCCGGAGCTCGTCGCGGCGGTGGACGAGGTAGACTGTATCGGCGAACTTCGTGAGGAAGCTGGCCTCCTCGGCGGCCGCGTCGCCGCCACCGACGACGACCATGTCCTCGCCCTTGAAGAACGCGCCGTCGCAGGTCGCGCACGTCGAGACGCCGTACCCCATCAGCTCGTCCTCACCCGGGATGCCGAGCGTGCGCGCGCTCGCCCCGGACGCCGCGATGACGGCGTCCGCGGTGTAGACGTCGCCGTTCGCCAGCTCCACGCGGAACGGCCGCTGGGAGTCGTCGACGTGCTCCACGACGCCGTGTTCGAGTTCAGCGCCGAAGCGCTTGGCCTGCTCTTTCATGTTGTTGATGAGGTCCGGCCCCGAGATGCCCTCCGGGAACCCGGGGTAGTTCTCGACCTCCGTGGTGAGCGTGAGCTGGCCGCCGGGCTCGTCGCCCTCGAACAGCAGCGGGTCGTTGTTCGACCGCGCCGCGTAGATGCCCGCCGTCAGCGCCGCGATGCCCGTCCCCGTGATGACGAGCTTCCGGTGTTCGACGACGTCGTCGGTGCTGTCGTCCGCGATGCCGAGCTTCTCGTCGAGCTCGCCGCTCTGGTCGAGTTCGTGCGTGTCGTCCCAGCCGCCGATGAGCTCGTCGTCGATGAACACCTCGGGCGCGGTCTCGCGGCCGTCCGCGCGCGCTCTCATCTCCTCGAACAGCTCCTCGTCGCCCGTGACGTTGTACGTCACGTAGTCGACGCCCTTCTCGTCGAAGAGGCCCTTGGCTTTCTCGCAGTACGGACAGTCCGTCTTCGTGTAGATCTCCACCTTCGGGTCCGCGGTCATGCCTACTACTCGACGCCCGCGGCGCTTGTAGGTTGTGTTGACCGGGAAGCGTGCCGCCACCCCGTTCGACACCCCAGCGCTTACGCCGCACGTCCCCCACGTTCCCGTATGCCCGCCGACCTCCACGAGAAGATGGACCGCTACGAGGGCCTGCTGGCGGAGGCGCTCGCGGAAGCCGAAGCCGTTCCGCCCGCCGACACGCCGCTCGGCGAGGCCGCCGCCGAGTACGAGGAGATGGCGCAGTCGTACCTCGACGACGGCCGTCACTTCCGCGAGCACGACGACCCCGTGAACGCGCTCGCGGCGTTCTCCTACGGGCACGCGTGGCTGGACGCCGGTGCCCGTATCGGGCTCTTCGACGTGCCCGAGTCCGGCCACCTGTTCACCGTCTGAGCGCCCGGAAGCCGGCACGCGACGCGGGCTCGGGTGGTTTTACGGGCCTGCGCCGCGTCTCACGAGGCGATGGAGGCCGCGCTCTGGTACGTGTTGACTGGGACGCGCGGCGGCCCGAACCGCGTCCGCATCCTGCGTGCGGTCGCCGAGCGGCCGAGGAACGCGAACCAGCTCGCGGAGGACCTGGACCTCGACTACAAGACGGTCCGCCACCACCTGGACGTGCTCGTCGACAACGACATCGTCGAAGCCAGCGGCGACGACTACGGCGCGGTGTACCTGCCGACGGACGCCGTGAGAGACCACTGGGACACCGTCGAGGAGATCATGGAGGAAGTCGAGTGATGCGCGCTACGAACCGAATATCGGCGGAATTTGGGAAAGTGTATAACTACCGCTCCTCCCAACGGTGGTGTAGATGACCGTCTGGGCGGACGTCACGCGAGCCGCGATGGCGCTCAACGTCCTCGCGCTGCTCGCGCTCTGCAGCGTGTGGGCTCGCAACTACCGCCAGATGCATTCGAAGCACGCGCTCGGCCTCCTCCTGTTCGGCTTGCTGTTACTCGGCGAGAACCTCCTCGGGCTCTACTACTTCGCGATGCACGCCCAGCTGACGGCGTGGTTCAGCGGCCTGCCGTCGATCTCGGCGACGGCGATGATGGCGCTGCGGCTGCTGGAGACCGCTGCTATCGGGTTCCTGTTGTGGGTCACCTGGGACTGAACGGTCCCGAGCCGGCTGCTCGGGCGACGAGACTCGGTACGTTACCGGCAGATTACCCGAGAGTCCGACTGCGCGAGGACCGGCCTCAACCTTTTTCCCCGCAGCCGTCGCAGTTGCGGGCATGGCGCACGAGGCGTACGTGCAGTTATCCTGTCCTGAATGCCAGAAACGGTGGGAGAGCACGCCGAGCGAGCTGCCCACGCACGACAAGAACTTCAGTTGTCCGAACTGCCACGCGACGCGGCGGACCGCGGAGTTCATGCGGACCGACCGCGACCTGGAGAACCTGAAACGACTACAGTAGCTTCTACACCGCCGAACGGGCGCCACACGCCTCGCAGTGGAGGCGCTCGGTGTCGTCCTCGACTTCGAGGTTCGTGTCCGGCAGCCCGCACTCCGGGCAGAGGACGTACGTGTCGACGTACTCGTCGAGGACGTCCTCGACGCGGCGCTGGCGGAACTCGCCGGTGAGCCGGGCGCGCCCGCGCTCGTCGATCTGGGCGCTCGTCCCGAGCTCGTTCTGGATGAACTTCAGGACGTGGTCCTCCTCGCGGCCGAGGCGGTCGAGGGTGTCCTGGAAGTTCTCGTAGACGGTGACGTTGCCTTCCTCGCGGACGTTCGGCTCCGGCACCTCGAATCGGCTCTCGCTGCCCGCGACGTCGGACTTGTCCTGCATCGCGCGGTCGAGTTGCTCTTCGTAGTCCATACCGGTTCGAAGTGGCGGCCCGCACAAAAGCCTTTCAAAAACCCGGGTGAGATACGGCGGCCCACGGGAGAGAGAACCGTGGTAACAGGTCTCAGGATAATACTATAACCCCGTGACCGTTAGAATTGGCTGCCATGAAGAAGCAGGAGCTCATCCACCTTCACGGCCTCCTCGCAGAGGTCGGGAACTACTACGAGGAATGTGAATCCGACGAGATTTCCCTCGACGAGTACGAGGACCTCGGCGTACGACCCACATCCATTCACAAATCGAAAACTGACCACAAAGCAGCTGTTTTCGCGCTCGCGGGCGGCATCACTTCGGCGATGGAAGACACCGAAGAACAGGAAGCCGTCCCCGCCCAGGCCGACTAACGTAGCGAAACGCGACGTCTCCTCGCGCGACCCGGAACCGTCTAGCAGCGCCGCTACGCTCCGTCTCCGTCCTCGTCGTCCCTCGCTTCGCTCTCCTCGCCGTTCGCCGCTTCCGCGTTCTCCGCGTCGCTCTCGGCTTCGACTTCCTCCTCGACGTGCAGCACCTCTAGCGGGATGTTCTCCAGGCGCTGGCCGATCTCCTTGCGCGCGATCCGGGAGGCGTGCTCCTCGCGCTCGACGTTGAACACGCTCATCTCCAGTTCGAGCGCGACGAGGCTCTCGTCGGCGGCGACGAACGCGGGGTCGAGGGCTTCCCCGCAGTGCGGGCAGGAGCGCTCGCCCATGTTGATCTCGACGTAGTTCAGGTCCGGGTTCAGCATCTCGCCGGTCTTCGAGATGGCGATGCGGACCGCTTCGTCGGGTGTCTCGACGTCGTAGACGGGGACCGCTGCTTCGACGACCACCCTACAATCCATAGCTACGTGACGTGTTCGCGGGCGACGTAGAAGAAGGTTAGCCCGAAACCGATTGCGTCTTCCCACAGCGCCGCCAAGCCCGCCCGAGATGGAGCGCGGCGCCATTCCGACGGCCGACGTCCCGGGCGCTGTCGACGTGCAGTCGACCCTGGAGAGCGGACAGACGTACCTCTGGTGGCGTCCCGACGGCGCGACCTACGAGACCGACGGCGCGTACGGCGGCGACGCGTGGTACCGCACCGTCGTCGACGGCGACGTCGTCGAAGTCCGCCAGACCACGGACGCGGTCGAGTGGCAGTCCACGACCGACGCCGACCCGCTGGTGCGCGAACTGCTCGGGCTGAACGACGACCTCCACGAGATTCGCGCCGCCGCCGTCGACGACGACCTCACGGCGGCCGCGTGGGACGCCTACGACGGCCTCCGCATCGTCCGCGACCCGTTCTTCGGCTGCCTGGTATCGTTCATCTGCTCGGCGCAGATGCGCGTCGAGCGCATCTTCGCGATGCAGGAGTCCCTCCGCGAACACTACGGCGAGCCGATCGACTACGACGGCGAGACCGTCCACGCGTTCCCCGAGCCGGAAGCCCTCGCGGCCGCCACCGAGGACGACCTCCGCGAGCTGAAACTCGGCTACCGCGCGCCGTACGTCCAGCGGACCGCGGAGATGGTCGCGTCCGGCGAGCTCGCCGAGCGCGACGTCGACGGACGGGCGTACGAACTCGCCCGCGAGGAGCTCACGGGGTTCGTCGGCGTCGGCGACAAGGTCGCGGACTGCGTCCTGCTGTTCTCGCTGGGCTACCTCGAAGCGGTCCCGCTGGACACGTGGATTCGGTCGGCAATCGAGGACCACTACCCGGACTGCGACTGCGGCAACTACGCCGACACCTCCCGCGCTATCCGGCAGCGACTCGGCCCGTACGCCGGCTACACGCAGACCTACCTCTTCCACTACCTCCGTTCGGGCGGCGACGAGTGACCCGCGCGTAGCTTTTTGACGGACGCCGCCCCACTCGGTGACATGAGCGAGCGGACTCGCGCACGGGTGTTCGTCTCCGGGAAGGTACAGGGCGTCTACTACCGCGCGACCACCCGCGAGCAGGCGACCGACCGCGGCGTCGACGGCTGGGTACGGAACCTCCGGGACGGCCGCGTGGAGGCGGTCTTCGAGGGCCTCGAAGACGACGTCGAGGCGATGGTCGAGTGGTGCCACGAGGGCAGCCCCGCGGCGCGCGTCGACGACGTCGAGGTCGAGTACGGCGACCCGGAGGGCTTCGACGGGTTCGAGATCCGCCGGTGATCCCGCACGCGGAGTTTTTACGGCGGCCCCCGCCGAACGTCCGGACATGATCACCAGCGAGCGGATGGCCGCCGTCGACCGGAACGCGGCGGCGGTCGGCGTGCCGCGCAAGCAGCTGATGGAGTCCAGCGGGAACGCCGTCGCGTGTGCCGTCCGCGAGACCGCCGACGCGGGCGCGAGCGTCGCCGTCGTCGCGGGCCGCGGGAACAACGGCGGGGACGCGTTCGTCGCGGCACGCTTCCTCGGCGAGTACGACGTCACCGTCCACCTGCTCGGTCGGCCCGAGACAATCACGACGGACATCAGCCGCGAGAACTGGGCGGCGCTCCAGCAGGCCGAACTCCCCACGGAAGTCGTCAAAGACTCCGAGTCCCTCGACCTCGGCGACCCGGACGTCGTCGTGGACGCCGTGCTCGGCACCGGCGTCTCGGGTGCGCCCCGTGAGCCAGAAGCCACAGCAATCGAAGCGATCAACGGCGCCGACGCGCCGGTCGTCGCCGTCGACGTCCCCTCGGGGATGGACGCCGACACCGGCGAGACGCCCGGCGCCGCCGTCGACGCCGACCGCGTGGTGACGTTCCACGACGTGAAGCCCGCGCTCGCGGACCGCGAGGACGTCACCGTCGCGGACATCGGCATCCCCGACGCGGCGGAACTGTTCGTCGGGCCGGGCGACCTCCAGCAGCTCGAACGCGACCCGCAGGCCCACAAGGGCGACTTCGGGCGCGTGCTCGTCGTCGGCGGCGGTCCCTACACGGGTGCGCCAGCGTTGAGCGCGCGGGCGGCGCTGCGGGCGGGCGCGGACCTCGCGTACCTCGCGGTCCCCGACAGCATCGCGGACACCGTGAAGGGGTACAGCGAGAACCTCATCGTCGACTCGTACGTCGGCACGCGCCTGCTCCCCGAGCACGTCGACGAGATTCTCGACCGCGCCGCGGACGTCGACGTGGTCGTCCTCGGGCCGGGACTCGGCGACGCCAGCGACACGCTCGCAGCGGTCCGAGAGTTCCTCGCCTCGTACGACGGCCGCGCGGTCGTCGACGCCGACGCTCTCCAGGTCGTCCCCGACGTCGAGACGGACGCCGACCTCGTCTGCACGCCCCACCAGGGAGAACTCCGGAAGATGGGCGGTCCCGCGGAAGACGACTGGCGTGAGCGCGCGGACACCGTCGGAGCCTTCGCCGCCGACCTCGGGCAGACGGTCCTCGTGAAGGGCGCCTACGACGTAATTTCGGACGGCGAGACGACGCGCGTGAACCGCACCGGGAACCCGGGAATGACCGTCGGCGGCACCGGCGACGTGCTCGCGGGCGCGACGGCCGCGATGTTCTCGACGCTGGACGCGCTCCCCGCAGCGAGTGTCGGCGCGTACGCGAACGGCGCCGCCGGCGACTACGCCGTCGACGACCACGGCTACGGTCTGCTCGCGACCGACCTGGTGGACGCGCTTCCCGCGGCGCTGTGGGGTGGTTCTGATGACTAGCGACGATCCCGGAGACGACCTCACGCACACGACCGAGGACGGCGACGTGCAGATGGTGGACGTCGGCGACAAGCCCGACACGGCGCGCCGCGCGGTCGCGCGCGGCGAGATTCGCCTCTCGGCGTCGACTGTCGACGCGATTCGCGGCGACGAAATCGGGAAGGGCGACGTGCTCGCGACCGCGCGCGTCGGCGCCGTGCAGGCGGTCAAGCACACGTGGGAGACGATTCCGATGTGCCACCAGATCCCCATCACGAACGTCGAGACGGACTTCGACGTGCGCGAGGACCGCGTGATTCTCGAAGTCGCCGTCGAGACCACCGGGAAGACGGGCTGCGAGATGGAGGCCCTGGAGGGCGTGACGACCGGCCTGAACGTCGTCTGGGACATGGTGAAGGCCGCGGAGAAGGACGACGACGGCCAGTACCCCGGCACCGCTATCGAGGGCGTCGAGGTCGTCAGCAAGGAGAAGCGCGAACTCTAGGCTTCCGCGACGAGGTCGCTGGCCTTCGCGCGGGACTTCTCGACGACTGGGGGGCGCGCCTCGAAGTCGACGACGACCTGCTCGTCGCCGTAGTCGACGTCGCGGACGTGGGCGTGGTCGTGGACCCACGACACCACGCTCATCGTGTCCTCGGTCATCGGGAGGACGAGCGTCTCGCGTTCGCGGGGCGGCAGTTCGTCGTCGATGCGCTCGCGGAGCGCGTCGACGTCGATCCCTTCCCTCCCGCTGACCGCGATGGGGTTCGGCGCGAGCGCGGACAGCGCCTCCTGTTTCTCCGCGAGCTCGTCGTCGTCGACCTTGTCCACCTTGTTGAACACGGTGACGATGGGGGCCTCGTTGCGCTCGTAGAGCGTGTCGTGGCTGGTGACGAGCTTCTCGCGGATGTCGTCGAGGGGCTCGCTGGCGTCCACCACCAGCAGCACGAGGTCGGCCTGGTAGACGGACTCCAGGGTGGACTTGAACGACTCCACGAGCCAGTGCGGGAGGTCGCTGATGAACCCGACCGTGTCCGTCAGCAGGACGTCCCGGCGGTCCATCTCCAGCCGGCGGGTCGTCGTCCCCAGCGTCGTGAACAGCCTGTCCTGGGACTCGGCGGTGGTGTCGAGGTCGGGGTGGAGGTCGTCGTTCTCGTCGACGTCGAGGTCGTCGGCGAGCCGCCGCAGCAGCGTCGACTTCCCGGCGTTCGTGTACCCGGCGAGGGCCACCAGCTCGAAGCCGGACTCGCGGCGGGTCTCCCGGCGCTGCCGTTCGGTCTTCTCGATGCTCTCCAGTTCGTCCCGGATGCGGCTGATCTGGGCCTTGATGTCCTGCTCGCGACTCTCGTCGTACTCGCCGAGGCCCATGAACCCGGGGCGCTCGTCGCGCTTCGCGAGGCTGGTCTTCGCCTCCGCGCGCGGGAGCTCGTAGCGCAGCTCCGCGAGCTCGACCTGCAGCTGGGCCTTCCGCGTCCGAGCGCGCTGGCCGAAGATGTCGAGGATGAGCCGGAAGCGGTCGACGACTTCCGTGTTCTCGGGCAGCCGCTGGCCGAGGTTGTACGTCTGGTAGGGGCCGAGGCGGTTGTCGAAGACGACGCGCTCCGCGCCCGTCTCCGCGACGAGCGCCGCGAGCTCCTCGACTTTCCCCTCGCCGAGCTGGAGCGCGGGGTCGGCGGTACGGGTCTGGGTCACTTCGCCGCCGACCTCGTAGCCCGCGGCTCGGACGAGGTCCCTGATTTCGGCGGTGTCGGCCTCGCCGTCGTCGACGCGCTTGGCCACGACCGCCGTCTTGGTCGCTGTTCCTGTCACTCGACGCGTACTACGCCCCGGCGCTACTTAAGCCCCGGGCGCGGATAACGGCTCCCGGTATCGCCCGGTCAGAACGGGTACTCGCGGGGCTCGTGCTGGACGGAGATCCACTTCGTCTCGGTGATCTCCCGGAGGAACGCGTCGCTGTTGTACTCGCCGACGCCGGACGCGCCGATGCCGCTGAACGGCACGTGAGCCTCGTCGTTGATCGGCTGGTCGTTGATGTGGACGTTCCCGGTCTCCATGCGGTCGGCGATCTCCCGTGCGACCGAGAGGTCGCCCGAGTGCACGGCGCCGGAGAGGCCGTACTCGGTGTCGTTGGCGATTTCGACGGCCTCGTCGACGTCCGAGAACGGGATCACGGGCGCGATGGGACCGAAGTGCTCGTTGCAGGCGGCCGCCATGTCGTTGGTGACGTCCGAGAGCACCGTCGGCTCGACGACCAGCGAATCGTCGACACCGTCGATGTCGGCGGTTTCGCCGCCGGTTTCGAGGGTGGCGCCCGCCTCGACCGTCTCCTCGACGTATTCGAGCATCTCGTCGCGCTGGGACTCGTCGATGATCGGGCCGACGACGGTGCCGCCCTCGTGCGCGCTCCCGACGGCGAGTTCCTCGGCGCGCTCGGTGAGCTTCTCGACGTACTCGTCGTAGACGTCTTCGTGGACGACGTGGCGGTTGATGGAGATACAGACCTGTCCCTGATGGACGAACGAGCCGAACGTCGCCGCGTCGACGGCGCGGTCGAGGTCGGCGTCCTCGGTGACGACGAACGCGTTGTTGCCGCCGAGCTCCATCGCCGGCACCGCGAGGTTCTCGCCCGCGAGCCCGGCGACGTGCTGGCCGACCGACGTGGAGCCGGTGAACGAGACGACGTCGCTCTCGGGGTGGCTGGCGACGCGGTCACCGATCTCCGAGCCCCGGCCCGTCACCACGTTCAGTACGCCGCCGGGGAGGTCGGTCTCTTCGAACAGCTTCGCGAACAGCAGCCCGCCCGTGATGGGGGAGTTCGTCGAGGGCTTCAGCACGACGCTGTTGCCCGCGGCGATGGCGGGGAGGACGGCGCGAGCGCTGAGGTTCAGCGGGAAGTTCCACGGCGAGATGACCGTCACCACGCCCTTCGGCCCGCGCTCGACGATGTTCTCCTTGCCGGGGATGTTCGACTCGGCGTGCTCGCCTTTCATCCGCCGCGGCAGCGTCGCCGCCTCGCCAGCGTGGTCGCTGGCGATCTGGATGGACGTCTCGCCCATGATGGCGGAGCCGCCGACCTCGTGTGCGAGCAGGTCGACGACCTCGTCGCTGTGTGCCTGGAGCGCTTCCAGGAACTGCTGGACGACCGCCGCGCGCTGGGCTGGCGGCGCCTCCGCCCACTCCGTCTGGGCTTCCGCAGCGGCCTCGTAGGCTGCGTTCACGTCGGCTCCCGAAGCGGACGGTACCTCGGCGACGACCTCCCGCGTGGAGGGGTCCTCGACGTCGATTGTCTCGCCGCTCTCGGCGGGCGTCCACTCGCCGTCGACGTACAGTTCGCTCCAGTCGGCGTCTATCGAGAAGTCACTCATCCGTGTTTTACCAGACGGTACAAACACACTAAAGTGCGGAGGACGGGGAGAGTGCCACCGGTTGACGAACGACTCACACGTCCCTCGCCGGCCGCTCGACGCGGCGAGCGCCCCTTCCGACAGCCTTTACCGGCCGGTAAACGAAGTGCGGGGCATGAGACAGCCGCTCCGCCGACCCGACAGCCCCGAGGAGGGAGCCGACCGATGAGTTCGAGCGACCCGAGCCAGCCGGTTCCGGGCCAGACCGTCCGGCACGGCACCGGCGTCAACTCGAACCGCGCGTTCCCGACGAACAGCTTCCCCCGGCACCTCGACCCGTTCGTGCTGTTCGAGCGCTTCTACATCGAGCCCGACGAGGGGTTCCCGATGCACCCCCACGAGGGGTTCGAGATCGTCTCCTACATGCTCGACGGCGGGATGGCCCACGAGGACTCCCTCGGCGTCACCAACACCGCCCGCGAGGGCGAGGCGATGCGCATCACCGCCGGCAGCGGCATCCGTCACTCGGAGTTCCCGGCGGGCGGCCGGGGCTGCAACGGCCTCCAGCTCTGGGTGAACCTCCCGCGCGACCGGAAGGACGCCGACGCCGGCTACGAGGACGCGAGTACCGACGACCTCCCGACGGAGTCCCTCGACGGCGCGACCGTGACGACCGTCGTCGGCGAGGGGTCGCCGCTCTCGCTGTACACGCCGATGGAGTACCTCGACGCGACCGTCACGGACGCGTGGACGTGGTCGCCCCGGGAGGACTGGACCGGCTTCCTCTACGGCGTCGACGGCGAGGGCGCGGTGAACGGCCACGCGTTCGGTGTCGGCGACGTACTCCCCGTCGTCGAAGCCGAGGACGTCGCCGTCGAGAGCGAGGACGCCCTCCGCGCGGTCGCGGTCTCCGGCCGCCCGCACGGCGAGGAGATCCACCAGCGCGGCCCGTTCGTCCGCTGAACTCGTCAGCCGGCCGACTTTTACCGATTGGTAAACTACTTCTGCGAGCCGCTGCTCCACTCGCGTATGGCAGACGTAGCAGTCGTCGGCGGCGGCCCCGCCGGCCTGACCGCGGCACAGTACGCAGCGAAGAACGACCTCGACACCGTCGCCTTCGACACGGGCGAGTCCTGGATGGGGAAGGCCCACCTCTTCAACTACCCCGCGATTCGCAGCATCAGCGGCGACGAGTTCCTCACCATCGCCCGCGGACAGGCCGAGGCCCGCGGCGCGACGCTCCACGAGGCGGAAGTCACGGGCGTCGAGCAGAGCGACGACGGGTTCGTCGTCAGTACCGACGAGGACGAGTACGAGGCGGACTACGTCGTGCTCGCGACCGGCGGCAACCGCGAGCTCGCCGAGGACCTCGGCTGCGAGTTCACCGACGAGGACGTCGTCGACGTGAACGTCGACATGGAGACCAGCGTCGAGGGCGTGTACGCCACCGGCGCGATGGGCCGCGCGGAGAAGTGGCAGGCCGTCATCGCCGCGGGCGACGGCGCGGCCGCGATCCTCGACATCCTCTCGAAGGAGAAAGGCGAGTACTACCACGACTTCGACGTGCCCTCGGACGTCCCCGAGCTCTGAATTTCGGGCGTGTACGCCCGTAGCTCGCGCGTGTCCGCCGTAGTAACTGACTTCAACCTCGCGCGCGAACGGGCACTACGATGAGCGACTCCGACGGGAACGCCGGCTCCACGGACACGCGGGAGGCCATCATGGAGGCGACGTTCCGCGCGCTTCGCGAACACGGCTACAAGGACCTGCGGGTGCGGGACATCGGCGACGAGATGGAGCAGTCACGCCAGCTGATCCACTACCACTTCGACGGCAAGTACGACCTCATGTCGTCGTTTCTCGCGTACGTCATCGACCAGTACGAGGGCAGCGTCGAGGTGGACACGGACGCGGACCCGCGGACGGAACTCGACGCGCGCATCGACCAGTGCCTGTTCGGCCCGGAGCTCGAGGAGTTCGAGCACTGGGACCGCATGAAGGTGTACCACGAGCTGTACGCGTACGCCCAGCACGACGAGCGCCACCGCGAGCTGTTCGACGAGCACTACGACCGCATCCGCGGCAGCATCGTGGCCGTCGTCGAAGACGGCATCGAGGCGGGCGTCTTCCGCGACGTGGACGCCGAGCGCGTCGGCCAGCTCGTCACGGACCTGATTCACGCCGCCCGCGAGCGCCGGCTCTCGCTCGGCCACGAGGACGCGCCCGAGCAGGCGCGGCAAGCCATCGACGAACTCGTGCTGGACTCGCTGACCGCAGAGGACGCGGCCGACGCGTCCGCACTGCGCCAGTAGGGACGGCTTACCGCGTCAGTGCGACCGACAAAAGAGACTTACCGGTAGCCGACCGACGGGCGAGTATGGCAGACATTAATCTGACGACCCTCGGGCTGGAATTCGGGGGTGGCGCCGGCATCGGCGCCGTCATCGGGTTCGCGGCCAAGAAGGTCGCGAAGCTCATCGCGGTCATCGTCGGGCTGGAGCTCGCGCTGTTCAAGTTCCTGGAGTCCCGGGGCATCCTGACGGTCGACTGGGACCGCCTCACGGGCGGGATGCTCGACATCACGCAGGCCGCCAACGGCGCTGCGCCGCCGTCGTGGATGAACACCATCCTCTCGACGCTGTCGGTCAGCGCCGGATTCACGGGGGGGTTCCTGGTCGGCTTCCGGAAAGGATAGCTTACCGCGTGTCGAGTTCGCCTTTGTCCTTCACGATGGTCGTCTCGCCCTCCCCCTCCGAGACCTCGTTGACGAGGTCGTAGAAGTCGTTCTGCATCCCGGCCGGGAACGTCAACACGCCCACCCAGGAGCCGTCGGCCTGCCACTCCTCGCGGTCGAGTTCGCCGAACTCCCGGATCTTGGCCTGCCCGCTGCCCGCGTGGTCCGGCGGCAGATTCACCGCGACGGTGACCTCCTCGAAGCGGATCGGAATCACGGGCCGCAGCGCGTCCAGCGCCTCGTCGACCTGGCTCTCCGCGGGCTCCATCGGGTCCACCGTGAACCCCGCCTCTTCGAGCGCGTTCTCGATGCGCTCGGGCGGGTGGGGCGCGTTGTCCATCTGGGGGTTGACCGCGTTCCGCGTGATGGTGTTGACGAGCTTGCGGCGCTTCTGCTCCTGCATCTCCTCGCGCTGCTCGGCGGTGATCTGGATCTCCCCGCGCTCGATGACGTCGGGGATAATCTCCATCGGCTCGGTCGTCCCGAACACCTCTTCGAGGTCCTCCTCGGCGGGCCGGTCGCCCCGGGAGGCGTTCTCGAAGACGTCCCGCGCGGCGATGACGTCCTCCAGTTCGCCGTCGAACTCGCCGCGCTTCATCGCGAGCGCGGCGTCCGGGTCGACGAGCACTTCGAAGCGCTCCCCGTGGGTTTCGAGGCGAGCCGTCACCGCCTCGTCGAGTGATATCATGCGTGTTGCTTCGGGGAGTGTACTTAAAAGAGCTTTTCCCCGCCGTGGGAGCGGACTACTCCTCGTCTTCGTCGGGGTCCGCTTCGTCGCCGCTGGTCCCGTCGTCGAGCAGGTCGTGCTCGTCGAGGTACTCGCTGATCTCGTCGTTCGACAGCTCGATGAACGCGCCCGTCTCCGCGTCGATGGTGGCGACGCCGACGCCCTCGGGCGCCAGCGAGTCGCGAATCTGGCCGAGCGCGCGCAGCGCCAGCTCCACGCCCTCGTCGAGGGGCAGCGACTCGTCGTAGTTGTCCTCGAGGTACTCCTGGACAGTAGAGCGGTCCTCGCCGATGGCGATGGCCTTCCACTCGTACGGCGTCCCCGACGGGTCCGTCTCGAAGAGGCGGGGCTCGCCGTTCGTGACGCCGCCGATGAGGAGCGCGACGCCGAACGGCCGCGCGCCCCCGACCTGCGTGTACTGCTGGATGTGGTCGGTGATGTCTTTCGTCAGCGTCTCCACGCCGATGGCCTGGTCGTAGCGAAGGCGCTCGACCTGGGCGTCGCGGCGCGCGAAGTCGATGAGTTTCCGGGCGTCGGCGACGTGGCCCGCGCTCGCGATGCCGACGTGGTTGTCGGCCTTGTGTATCTTCTCGACGGACGCCTCCTCCATCAGCGGCGAGCTGATGCGCTTGTCCACGAGGAGGACGACGCCGCCGTCCGTGCGCACCCCGATGCTGGGCGTCCCTCGCTTGACGGCCTCCCGGGCGTACTCCACCTGGTAGAGGCGCCCGTCCGGCGAGAAGATCGTGATACCGCGGTCGTAGGCCTGCTGTTGGTTCTGTCCTTGCATGGTTAGCAGTCGAGGTCCGTCGCGCCCGCGAACCCGTCCTCGCAGTCGACGTCGACGAGGTCGCCCCGGCGGACGGCGCGACGGGTGCCGCCCGCGAACGCGACGCTGGCTTCGTCTCGGGATTCACTCGGCCGGCCTAAATACTTTTCTTCAGCCGCCCGCATCGTGCCCGAGACGCCGCGTACCGCCACCCTGACGGGGTCACCGCGGACCTCGTCGACGCACGCCAGCGCCGCCCGCCCGCGCTCCACTTCGCCGTGGCGAACCCGCACTAACGCCTCGCCGGTGCCGTCGCTGAAGGAGAACTCCAGCACGCGCAGGTCGGCGTCCGCGCTCCCGGCGTCACCGTAGAGGTTCTGCGCGGCGAACCAGACGCTGCGCTGGAAGTCCCCCTGCGAGACGTCGGCGTCCGGCCACGCCTCCAGCTCCACGGCGAGGTAGCGCCACCGCGGCCGGAGGTGCTTCGGGAGGTGTTTCACAGCCGCTCCGCGACGAGCACGCCGACCTGCTCGTGGACCATCTCGACGGCCGTGACCGCGTACCCCGCGTCCGTGAACGCGTCCGCGAGCACGCCCACCGTCGCCGGGTCGTCGACTTCGGGGCTGTAGAACGGCTCCTCGGGGTCCGGTTCCCCGAAGAACATCACGTCCCCGAGCACGATTTTCCGGGGCTCGAGGTCCGCGATGACCGAGACGGTCTCGCGTTTCTCCTCGTCGCTCAGGTGGTGCATCGCGAAGTTCGACGTGACAATGTCCACCTCGCCGTCGTAGTTCGGCTCGCGGAACTGGCCCTGTCCGAACTCGACGTTCTCGATGCCGCGTTCGTCGGCCTTCCGGCGCGCCTCGTCCATCATCCCCTCGCTGATGTCGCGGCCGACGACGCGGCCCGCCGCCTCGGCGAGCCCGAGCGCGATGGCGCCCGTCCCGCAGCCGAGGTCGAGGACCGTGTCGTCGCCGTCCGGGTTCGCGCGTTCGAGGACGAGCGCGACGCACTCGTTGTACTCCGGGGACTTCTCGTCGTCGTAGTCGGCCGCGAGGTCGTCGAAGCGCGCGGCGTGCTCGTCAAGCGTCTTCTTCATACCTGCCGCGTTCGACGCCCTCCGCAATGAACTCCTCGGACGTCCGGTGGCGGTTGCGCGCCGCGAGCTCACCCCACGCCTCCAGGCCCGCCCGGATCCGGTCGCGCTCGAAGCCGATCTCCTCGCCGACGGCGAGCAGTTCCCGGGGCGCGCGCAACTGGAGGTGCGACGTCGGGTCGGCGCTCACGACGTACGGCGCGTCGTAGTGGTCGACGAGCTCGCGGAGCTTCCGCAGGCCGCGCAGCGCCTGCACGCGCTCGCCGCCGCTCGCGCGCAGCACCCGCGAGAAGTCGAACTCCACGTGGACCGCGTTCCGCTTCGCGGCCTTCACGACGACGTGGTTGACGTCGCCGCCCCCCCGCATCGGCCCGGCGAGCACGTCCGCCCGCGCGGACTCCGCGACGAAGCGATTGAGGTCGGGCGTGCCGCCGCGCACCGCCAGCACCGTCGCGTCCTCGCGCAGGTCGCCGATGGCGCCGCTCGCGTGGGACGCGTCCTCGGCGTCGAGCTCTACGCCGGACACCACGTCGACGCCGTACTCCTCGCCGACGGCTTCGTAGTCCACTTCGGGTCGGGCGTCCGAGCGGCTCCGCACCACGACGCCGTCGTAGCCGACGCTCGCGGCCGTCGCGGCGAACCGCGCGACGGTGCTGTCGCCGTCCGGGTGGGCGTGAACGGCCTCGTACACGACTGCTCGTTCGCGGGCGGCCCGTAAAAACGCGTGCGTTCGCGCCGGCTCAGTACGCGAACACGTCCCACGCCCACTCGCCGAGGGAGCGCGACCCGAGCGCGTCCGGCCGGCGCGCGTCCACCGCAGCGCCGGTCTCGACGGTGTAGCTGACGTTCCGAACGAGCCGGGCGCCGTTCACCGTGGCGTTCAAGCGCGCTCGCCCCCCGAGCACGACGCCGCGGTCGGCGTCGACGCGCATCCGTACCCACGCTGTCTCCGCGCTCACGGCTCCGGCGTCAGTCCCCTGGACGGCCTCGAACACCGCCGCGTCGCCGTTCAGTTCGAGCGTCCGCGTGCCGTCGGCTGCGGCCACCGTCGTCCACGTTCCCGTTTGGGCAGCCGGGAGGCCGTACCCGGCGCCGAGGCCGTCCACGAGCGTGTAGTCGCCGCTGGCTTGCCAGTAGCCCGGGAGGGCGCGTGCGGTGTCATCGCCGACACGAGCCGTGCCGAGACTGAAGACGCCGGGAGAGTAGCCGCGGAAGCGGTAGGCGACGCCGCTGTCAGCGTACCCGACGTCGGTCCGGTCGTGACGGCGGAGCGACGCCCGGAACTGGCGCGCGGAGCGTTCGACGACCGTCGTGGCCACGACGCGGTCGCCGTCCAGTCGCTCGGTCGCGACCACCCGGTGGTCGGCCGCAGCCGTCCGGCCTAGCGCCGCCGCGTAGGCCGGGGTCGCGTCCTCGGGGAGCGGCGACGACGCGACGGCGGTCCCGGGGCGGGCGTCAGTGACGCGAACCGCGCTCGCACCGGCTACCAGTCCCGCGACGAGCAGGGCCGCGAGTGCGACACGCCGCACCGGAACGGCACGCGCTTCGGCCGAATCAGACGCGGCGAGTGCGACGTGCAGCGGGTAGACGACTGTCCCGACGAGGACGAGCGTTCCAGCGACCGCGCCGACGGTCGCGAGGAACGCGAGGCGCGCGGCGTCCTGTGTGGCGTAGCGCTCGCCCGCGAGCACCAGCGTAGCGGCGAAGATAGCGGTCACCGCGAGAACGCACGCGAGGTGCAGACCGAGCGCGGCGGCGGCGGTTCGCCGGCGGCCGCCGAGTGCGTGCAGCGGCGCAGCGGACGCCGCGCGGAGTCCGTCGCCGGCGACGACGCGTTCGACGGCCGGCGCGAGCACCGCCCACGCGACGAGTGTTCCGGCGGCGACACCAGCGAGCGGCGCGACCTGGACCGTCGTGGTCGAGAGCGTCGCGCCGGTCGCGTAGACTGCCGCACGGAGTGGCGTGTCGAGGAGGAGGAACGCGGCCGCGCCGAGCGCGAGCGCGACGAGGTGCCCGCCGACGGCGACCGCGAGAAGCCGCGGGCCGCGCTCGCGGAGTGTCGTGGCGACGGTCCACGGCGGTGTCGCGTCGGGACTGGCGACGGCGGCGTCGACTGACGGCGCGGCCGCGCCGAGCACGGGGATAGCGACGACGGGCGGGAACGCAACTGCGAGAACCGGGTGGACCACGGCGAGCGCGAGCCGGACGAGCGCCTCACAGAGGAGCGTCGCGCCGGCGAGTGCGAACACGCGCGGTCGGTTCAGGGCGACGTGGAGGGCGTCGCGGAGCGCGGGAGCCATCGTCCGCACGTGCTCACAGGGACCCCAAAAGACGGTCGGTGGGCGGCTACGACAGCGCTTCGCGGGCGTTCTCGACGGCGGCCTCCTTGTTCGCGGGGTAGGCCTCGACTTTCGCGCGGAGCGCGATGCCGTCGCCGAGCTGGGCGTCCCCGAGGAACGCCTCCTGTTTGTCGAGGTGGACGAACAGCGAGCAGTTGTCGTCGACGCGCTGGTCGAGCTCCTCGCGGATGCGTTCGATGTCCGCGCCGTCGCGGAGCTGGCCGAGCACGTGGCGCATCTCGTCGGCGCGCTCGACGCGCGCGGACAGCACGACGATTCGGTCGCCGAGGTGGCCTTCGCTCTCGGCGCGCTCGAGTTCGACGTCCTCGGGGAGGAAGTGCCGGAGCGCGTCGGCGACGCGGACCTCGTCCTCCGTGCCGTAGCAGAACGCCCGGAGGTCGACGTAGTGGAACGGAACCTCGCTCATTGCCGCGACGTAGCGGGCGCGGCGGTAAAAGCGTCGCCACTGGCGGACGGCGTTCGTTGCGGATCACCGACAGAACTACTTGGGGTGCCGTAGAAGCGCAACTGACAGATGCAGGACCAGCGCTTCCTCGAGTCCGACTGGGACTACTGCGTGGTGCTCGACGCGTGTCGCTACGACGTGTTCAGCGAGCTCTACGACGACTACCTCGACGGCGACCTCGAGAAGCGCTGGAGCACCGGCTCGTCGACCCCCGAGTGGGCGTACCGGACGTTCACGGGCGACCACGACATCGCGTACTTCTCCGGGAACCCGTTCATCAACAGCCTCGGCATCCCGCTGAACGAGCTCAAGTGGGGGGCGAGCTGCGACTACGAGTGGAGCGCCGACGACCACATCAGCGACGTGGTCGACGTCTGGAAGCACGGCTGGGACGACGACCTCGGGACGATTCCGCCGGAGAGCATGGCGGCGTCGTTCCGCGACAACCAGGACCTCGTCGCGGACGCCGAACGCACGGTCGTCCACTACATGCAGCCCCACGCGCCGTACCTCTCGCGGGGGAAGGGCCAGAAGCTCACGCAGATCCAGAAGGGCATCCAGCGACAGGGCGAGCGCGACGAGGACGACGGCGGGCTGCTCGCGAGCGTCGGGGACGCGGTGCGGCCGCGCGTCGAGAGCGTCCTCGACGACAGCAACCTCGCGATGAAGGTCGGGCTCTGGCTGGAGACCGGGCTCGGCGGCGTGGTCACCGACGGCACCCGCGAGACCGCGATGCAGTACTACGAGGAGAACCTCCGCATCGCGCTGGAGGGCGTCGCGGAGCTCACGGAATCGCTCGACGGCGACGTGGTGGTCACCGCCGACCACGGCGAGGCGTTCGGCGAGGAGGGCGTCTGGGAGCACCACATCGAGACCCACATCCCGGCGCTGATGGAAGTGCCGTGGCTGGAGCTCGACTAGTCGGCGCTGGCCGGCGAGTCACTCCCCGACGGGCCGGGCTCGGGGATGTACGACGCCGCGATCTCGGCGATGCGCTTCGCGCCGTTGGCGTGCGGTTCGGGCGCTTCGACGGAGTCGAGGAGCGCCTCCACGCCCGCGATGGAGTCCGCGGCGTAGAATCCGGGCGTGTCCGCGAGCGCGTCCACGACGCCGCGCTGTTCTGACGTCGCCGGCAGCACGATGCAGGGCGTGCCGGCGACGGCGGCCTCCATCACCGTGGAGTAGCCGCTACAGATGACGAGGTCGGCGCCCGCGATGAACGGCTGGAGGGACTCCTGGATCTCCCAGCCGTCGCCGCCGACGAGGGTCACGTCCCGTCCCTTCGCCGCTAAGGCTTCCGCGAGCCCGTCGGCGTCGACGCTGAACTCGCTCGGGACGACGAGCACGTCGACGTCCTCCTCGGGCGCCCCGCCGTCGGGCGCCATCGGCGGCACGTCGACGGCGCCCGGAATCGAGGGGTCGCCGCTCCACACCTTCGGCACGAGGAACTCCTCGGCGCCGCGGCGCGCGATGCGGTTGCGCAGCCACGCCCCAGCGCGCTCGACGGTCGTCGTGTAGAACTCCGCGGGGTCGTGGGAGACATAGACGAACCGCTGGCCGTGGAGGGTGGCGGCGACGGCCGCGGAGATGTCGTCGGTGACCAGAAGGTCTGGGGCTTCCGCGTCGAACCACTCGCGGTACTGGCTGACGCGCTCGTACACCGCGGGCCCGCTGTTCCGGAGGACGTCGAGGAGGCCGCCGCCCTGGAAGTCGCCGACGAAGTCGACGTCGAGGGGCTCGTACTCCGTGTAGCCGTTCGCCTCGACGAACTTCGTGCCGGGGCCACCGCCGGCGAGGACGGTCTCGTAGCCGGCGGCCTGGAGCTCTTCGACGACCGCTAGCATCCGGGTGGCGTGGCCGGCGCCCTCGCAGTAGTGGGCGACGGCGACTTTCGGGGGCTGCCCGCTCATGTCGCGGTCACGTTACGACCCTCTCGGAGCCCGAGCGGTATAAAACACTCCGAACCGGCCCGCTACGAGCGCACGCCGAGCGCGCTGGTGGCGGCGGCGCCGACGGTGCTCGTCAGCAGGTAGCCGCCGACGCTGTGAATCGTCACGACCGCCGCGATAGTCGGCGCGCTCACCGCCGTCAGCAGCGTCAGCAGCGTGACGTTGATGGCTTCCGTGCCGCCGAGGCCGCCGGGCGTCGGGAACACGGAGCCGACCTTCCCGAGCGGCAGCACGAAGAACGGCACGTACAGCGGGACGAACGAGTCGAGCGCGAGAAAGGTCACCCAGAGGCCGAGCGCCTGGAACGCCCACCCGAGCGCCGAGCAGCCGACGGCGGCGGCGAGGCGCTCCCGGGAGACGGCGACCCGGCCGAGCGCGTCCGCGAACCCGCTGACGCGGGCGGCGAGGTCGTCGGCGCTCGGCAGGCTGACGCGGGGAACCACGCTGACGACGCGCGCGAGCGCCGTCGTGGCCGTGGTGCCGAACCGCGCGCGGAGCGGCGCGCGGAACCGCCACGCGAGCAGCGCGGCGAGCGGCAGGGCGACAGCCGCCGTGATGACCGCGAGCGGGAGGACGCCGAGGGGACCGCCGGTCTCCGTGGTGACGTAGTAGAGCGAGCCGACCGCCGCGAACGTCAGCGACGGCACGACGTTGATGGCGTCGAGGCTGGTGATGGAGGCCAGTCCGACCTCGTACTCCGTGTCAGCGGTCTTCGAGAGCAGCCACGCGGTCACGGGCTCGCCGCCCGCCTGCCCGAACGGCGTGACGTGGTTGGCGAACGCGCCCGCGGCGTTCACGAGGACCGCGGTGTGGACGGGCAGCGGGATGTCGAGCGCGCGCACGACGTTCCAGAGCGCGAGCCCCCAGGACACGTTCCACAGCAGTATCGTGCCCGCGACCGCCGCGAGCAACACGGGGTCGGCGCCGCTGGCCGCCCGGAACACCTCGCGGGCGTCGACGATGTAGAACATCAACGCGAACACGAGCGCCGCGCTCGCGAGCCCCGCGACGGTCGCCAGCAGGTCGTCTCGCTGCACGCCTCCGAGTGGCGCGCGGGCGTGAATCAATCCATCGAATCCCGCGGCACGCGACCAGCGGCCGAATGGGAGGTTTTTTGCCCGGCTGGCACTACCGGGTCACCGAGTACCGCCCCGCAATGTTCGAGAAGACTCCGGTGTCCGCCGATGGTTGACGTGCCCGCTCAGGCGGCCAACGTCGCCCGCAACCTCCGCTACCGGGGCGTCGACGCCGTCCGCGAGTTCGCGTCGATGGTGACGCACTCGCTGCGGTCGACGACCGAACCGGACCCCGTGCTGGACGCCGACTGGGACGCCCTCGTGGTGCTTGACGCGTGCCGCGCGGACCTCTTCGCGGAGGTCGCCGCGGACGCCGCCTACGACTTCCTCCCCGAAGACCCGGGCTCGCGGACGTCGCCCGCGAGCTCCTCCGTGGAGTGGATGGAGTCCGTGTTCGGTGGCGCGCCGGAGGGCGCGCTCGCGGACGTCGCGTACGTCACCGGCAACCCCTACTCCGCGTCGAAGTTCGACCACGACCGCTGCCACTCCGTCGAGGAGGTGTGGCGGTACGCGTGGGAGGACGCCCTCGGGACGATTCCGCCCCGGCCCGTCACCGACGCCGCCGTTCGGACCGGCCGCGAGACCGACGCCGACCGGCTACTCGTCCACTACATGCAGCCGCACTTCCCCTCGGTCGCGGAGCGCGAGCGGCGCAGCGACGGCGTCGAACTCGACGAGTTCGGCGACCGGGAAATGTCCGTCTGGGACGACCTCCGGTTCGGCCGCCGCAGCGAGGCCGACGTCTGGCGGGCCTACCGCGGGAACCTGGAGTTGGTCCTCGACGACCTCGAACTACTCTTCGCGAACCTCGACGCCGACCGCGTCGTCGTCACCGCCGACCACGGGAACGCGTTCGGCGAGCACCACCTCTACGGCCACCCGGGCGGCGTCGACGTACCCGTCCTCCGGGAGGTGCCGTGGTGCGAGACGACCGCGGCCGACACCCGCAGCCACGAGCCCGAAGCGGCGGGCCGCGACGACACCGGCGACGACGGCGACGTCATCGAAGCGCGCCTCGAAGACCTCGGCTACCGGACCTGACCATGGACGACACTACCGACACTCCGAACCTCCTGCTGGTCGTGGTGGACTGCCTCCGACAGGACTTCCTGCGCCGGGACGCCGTCGACACGCCGTTCCTCGACGGCCTCCGCGAGCGCGGCGTGGAGTGCACCGAGCTGTACGCCACTGCGACCACGACCACGCCAGCGGTCGCGAGCCTGCTGACGGGCGCGTACGGCGAGCGCAACGGCGTCCAGTCGCTGCGCCGCGGCAGCCTCTCCGAGGACGTCGAGCCGATGGCCGAGATTCTCGGCGACGCCGGCTACCACACCGAAGCGATGGCGACCGGCCCGCTCGTCCCGGAGACCGGCCTCGACAGGGGGTTCGACCGCTACGAGTGCCGGGACCGCGACGAGTCGATGTTCAGCGACTGGCGCGAGGAGGGTCTCGACAGACTGGCGGGCCTGCCGGAGCCGTTCGCGGCGTTCGTCCACCTCTGGGAGATTCACGAGGACGTCCACGTCCCCCGCGAGTACGACAGCCCCGAGTACGGCGAGACGCCGTACGGCCGCGCGTTCTCCGCGCTCGACCGCGAAATCGAGGCGCTCGTCGACGCCGTCCCCGACGATACAGTGGTGGCGGTCGTCGGCGACCACGGCGAGAGCATCACCCACTGGAGCAACCCGATTCGGCTCGCCGTGAAGTCACTGCGGGACGCCGTGAAGTACTACGGCGGCGTCGACACCCGCGGCGTCGTCGAGCGCGTCAATCAGTACTGCGAGCGCTTCGGCCCGGACATCGACGACCACTTCGTCGAGAAGGGGCACGGCGAGAACGTCTTCGACTTCACCACGAACGTCCCGTTCGTGCTCGCGGGCCCCGGTATCGAGTCCGCCACAGTGGACGCCCAGGTCCGACAGATCGACGTGCTGCCGACGCTGCTGGACGCGCTCGGCGTCGACCACGAGACGGACGGCGACCGCATCGAGCCCGGTGTCGAGGACCGCGTCGCGTACATGCGGGCCTGCGGCGCGTCCCTGCACGGCGAACGCAACTGGGCGCGGGCCGTCCGCTACGGCGACGCCAAGTACGTCGAGTACACCGAGCGCGACTGGGAGCCCGGCGTCTACGACCTCGACGAGAACCCCCGGGAGCTGGAGCGCGTCGACGACCCCGACCTCGAAGCCGAGCTCCGCGAGCGCCTGCCCGAGCGCGGCGTCGACCCGACGGACGTCGAGATGCTGGAGATCAACGAGCGCCTCGAAGACCTCGGCTACCTCTGAGCCGCGGGCTACCCGGTCGGAGAAGCAGGAGAGAGAGTGCTACTCTTCGTCTTCGTCGGCGGCTTCGAGGTTGTCCTCGGGGACGCCGGCCTCCTGGCCGTCGTCGAAACTGACCGTGTAGTTGGGCTCGCCGAACATCGTCTCGACGACCTGCGTGACGGTGCCGGTCTCGCCGTCGAACTCGCTGTGCTTGTCGTGGAGGACGACCTCGTCGTCTTCTTCGAAGCTCATACTGACAGATTCCGGCGGCCGACTCAAAAGCGACCCGGTTTCCGCGCTCCGAAACCGTCACCCGTGCGTGCGCCGTAGTCCCGGTATGCCCACCGCTCGCCCCTCTCCCGGCTCGCCCGCCAACCGCACCCGCCCCCGCCAACTCGATGCCCGTCGATGACCTCTGGTTCCTCGCGAGCCGCGCCGAGCAGCGCGCCGAGCGGGCGTACCACGCGCTGACCGACGCCCACGACGGCTTCCTGGAGTTCGACCGGCGGCGCTCGGTGTCCCGCCGCCGCTTCCGCACGCTCGCCGAACGCGTCGAACGCACGGGCGGACCGTACGGCGCCCACACCGCGGTCTACCGTGAGGACGGCGACCTGCTGCTGGTGCGCCACGACGGCGTCGACCTCTGGGTGCCGCCGGGCGGCGGCGTCGACGACGGCGAGTCGTTCCGCGAGGCCGCCGAACGCGAGCTCGCCGAGGAGGCGGGCGTCGGCGCCACCTACTGCGGGCTCGCGATGCTGACCGCTGTCACCTTCGAGTGCGGCGCGTACTCCGCGTGGGGCGTCGTCCCGGTCTTCGAGGCGTGCGCCGACGACACCAGCCTCGCCGTCCGGGACCCGGACGGCGAAATCTCGGACGCGGCGTGGTTCGCGGACCTCCCCGAGGACACCCGCGACCGCGGCCACCTGCGGCGCTGGCGGGAGCGCGCGCTCTCGTAGCGCTTTTCTCGGTCCTCGGCGTCCCTCCGGTAATGGACGTGCGCGTGCCGTCGGACAGCGAGCGAGCGGCGGTCGCCGACCGGCTGCTCCGGCCGGCGTACCGCGCGGCCGAGGCCGTCGACCCCGCGTTCAACGACCTCGACGAGTCGGTCGTCGCCGACGAGGACTGCTCGCGCTGGCTGGACGACGACGGCCGCACGATGTTCGCCGCGTACGACCCCGAGCCCGTCGGCGTCGTCACCGGCGGCGTCTCGTCGTCGCCGGAGCTCTACGCGCGCGGCGACAGCTGCTACGTCGATGGCCTCTACGTCGTCCCCGAGCGCCGCCGCGAGGGCGTCGCTGGCGAACTCCTCGACCGCATGAAAGCGTGGGGTCGCGAGCGCGGCTGCGAGTACGCGCGGCTCTCCGTGCACGTCGACAACCACGCCGCGATGGCGTTCTACGAGGCCCACGGCTTCGAGCCGAAGTTCCGCAGCCTCCGCCGGCGGCTCTAACTGTCCGGTCCGAAGGACTTCCCGTCGCGCTCCTCGGCGTCCATCCGGCGGAGCGCGGCGCGCGCGTTGCTCGCCTCGTACCCGAAGAAGACGCCCTCGGCGTACTCCTCGACGACCTCGGCGGCGTGAATCAGGTTGTCGACGTCGACGTTGACGGCGTACAGCTCCACGCTGAACGGGACGTCGAGGAAGTCAGCGAATCCGGACGCGATGGTCTCCAGCCAGTACGTCGTACCGTAGTTCGTGTCGTACAGCGGCACGACGAACTCGTCGACGTGCTCGGCGAGCGCCTCGACGTCGAGGCCGGAGCGCTCGTAGAGGTGGCCGGGGTAGGGGTCGGGGTAGAGCGTGAGGTACGTCGTCCCCGGAATTCGGTCGGCGGCGTCCGCGACGAACTCCGTGACGACGTCCGCGCGCCAGTCGTACCAGTCGTCGAACTCGGATTCCGCGAACGCGGTCTCGCAGCGCTCGCAGTGGCAGTACTCGGCGCGCGGGAACCCGACGTCGTCGAGGCGGACGTCGCCGTTGACCTCGCCGCAGGTCTCGATGACGGTGAGGAGGCCGTTCCGGTAGTCCTCCGCGAGCGGGCAGATGTACGACCAGTCGAAGTACGGCTGCTCGCGGGTGGCCGCGTTGCCCTCGTCGTCGACGGGCACGAGGTCGGGTTCGGTGCCTGCGGTGGCGTTGTCGCCGAAGCATGACACCATGTTGACGGCGTCCTCCAGCGGGTCGGTGTGACGGCCGGTGACGTCTTTGACCTCGTAGAACGCGCGGTCGAACTCCGGCCACTCGACTTCCTCCGCGTTCCGCGTGACGACGCCGTACATGTCCGCGACTTTGCCGGCGGGCCGCCTAAGTCGTTCGCTCTCGGCACGCGACGGCGAGAAAACGGCGGCAGTTAGCGCGCGAGACGGGGACCGTGTGGCGTGTGGGCGGTCAGTCGATGCGGTCGACTTCCTGCGGGGCCTCCGGGGCCTCGTCGCCCCCGATGACGAACTTCCAGACGAGCGCTACGACGACCAGTGCGGCGACGGCTTTCACGAGTTTCCCTGCCATGGCTGACACTACCGGTGCTGCTGTTAAACGCTTTGCGGGGCCGGCACGAATCCCTGTATTCGCGCCGACACCCTCAGTCCCGGAGGTGGGCGGTGATGTCCTCGCGGACGATCTCCCCGCAGTACTCGCAGCGCAGCCCGTCGTCGAGCACCGCGAACGTCGGGTCGACGGGCTCGCCCGCGTTCGTGATGCACTCGCGGTTCGGACAGACGAGCACGCCGCCGACCTCCTCGGGGCGCTCGACGCGGCGCTTCTCGACGACGTCGTAGTCGCGGATGATGTTGATGGTGGCCTCGGGCGCGATGAGCGAGAGGACTTCCGCCTCCGAGTCGCTGAGTTCGCGGCCCTCGACTTTCACGACGTCCTTGCGGCCGAGCCTGTCGGAGGGAACGTTCATCCCGAGGCTGACCGTCGTGCCCCCGGTGCCGTCGATGCCGAGCAGTTTGAGCACGTGCAGCGCCTCCCCGGCGGAGACGTGGTCGATGACGGTGCCGCTCTGAATCTTCGAGACGCGGAGTTCTGTATCAGTCATCGTTCAGGAGGAGGTCGAGGAGGGCCATCCGCACCGGGACGCCGTTGTGCGCCTGTTCGAAGTACGTCGCGT
Source organism: Halobacterium sp. R2-5 (assembly GCF_011734195.1). Classification (NCBI taxonomy): domain Archaea; kingdom Methanobacteriati; phylum Methanobacteriota; class Halobacteria; order Halobacteriales; family Halobacteriaceae; genus Halobacterium; species Halobacterium sp. R2-5. The sequence continues at coordinate 928,031 of NZ_JAANTH010000002.1, forward strand.
TCTCCGTCTCGTCGATGGCGCCCGAGATCTCGTCCACGCGGGGCAGCGGGTGCATCACCGCGAGGTCGTCGCTCGCCGCGTCGAGGGTCTCCGGCGTGATGCGGTACTCGCCGGCGACTTCCTCGTACTCGTCCTCGTCGGGGAAGCGCTCGCGCTGGATGCGCGTGACGTACAGCACGTCGAGGTTCGGGAGGACGGCCTCGAGGTCTTCGTGCTCGCGGACCTGCGCGCCGGCCTCGTGGAGGTCGTAGCGCACCGACCGGGGCAGCCGCAGGCTCTCGGGGCTGACGAAGTGCTGGCGGACGTCGAAGTTCGTGAGCGCGTGCGCCAGCGAGTGGACGGTGCGGCCGTACTTCAGGTCGCCCATGATGCCGACGGAGATGTCGTCGAGACCGGCGCGCTCCCGGATCGTGTAGAGGTCCAGCAGCGTCTGGCTCGGGTGGTGGCCGGCGCCGTCCCCGGCGTTCACCACGGGCACGTCGACGTGCTCGCTGGCCATCTTCGCGGCGCCCTGCTTCGGGTGCCGGAGCACGATGCCGTCCGCGTACCCCTCGACGACGCGGACGGTGTCGGCCAGCGATTCGCCCTTCTTCACGGAGGAGGACTCCACGGAGCCCATGTCGACGACGTCGCCGCCGAGGCGCTTCGCGGCCGTCTCGAAGCTCATCTTCGTGCGCGTGCTCGGCTCGAAGAAGCACAGCGCGAGCAGCGTGTCCGCGTACCGCTCGCTGGCGGCCTCCGGGTCGTCGTCGAAGGCGGCCGCCCTGTCGAGGACCGTCTCGATGTCGGCCCGCGAGAGCTGCTTGGCGGTCAGGAGGTGGTCGTGACGCATCGATTCAGTACGCGAGCCCCGGGAGCGTAAAGCTCCCGAAGCGCGACCGAAGCGCGGCGTGCCACCGCGGCGCACGCAGCCCCGCAGTCACGGAGTGTCGGGTGTTCGCCAGCGTTCCCGCTTCGCTCCGCGAAAAACACCCGCTCCCTACTCCATCTGGTTCTCGGCGCGCCGCATCAGCCCGAGCACCGTGTTGATCTCCCGTCCGGTCGGGTGGCTGCGGCCGACCATCCGGCGGAGCATCCGCATCGCCTTGTCGCGTTTCTCGTCGGGGTAGTCGATGGCCGCGAGGAACCCCTCGGCGTGCTCGTAGAACCGGTCGATCTCTTCCTCGTCGGCGCGGTGGCGTTCGACGTCCGGGAGCTGGGTCTCGCTCATCGCGAGGTCGCGGAGCTCGTACAGCGCGACCGTGGCGGCCTGCCCGAGGTTCATCACGGGGTAGTCGTGGTTCGCGGGAATCGACGCCACCTCGTCGATTTGGGCGAGCTCGTCGTTCGTCAGGCCGACGCGCTCGCGACCGAACACGAGCGCGGTGTCCGCCTCGACGTCCGCGAGGCTGTCCGATAGTTCGGCGGGCGTTCGGAACGGGAAGCGCACGTGCTTGGTGGCGTCCTCGTTCGTGATGGCGGTGAACCCGACCGTGTGGAACTCGGAGACGAGCTCGTCGAAGGCGAGCTCGCGCGCGGTCGGGAGCACGTCCTCGCGGGCGTGGCCGGCGAAGCCGTACGCCTCGGAATCCCGGCCAAGGTACGGCGGGTCGACGAGCAGGAGGTCCTCGAACCCGAAGTTCTTCATCGCCCGCGCGATGGTGCCGACGTTCCCCGACGTCTCGGCGTCCACGACGGCGACGGTCGGCTTACTCATCGGCGGTCGGGTACTCGGCGTCCAGTTCCACGTCGAGGTCGTCGGCGTCGATCTCCGGCCGGAGGTCGATGCCCGCCTGTTCGTCCTCCGGGAGCTCGACGTTCTGAATCTCGGGGTCGGGGACGTCCGGGTCCGGCGTCTCCGCGGGGTCGGTGGCGACGTGCTCGGGGCCGTCGTACCACTCCGGGGCGCGCTCGCCGTCCGCGAACCACTCGCGGAACGCCTCCTGTAGTTCTTCCGTGCCGCGGTACTGCTCGCCGCCGTCCTCGAGGAACCAGTAGTAGAAGTCGACCTCGTGGGCGTCGCAGAGCAGCACCTCGGCGCGTGGCTCGCCGTACACCGCGGCGGGCGTGTTCCGCGCCTCGTAGTCCTCGCCGTGCACCAGGTAGCAGGCGTCGCAGGGCCGGTCCATCAGCGTCGGGAGCCGGCGCAGCCGCGCGCTCGCGTCGTCTCCCATCTCCTCGAAGCTCCGGTAGTCGCCGTCCTTGTCGAACACCTCGTCCTCGTCGAAGCGCCACCCCCGGAAGCCGATGCTCACCTTGCTCATTGCCGGCGGCTAGGCGGCCGACCTACAAAAGTCGCCTGAAGCCCGCGCTTGCCGGAGCCGGCCGTCAGTCCCGGAACCGATTGGCCTATGAGCGGCCGGTCCCGCCTTCGAGGCATGCAGACGGTCGACGCCGCCGGCCTCCCCATCGGAGACGGCCACCCGCCCCGCATCATGGGCGTGCTGAACGTCTCGAAGGAATCGCCGTACGACCCGAGCGTCTTCGACGACCCCGACGAGGCGGCCGCGTACGTCGACAAGGCGCTCGTCGGCGAGGGCGCGGACATCGTCGACGTCGGCCTCGAGTCCGCGAACAAGAAGTTCGACGTGCTCTCCGCCGAGCAGGAGTTAGCGCGCCTCGATACGGCCGTCGAGACCATCCAGCGGGTCGACGGCGACGCCGTGTTCTCCATCGAGACGCGGTACGCCGAAGTCGCCGACGAGGCGCTCTCGCGGGGCTTCGACATGGTCAACGACATCTGCGGGTTCGCCGACCCCGAGATGCCCGCGGTCTGCGAGGCCCACGACGTCGCCGTCGCGAAGATGGCGAGCCCGCCGGACCTCGAACGTCCGGGCGCGGTCGAGGACGTCGACGACATCTACGACGCGCTCACGCTGAACGGCTTCACGGACAAGACCATCGTCGACCCCGCGTTCGGCGGGTGGAGCGAGGCCAAGACCCTCGACGACGACCGCGAGACGTTCGACCGGCTCCGTGAGTTCCGCGGGCACGGCCACCCGATTCTGGTCTCGATCAACCGGAAGAACTTCCTCCGGGAGGTCGCCGACCGCTCCACGGCGGAAGCGCTCCCGGTCTCGCTGGCGGCGACGTCGATGGCGGTTGAGCGCGGTGCGCACGTGATCCGGACCCACGACGTCGCGGAGACCCGGGACGCCGCCCTCGTCGGCTACGAGTTCCGCCGGGACCGCCGCGACGACGGCCGCGTCGAGGAGCTCGACGTGACGACAGTCCGGGAGGCCGAGCGCCACGTCTCGCGGCTCGACGGCGACCTCGACGCGGCGGCCGACGCGGCCGCCAGAGCGTACGAAGTACACGGGTTAGGCACCGATGAACGGGCCGCGCTAGCGGACGCGGGGGTCGCCGTCACGGGGGACGACCCGGCGTTCGTCGCGGCGCCCGTGAGCGTCCTCCGGGCGGCCGCGGCGGAACTGGAATCGCGGGACAGCGCGCTCGCCGACCTCTTCTCGGCGTGGTCGGTAAGCGACACGTAACGGGAAAGCTTATACCGACGGGGACTAAATCCCGGATTGGAAGCCGGACCCCCGCTGGGTAGGGGTACTTTGCGGGGCGTCTCGGCTCGAACCAGGAATCCTTTCATTTATTCAGGCCCGTAGCGACAGCCATGGAGTTCGCCGACTGGGCGCCCGTCTACGCCGAGATTCTCGACGACTTCGGGTTCGACAGGGCCGCCGACGAGCGGGCGCGGGACGTGCTCGCCGAGTTCGCGGAGCCGTTCGACGTCTCGCGGCTCGACTGCACCGGCCGGCGGGTCGCTATCGCGGGCGGCGCCCCGTCGCTGGCGGACGAAGCGACCGTCGCGGCCGACGCGGACGTGGTGTTCGCGGCGTCGACGGCCGTGGACGTGCTCGCCGACGACGGCGTCGGCGTCGACCTGATGGTGACCGACCTCGACAAGAACCCGGAGACGGCACGCCGGCTCACCGAGTCCGGGACACCCGTCGCGGCGCACGCCCACGGCGACAACGTTCCAGCCGTCCGCGAGCACGTCCCCGAATTCGACGTCGAGCACGTCCTCGGCACGACCCAGGCCGAACCCACAGATTCGGTCTCCAACTTCGGCGGATTCACGGACGGCGACCGCGCGGCGTTCCTCGCGGACCACCTCGGCGCCGCTGAGCTCGTGTTCCCGGGCTGGGACTTCGACGACCCCGCGGTCGATGCTCAGAAGGCGAAGAAACTGGCGTGGGCCGAACGCCTGCTGTACTGGCTGGAACACCGGCGCGGCGACCGCTTCGACGTGCTCGACGGCCGCCGAGACGCCCTCTCGCTACCGTCTGTCTCCGACTTCTAGGGCTCCAGCACGACCTTCCCCGTGGTCTCGCGGTCCTCGAGCGCGCGGTGGGCCTCCGCGGCGTCCGCGAGGTCGAACGTCTGCCCGACGATCACCTCGAGTTCGCCCTCGCGGAGCAGCCGGGAGAGTTCACCGACAGGCGCGAACACGCGCTCGGGGTCGCTGGCGGCCGCGCGGCCGAGGTGGAAGCCCTCGACGGACTTGTTCCCGAACAGCAGCGTCGCCGTGTCGACCGTGCCGGGTTCGCCGGAGGCGGCGCCGTACGCGACGATGCGGCCGAACGGCGCGAGCGCGTCGACGCTCTCGCGGAACGTCTCGCCGCCCACGCCGTCCAGCACGAGGTCGACGCCCCCGCCGTCCGTCAAATCGTCGACGGCCTCGGCGAAGTCGGTCTCCGTGTAGTTGATGGGGCGGTCGCAGCCGAGCCGTTCGGCCAGTGAGAGCTTCTCCGCGGTGCTCGCGGTGCCGAACACCTCTGCGCCGGCGTGGTCGGCGAGCTGGACCGCGGCCGTGCCGACGCCGCCCGCCGCGGCGTGCACGAGCACGCGCTCGCCGCCCTCGAGGCCGCCCCACTCGTGGAGGCAGTGGTGGGCGGTGAGGAACTGGACGGGGAAGCCGGCGGCCGCCGCAAACGGCATCGACTCCGGGACGTCGAACAGCGAGAGCGCGGGCGCGGTGACGTACTCGGCGTACGCGCCGCCGTCGACCATCGCGACGACGCGGTCGCCGACCTCGCGGTCTGCACCCTCGCCGACCGCGTCGATAGTTCCCGCGGCCTCCATCCCCGGCACGTAGCGGGGCTGTGGGCCGCCGTGGTAGTGGCCGCGGCGCTGCATCACGTCCGCGAAGTTCACGCCGACGGCTTCGACGTCGATGCGGACCTCGCCGGGGCCGGGCTCGGGCTGGTCGCGCTCGACGCGTTCGAGCGTGCTCGCGTCGCCGAATTCGGAGACCTCGATCGCTTGCATACCTCGACAGACGCGAGCGACGCGGAAAAGAGCCAATCAAACCCGGGACAACGCGGCCCGTGTTTCCGCTCACTCGGGCGCGACCGCTTCCAGCGTCTGGTCGATGATCGCGCGGTCCGCGGCCCGCGGGAACGAGACGGCGATGGCGTCGACGCCGTCGACGGCCGCGAAGTCCGACACGCGCTCGCGGACCTCTTCTGGTGTCCCGGCGGCCCCGAGCGCGTCCAGCAGGTCGTCGGAGACGCTGGCGACGGCGCGCTCGCGCTCCTCGTCCTGCCACGCCTCGTAGATGGTCTCGGCGGCGTCCTCGTGGCCCTGCCGGGCGAGCGCGTCCCGGTAGAACGTCCCCATGCCGCCGACGTAGAACGCCAGGTGCTGGCGCACGAGGTCGCGGGCGGCGTCGCCGTCTGGGAGCGCGCAGCACGGCAGCACGAACGTCGTCCGGACGTCTTCGGGGTCGCGGTCGCCGAGTTCGGCGCCGCGCCGCAGGTCCTCGAGGCGGTCCTCGAAGCCGTCCTTCGTGAACATGAGCGCGTGCCAGCCGTCCGCGAACCGGCCCGCGAGTTCGACCGCCTTCGGGCCCATGCCGGTGACGTCGATCTCGGGCGCTGGCTCCGGCGGGCCCTGTCGCAGCCTGAACCCACCTGTCTGGACGATGTCGCCGTCGTAGTCCACGCGTTCGCCAGCGAGCACTTTCCGGACGACGTCGACGTACTCGCGGGTGCGCTTCAGGGGGTTGCCGAACTCCTGGCCGTGCCAGCCCTCCACGACCGCGGGACCGCTCGGGCCGAGGCCGAGGCGGAAGCGGCCGCCCGAGTGCTCCTGGAGCGTGGCGGCGGTCTGGCCGAGCAGCGCGGCGCTCCGCGAGTACGTGTTCACGATGCTGGTGCCGAGGCCGATGGAGTCGGTGCGGTCGGCGAGCGCGGACAGCGTCGTGACCGCGTCCCGGCCCCACGTCTCGGGAAACCACGCGCGGTCGTAGCCGAGCTCCTCGGCGTGCTCGCCGATGCCGACGACGTCGTCGAGGGAGTCCTGCGCGGCGACGGGCAGGTGGACGGTGCGGTCGGTCACGGCGACGGCACCTCCTCGCCCTGCGGGACGCCGCCAGCCGTCACCGTCTCGCCCACGACGAACGACGCGGCGGGGCTGGCGAGGAACCGCGCCACGTCTGCGATCTCCCCGCTGACGCCGATGCGGCGGTCCACGTCCTCACGGTCGATGTCGTCCGCGGAGACACCCATCTGGGATTCGAGGCCGGGCGTCGCGACGAACCCGGGCGCGATGCAGTTCACGCGCACGTCCTCGGGCGCCCACTCCGCGGCGAGCGTCCGCGTGAGGTTGATGACGGCGGCCTTCGCGGCGGCGTAGTGGCTCATGTAGGGAGCGCCCTCCTGCCCGGCGACGCTCGCGACGTTCACCACCGCGCCGCCGCCGTCCTTGAGGTGGTCGGCAGCGGCCTGCGTGCAGTGATAGGTGCCACCGAGGTTCACGTCGAGGATGGTGTCCCAGCCGTTCGGCGAGATGTCCTCGAAGCCCGCGACGAAGCTCGCGCCCGCGTTGTTCACGAGCACGTCGAGGCCGCCGAACTCCTCGACGGTCGCCTCGACTAAGGCGTCGACGGCGTCCCGGTCGGTGACGTCGCACTCGACGGCGAGTGCGCTGCCGCCGTCCTCGCGGATGCCCTCGGCGACGGGGTCGACGTTCGCCTGCTCGCGCGAGCACACCACGACGTCCGCGCCGTCGGCGGCGAACCGCTCCGCGATGGCGCGCCCGATGCCGCTCGACGCGCCCGTGACGACGGCCGTCCCGGACACCGAGAATCTGTCTGGCATACCCGCCGATTCTGCGGCTCGGCGCATAAAACTGTGTCAACGGCTGACAACCCGAAGCGGGTTGCCGCCAGGGGGTCTGCCCGCTACCCCTCGACGAGTTCGAACTTCTGGACCTTCCCGGTGGTCGTCCGCGGGAGCTCGTCGACGAACTCGACCTCCCGGGGGTGCTTGTACTCCGCGAGGCGGTCGAGGCAGAACTGCTTGAGTTCCTCGCCGGTCACGTCGGCGTCCGGCGCCTTCACGACGAACGCCTTCACGGTCTCGCCCCGGCGGTCGTCCGGCACGCCGACGACAGCGACGTCCGCGACCGCCTCGTGCTCGAAGAGGAGCTCCTCGACTTCGCGGGGGTAGACGTTGTACCCCGCCGTGTTTATCATGTGCTTCTTGCGGTCGACGACGTAGAAGTAGCCGTCCTCGTCGTGGTAGCCGAGGTCGCCCGTGTGGAACCAGCGCTTTCCGTCCGCTTCGGTGAACGCTTCCTCGTTGGCATCGGGCAGCCCCGAGTAGCCTTTCATCACGTTCGGCCCGGAGACGACGAGTTCGCCCGTGATGTCGTCCATGTCGGCGTCGTCCTCGTCTACCGGTCCCTCCTCGATTGGCGGCACGTCCTCGAAGTCCGGCGTGACGATGCGCGCGTCGACGCCCTCCAGGGGCTTCCCGATGGAACCGACGCGTCGCCCCCAGTTCGGGCTGTTGAAGTGCGTGACGGGGCTGGTCTCCGTGAGCCCGTAGCCCTCGTAGATTTTCACGGGGTAGAGCTCCTCGAAGCGCCGCAGCACCTCGATGGGGATGCCGGAGCCGCCGACCGTGCACTGCCGCAGCGAGGAGAGGTCGAACTCCTCGGCGTTCGGCTGATTGATGACGTCGTTGTACATCGCGGGCACGCCGTCGAACAGCGTGATGTCGGCGTCAGCGACCAGCCCCATCGCCTGCTGGGCGTCCCACTTCGGCAGCGGGTAGAACGACGCGCCCGCGAACAGCGCGGCGTTCATCCCCACCGTCATGCCGTAGATGTGGAATAAGGGGAGGACGCCGAGCTTGCGGTCCTCGGGGTCCACGCCGTCGGGCACGATGTCGATGGACTGCCGGGTGTTCGTCGCGAGGTTGTGGTGGGTGAGCTGGACGCCCTTCGGCTTCCCGGTCGTCCCGGAGGTGTACGGCTGGACGGCGACGTCGTCGTCCCCGCGTTCGGCGACGGTGTCGTCGCCGTCGGTGAGGAACTCGCGGAACGGCGTCCCCGAGTCGGCGTCGCCCCCTACTGTGACGACGCGTTCGACGTTCGTGTCCTCGCGTACCTCCTCGACGAACGGCACGACGTCGGCGAGCGCGACCACCGTCTCCGCCCCCGAGTCGGAGAGCAGGTGCTCGATCTCCCGGCTCTTGTACTGGGGGTTCATCGGTACGACCCTGCAGCCGGCGCGGAGCGCGCCGTGGAACGCGACGACGAACTGCGGGAGGTTCGGCAGGTAGACCCCCACGGCGTCGCCGGCATCGACGCCCGCGTCGCGGAGCGCGGCGGCGAACTGCCCGGTCTGCGCCCAGAACTCCCCGTACGAGATCTCGGTGTCCTCGTAGACCACTGCGGGTCGCTCGGCCTGCTCGTCGACGACTTCCTCGATGTGTCGGACTAGATTCGTCACGGCTACCACGCACCAAGGGAGTCTATCATCAATAATACTGGTGTTGGTTGAGTGGTGACTCGGTGGGCTTTTCCACGCCGACCGCGCATCCCTCGACATGACCGCGTTCGACGCCGACGACGTGCAGGCGTTCATCCAGTCGTACGTCGACGACCACGGCTTCCTCTCCTTCCTCGACCTGCGCGTCGAGGAGGTCACCGACGGCGAGATGACGCTGCGCATCCCGTACGACGAGAAGCTCACGAACCACGGCGCCGGCGAGGGGAACGTCCACGGCGGCATCGCCGCCACCATCATCGACACCGCAGGCGGGCTCGCCATTCGCACGACCCTCGACGAGCCCGTGACGGCGGGCGTCGCCACCATCGACCTGAACGTCTCCTACCTCCGCCCCGCTCGCGGCGACCTCGTCGCTGAAGCGGACGTGATTCGCGTCGGCTCCACCGTCGGCGTCGCCGAGGTCACTGTCACCTGCGAGAACGAGGACGGCGAGCGCGTGGAGGTCGCGGTCGGCCGCGGGTCGTTCCGCGTGTTCCAGTAGCGGTACCTTTTCGCGGCACGCCGCCCACGAGTCGGGCATGCAGCTGTTCTGGCACCGCCGGGACCTCCGCGCGGCGGACAATCTGGGGCTCGCGGCGGCCGCCGATTCGGGGGAAGTCGTGCCCGTGTTCTGCTTCGACGACGAAGTCCTCGATCACGCGAGCCCGCCGCGCGTGGCGTTCGTGCTGGACGCGCTCGCCCACCTCCGGGCGCGCTACCGCGACCTCGGCAGCGACCTCCTGATTCGCCACGGCGACCCGTCCGCGGTGCTGCTCGACCTCGCCGAGGAGTACAACGCCGACCGCGTCGTCTGGAACCACGACTACTCGGGGCTCGCCCGCGAGCGCGACGAGGCCGTGCGTGCCGCGCTCGGTGACGCGGGCTACGCCCACGAGCAGTTCCACGACGCCGTCTTCCACGAGCCCGGCGCGATTCGCACGAACGCCGGCGACCCCTACTCCGTGTACACGTACTTCTGGAAGAAGTGGCGGGACCGCGAGAAGCCCGCGCCCGTCCCCGAGCCCGACGCCGACAGTCTCGCCGACGTCTCGGGCGACGAACTGCCCACCTCGTCGGACCTCGGGTTCGCAGAGCCCGACGCCGACCTGCCGAAAGCGGGCACGGAAGCCGCTCGCGACCGCCTCGACGCGTTCTGCGAGGAAGACGTCTTCCGCTACGAGGAGGCCCGGGACTACCCCGCCGAGGGGGCGACGTCGCGGCTCTCCCAGGACCTCAAGTTCGGGACCATCGGCGTCCGCGAGGTGTACGAGCGCACCGAGGACGCGATGGAGCGAGCGGACGGCGACGAGGAGCGAGAGAGCGTTCGGGAGTTCCGTCAGCAGCTCGCGTGGCGGGAGTTCTACGCGCAAGTGCTGTACTTCACCCCCGGGGTGGTCGCGGCGAACTACAAGGAGTACGCGAACCCCATCGAGTGGCGCGAGGACGACGACGAACTGCGGGCGTGGAAGCGCGGGGAGACCGGCTACCCCATCGTGGACGCCGGGATGCGACAGCTCCGCGAGGAAGCCTACGTGCACAACCGCGTGCGGATGCTCGTCGCGTCGTTTCTCACGAAGGACCTCCTGCAGGACTGGCGCGAGGGGTACGACCACTTCCGGCAGCGCCTCGTCGACCACGACACCGCCAACGACAACGGCGGCTGGCAGTGGGCGGCCTCGACGGGCACGGACGCCCAGCCGTACTTCCGCGTGTTCAACCCGACGACGCAGGGCGAGCGCTACGACCCGGACGCCGAGTACATCACCGAGTACGTCCCCGAGCTACGCGGTGTGCCGGCCGAGAAGATTCACGCGTGGCCGGACCTCGACGCCGACGAGCGCGAGCGTCTCGCGCCAGACTACCCCGACCCGATAGTGGACCACGGGGAGCGCCGCGAGGCGGCTATCGCGATGTTCGAGGCGGCGCGCGGCGACGACTAGGACTGCTGGGCGACCCGCGTCCAGACGACGACGGCGCCGACGGCGGTGACGGCGGCGGCGAGCGTCCACGCGACGTCGTAGCTGAAGCCGTCGACGACGAACCCGAACAGCGGCGGCGCAGTGATTCCCCCGAGATTCAGCACTGTCTGGCCGCCCGCGGTGGCGGCGCCGACCTCGTCGTCGTCGACGATGGCGGTCATCGTGGCGTAGTAGACGCCCGGGAAGCCGAGGATGAACAGGCCGAGCAGCGCGAACGCGACGGCCGACGTCCACGGCGTGTTCGCGACGGTGACGCCGAGGAAGCAGACTGCGGCGAGGACGCCCTGCGCGGTCAGCACGAGCGCGGGGCCGCGGGCCGGCGCGCCGCCCATGCGGTCCGAGAGCGCGCCGCCGACGAGCCGGCCGACGCTCCCCGTGACCTGGACGCTCGCGAGCACGGCGCCCGCGAAGCCGGCGGCGACGGCGACCGACTCGGTCATGTGGAGGACGACGTAGCCGGTCGTCGTGAACACCGCGGCGCCGAGGAAGAGGCCGGCGACGACGAGGCCGCGGTACGCGGGGTCGTCCAGCAGGCCGCGGACGTCCGGCATCGAGAGCGTGCCGGAGCCCGTCGTCCCCTCGTAGCCGACGGCGAACGCGGCGGCGACGACGACGCCGATGCCGGCGACGACGAGGAAGCCGGCGCGCCAGCCGAACCGGGTGGCGGCGATGCCGGTGACGAGGAGCGCGCCGAGTCCGGAGCCGCCGGTGACGCCCACCTGCTTGACGTTCATCGCGAGGTTCCGGCTGCCTTCCGGGGAGACGGCGACGATGGCGCGGTTGGTCGCGGGCATCGCGGTGGCGTACGCGAACCCGAGCACGACCAGCGACGCGAGCAGCAGCGGGAACGAGGGGGCGAACGCGACGCCGACGCAGCCGACGGCCGTACCGAGGAGGCCGGCGATCATCACGGGGCGCTCGCCGTAGCCGTCGACGGCGGCACCCGTCCCGAACAGGAGGACGGTGTACCCGAGCATGATGGCGGTGATGGTGGTGCCGGTGACCGCCCTGGAGACGCCGAAATCGTTGCGCACGAACGCCGTCGACGCGAAGATAGCGTAGAACGCCAGACTCGCCGTGAACTGCCAGCCGGTCACGAGGCCGACGCCGCGCCACGAACCCATACATCACCCCGTCGTACGTCCCGACGTATGTGCCCATCGCTGCCCGCAGACGGCGGCTATTGCCGGTTTCCGTGTTAATTGTTGCCACGGACGCCACAAACGTTTAACACGAACCGCAACGATTGTTCTCACGGTGATAGCACAATGAGTGACTACGAACTCCCACCGCTGCCGTACGACTACGACGCTCTCGAACCGCACGTCTCCGAGCAGGTGCTGACGTGGCACCACGACACCCACCACCAGGGCTACGTCAACGGCTGGAACTCCGCCGAGGAGACCCTCCAGTCCAACCGCGAGGACGGTGACTTCGCCTCCTCGTCGGGCGCCATCCGGAACGTCACGCACAACGGCTCCGGGCACATCCTGCACTCCATCTTCTGGAACAACATGAGCCCGAACGGCGGCGGCGAGCCCGAGGGCGACCTCCGGGAGCGCATCGAGGAGGACTTCGGCTCCTACGAAGCGTGGGAGGGTGAATTCCGCGCGGCCGCCTCCGCTGCCGGGGGCTGGGCGCTGCTCGTCTACGACAGCCACTCCGAGCAGCTCCGCAACGTCGTCGTCGACAAGCACGACCAGGGCGCCCTCTGGGGATCCCACCCGATTCTGGCCCTCGACGTCTGGGAGCACTCCTACTACTACGACTACGGCCCCGACCGCGGCGACTTCGTCGACAACTTCTTCGAGGTCGTCGACTGGGACGACGTCGCAGAGCGCTACGACGAAGCCGTCTCGCTGTTCGAGTAACGGGGTCCACCCACCGGTTTTTCTTCGCGCTACGCCTCCCCGGGAGCCACGGGTGCGAACGCCGAGACGCCGTGCTCGACGCCGAGGTCCTGGACCGTGTCAGTGAGCGCGCCGAAGTCGTAGCTCCTGCCGTCCGCGTCGACGCCGACGAGCACACCGACCCGGCGGTCGTCGCCGACGAGGAACGTCCGGAACAGCTCCCACGTGTCGAACCCGCGGTGCGTGTACCGGAACTCGGAGTAGTGGAGGCGGTCGTAGGTCTCCCGCGTGACGAAGCCGTAGCGCTCGTTGTCGAGGTGTTTCTCCACCTCGACGTCCTCGATCTGCTCGGCGACGTCCTCGCGGAGGAACAGCGGCTGCTGGGAGTGCTCGTCGAGCACCCAGACGTCCCGGAGGCGTTCCCCGAGGGCGTCCCGGAGCGCCGCCACCAGCGCCGCCTTCCCGTCGTCGATACCCGACTGCGGCTGCGTGTCGTACGTTGTCATGCGACCGCGTACCGTGGGATGTGCGAGTCGCTCGGATAAGCGTTCCCCAATCGGCGACCGGCCACCGGGGGTTTTTTCGGCGCCACGCGCGCACGTCAGGTATGCCCGTTCCGAAGGACGACTTCGACGCGCTCCACCCGTGCGACTTCTACACGCCCGCGGAGCTGCTCGACGACGACCGGATGTACACCGTCTACGAGATCGCCCGGCTCCTCCAGGACCTCGACGCCGACGAGGAACTCGACCCGGAGACGGAGAACGTCCTCCTCGACTGGGCGATCCCGTGGATCATGTTCCACAGCGAGGACCTCGTCGTCGCCGAACCCCGGGACGAGGAGGAGCCCGGCTACTACGGCGTCGCCGAAGCGTAACTACCGCTGCCGGGCGGCCTGCGCCGCGAACTCGATGTTCTCCACCGCGTTGCTCGTGACGCTCGGGCCGTGGCCCGTGTGCATCACGTCGAGGTCGCCGTCCACGACGTCGAGCACGCGCTCGATGCTCTCGACGAGCGTCCCGCGGTCGCCGCCTTCGAGGTCCGTGCGGCCGAAGCTCCCGTTCGCGAACACGAGGTCCGCGGCGAACAGCACGCCCGCGTCCCGCGAGTAGAAACACAGGTGGTGTGGCTCGTGGCCGGGCGTGTGCAGTGCCTCGTACTCGTCGTCGCCGATAGTGACGGTGTCGCCGTCCGCGAGTTCGTGGTCGATGCCGTCGTGGCTCGCGTCGAACCCCCACGCGTCCACGCCGAACGCATCTTTGATGTCGTCGAGGTTCCCGACGTGGTCCGGGTGCGGGTGCGTCACCAGCACCGCGTCCAGACTGTCGACGTGCTCCCTGAGCGCGCCGACGGCGTCGAAGTTCGCGCCCGGGTCGACGAGCACGGTGCGCTCGCCGCCCACGAGGAACGCGTTGCTCGTGAACGCCTGCACGCCAGCGGCGATGTTCGTGACCATGCGTCGCCTACGGCAGCCCGCACTTAGGCGTTGGCGGGACGATGCGAGCCTACGCGTCCCGCGGCGCGCCGACGAGCACGAGCTCGGAGTAGTGGTCGCGGTTCAGAATCTGGCGGCTCTCCTGGGAGTCGATTCGAATCGCCTCGCGTTCGCCCAGGGAGACCGTCTCCCCGTCGAACGCCACGTCCACGCCGCCCTCCGCGACGTAGTACACCTCCTCCTGGCCGTCGCCGCCGTGGTCGTGTTCCATCCCCTCGGCGTTCGGCTCCATCGTGAACACCGTGAACGCCACCTCGTCCGTGTCGAGAGCGTCCTTCATGCGGAACATCTCGGCGCGAGCGTCGTCTGGGAGCGGCGATTCCGCGTCGGCGATCGTCCCCTTCTGGTAGGGCATACGAGACGGTTCGGCGGACTCGCCCTTCTGATTACTGGCCGTTCGTTCGGAGCGCTTTTGTCCGCGGCGCGAGCATCCACGGCCAACATGCGAGTACGTCTCCTCGACGCGACCGACGACCCCGAAGAGCTCATCTGCCGGGGCGCGCGCAACGACTACATGAGCGGCTGGGTCGCCGAACAGGACTTCCGGGAAGTGATGGACGGCGTCGAGGGCGACGACGTAGAAGCCCAGAAAGCGAACTTCCTCGCGAAGCTCCTCAAACGCGGCCACTACGGGCCCTTCGAGCACCCGAGCGCGACGTTCGCCATCGAGGGGATGAGCCGCTCCTGTATGGCCCAGCTCACCCGCCACCGCCACGCGAGCTTCGACGTGCAGTCGATGCGCTACGTCGCCTTCGACGACGTCGACCCCGCGGACGTCGAGGACGGAGAGATGGTCGTCACGCCGCCGTCGGCGACCGACCCGGACTGGATCGGCCGCAACCAGAAGAACGCCGACGTCGACGACGAGACGGTCGAGAAACGCGAGGAAGTCTTCCGGAAGTCGGTCCGCCAGTCCGTCGAGGACTACCAGGAACTCCTCGACCTCGGCATGCCGCCCGAGGACGCGCGCTTCGTCCTCCCCATCGGCACCGAAGTGAACGTCGTCGTCACCCTGAACCCGCGCTCGCTGATGCACATCGCGGACATGCGCGCCGCCGCCGACGCCCAGTGGGAGATCCGTGACCTCACCGAGCAGCTGCTCGACCTCGCAGCCGAGTGGTGCCCGCACACCTTCGACTACTACGAGGCCGAGATGAAACACCGGAAGAACCGCCTCGCGCCCTGACGCCCGCTGGTGGAACGCGGCCTCCGCTACGACGTGGCACACCGCTCCCGAGACGAAACCGTTATTTGTACCCCTCGGCTACGAAAGAGTGGACGCGCTCCGTTGGTGTAGTCCGGCCAATCATCTTGCCCTCTCACGGCAAGGACTAGGGTTCAAATCCCTGACGGAGCATTCCAACTTCCTGCCGTCCGGTAGTTCTCTCCCGTAGCCGAGGGTGTATTTCCCGAGCGTCTCGGCCTGTTTGCTGCCTCGTATCCGCGTGAAACTGCGGATTGGCGCCGAAGGTGTCCTCTCTGGCTCGTTACCACATCTCGACAAAACGCCAGGTCTATGCGAGTTACTTCGAGGGTAGTTACTCTGCGTTTTGCGGGCCGGCCGCGGAGTCAGACTCTGATTCGGTATCTGCTGACTCACCTGGTGACGTCATCTCCTTCAGTTCGTTCTCGACTTCAGAGCGACCTTTCTGGAATTCGCCAGTTGCTTTCCCCGATGAACGTGCGAGCTCTGGCAGTTTCTGAGCGCCGAACAGGAGGATGATGACCCCGGCGATGATGGCGAGTTCGACGCCACCGAGACCGCCGAGAAACAGCGGGAGTGTCCTCAGGAACGTGGAAGTTGTCCGATTGAAACACGCCTCTCGGGGCAGAGCGAGGTCACGAAGCGCTCGATCAGAGGCTACTCGTCGACGAGCGCGTCGACGAGCGTGTCGTACTCGAAGTCGTTGATGGGGTGGGATTCGTCTTTCACTCGGGTGATGGCGAATCGGGAACTCGTCCGCGTGATCTCGTCGATCGCCTCGTAGTCCCCGATGAGCGATTCGGCCATCTCCCGATCGACGACGTGGGTGATGACGATGAAGTCTGTATCGCCGATCGTGAAGTACACCTGATTGACGCCCTCGATGTCGGCGATCTTCTCGCCGACCGTCTCGTGGTAGTCTTCGCCGAACTCCGCGTACACCTCCGTGATGAGCGTGATCGACAGTCCCAGCTCGGCGAGATCCATGTCCGACAGGTCGTTTTTCAGAACGCCGTCCTCTCGGAGCTGGTTCAACCGATAGTGGACGGTGGACTTCGGGATGTCCGTGTGTTGCTCTATCTTCTCCGGACTGTTGGTGCCTTCCTCTGCAACCGTCGTCAGAATCTGGATGTCTTTTTCGTCCATGGATTCCCTCGTGTTTCGAACTGTATCGAGTGTGAGAAACTACCAACCAATCACAGATATATCTTTACTATTTTCGAACTACGTTCAGAAAAACATCCGAATATGGGAGGGTAGTCAAACACGACCGGCGCGGGCCCGACTGAGAGGGCGACGACTCCCCTGCGAAAACCACCCGCTCGTGGGATGGAGCAGTCCACTATGCGGACCTCTGTCTGTTGTGGAGAGGACGTTGCAGCCGACGTAAAAAGAAGCCGCGGTCAGCGAGTCTCCTCGTCGAGCGCGTCCTCGATCGCGGTGACGGTGCGTTCGAGTTGGTCTCGGGAAATCGAGAGCGGGGGCTGGAAGCGGAGGACGTTCGAGTAGAACCCGCCGACGCCCATCACAATCCCGTCCTCCCGGAGCTGCTCGCCGACGCGTTTTGCGAGTTTGGCGTCCGGTGCCGGCGCGACGTTCATCGGACCGTCCCCCGACGGGTCGACCAATTCGACGCCCTGCATCAGCCCGAGCCCCCGGGTGTCGCCGACGACGTCGTAGGCGGCTTCGAGCTCGGCTAGCCGGTCGTCGAGCCAGGCGCCCTGGTCGCGCGCGTTCGCGACGAGACCGTCCTGGAGCTCGCCGATGGTCGCCTGGGCTGCTGCGCAGGAGACCGGGTTCCCGCCGAACGTCGAGAGGTGGTCGCCGGACTCGAAGGCGTCGGCGATCTCCTCGCGGGCGGTAAACGCGCCGAGCGGGAGGCCGTTCGCGATGCCTTTCGCCTGCGGCATGATGTCCGGGACGACGTCGAAGTGGTCGCTCGCCCACATCTCGCCGGTCCGCCCGTAGCCCGTCTGTACCTCGTCGACGATCAGCAAGCCACCGTGCTCGTGGGTGATCTCCTGGATTCGTTCGAGCCAGCCCTCCGGCGGCACGATAATCCCGCCCTCGCCCATCACGGGCTCGACGATGACGCCGGCGAGGTCGCCGGACGTGTGCGTATCGATGATGTGTTCGAGCTGGTTCGCGCAGTCGGCCGTACAGGACTCACCATCACAGCGTGGACACCGGTAGCTGTACGGCGGGGCGACGTGTGCGACGTCGTTCAGCGTCGGCGCCATCTCGTCCTTGTAGGCCTTGTTTCCGGTGAGCGAGAGGGAGCCGAGGGTTCGGCCGTGGAAGGACATCTCTAAGGCGATCACTTCCTTCGAGCCGGTGTACTTCCGAGCGAGTTTCACGGCGCCTTCGACGGCTTCTGTCCCCGAATTCGCGAAGAACGTTTTCTGCAGGTCGCCGGGCGTTACTTCGGCTAGTTTCTCGGCGAGGTCCGCAGCCGGCTGGTGCGGGTGCAGGTACGTACAGCCGTGGACGAACTCGTCGAGTTGGTCTTTGGCAGCTTCGACGACGGCTTCCTCCCGGTGTCCAGCGTTAGTCACCGAGATGCCCGAGAAGACGTCGAGGTATTCGTTGCCGTCGAAGTCCTCGACGGTACAGCCTTCGGCCCGCTTGATGGGGACGTTGAGGCTCTTCCAGATCGGCATGAGGTACTGTTCGTACTGGTTCTCGATCGCCGCGTTGCCCACCGGCGAAGATTGCTCTTGGGTCATAGGCGCCTCTACATCGATGGATTAAATCCTATGCCTTAACACTTTCTCAGACTAAATTCGGTCTATCTATAATAACGTGAACGTAGTTCGAACTACGCGGCTCGGGAGGTGTATTCAGATATTAAAACGGCCCAGCGCGTGCTTTCCGAAATCGGTTCGAAGACGTTCCTCGACACGTAGAACGGCTTTCCCCGCACCAAACTGATGCATACACCGTATCGCCGACGGTTCGCGAGAATTCGTTCCGGATACGCGAGGAGTTCGTGGTGGCGCCGTCAGGAATTTTTGTATAGTGGAATGTGATTTACAAGTTCTCTTTCAGAGGTTCCGTGACCTTATCGACAGCATCCCGCACAGGCGGCAGGCAGAACATCGCCTCGTCGTCGCCGTCGGGCAATCTGACCCGGCCGTTCGAGAAACGAGACTACTGCGGTCTCTCCGTCGAAGCAGTTGTAGCCGGCAGTCCGTGTCTTCGCTGCTGCACCGTGTCCAGGTCGCCAGACGGGGCGTCTCGGGCCGAGTTCGCAGGTCTCCTCTCGACAGCAGTGTCCTGCCGTTGCAGAGTTAGATTCCCCCGGAATGCGGAACCTCGTCGAGCGACGATCGAGTACCGCCCCCGTGGGTTGAAGGAGCAGACGTCGTCTACCAACTGAGCTTCGATGAGGTGGAGAGTCTGTCGAACGGGTAGCGGGGAAGTTCGCCTATCGGGATTGACTTGCTGAAGCCGTCGGCCGTTCAAGGGGACTACCGTTCTCCCGGGGGCGAACGAGTTCCTCGAACGTAGTCCACACGTTCGAGAGACCGAAGAGTACGGTGAGCGACTGGGCGGAGCTGAACCCGGGGGATGACAGCAGGGCACCGTCTTCGTTTCGTGACTCGACCCGCTGCCGGAGGTGCTGTATACTGTAGCTGGATTAGGAAGGTAATCTGACTACACTATGCAAATACTCGGCCTCTAAACACCGCTGTTTGGTGCTTCTAATCGGATTAGTCTACTAACCCAGCTACAGTACCCCAACTGTTAACCCCCCAGTGGGAGACGCTCGTAGTACCATGAGCGACGACGTGAAACTCAACGTCACCGTTCCCGAACACCAACGCGACGTCTACGACGACGAAGCCCGCGAAATGGGGTTCAGTAGTCGCTCCGCGTACGTCCGCGCGATGGTCAACGCTGGACGCCGGGATTTCGGCCTCAACCCCCAGGGGTCGGACGGCGAAAACACCACTCTAGCCGATTTCATCGAAGACCGCATCGTCACCACCATCGAGAACGAGGACGGCGTCGGCCGTGACGAGGTCGTCGACGAAGTCGCTGGCGACGTCGAAGCCACCGTCACTGACTGCCTCGGCCGGCTCGACGAGACCGGACGGATCGACTACGACATCAAGCGCGACGGTCTCGTCGTCCGCGAAGACGGTGACTGACTGTGGGGCAGTCCACCACCGCCGCCAGCGACGATCCGATCGCGACGTTCATCGACGAAATCGAGCTGTACGGCCGGTCGGCGACCACCATCAGTGACTACGAGACGACCCTCGGACAGTTCCGCCGACACCTCGAAGACCGGGGCGTCACCGTCGCGGAGGCCACCAGACAGGACTGCCTGCGGTGGATCCAGTCCCTGCGCGATTCCGGATACGCGGACGGGTCGATTCGCACGAAAGCCGTCCACGTGAACCGGTTCTACGGGTACATGGTCCAGGCCGGCGCGTTCGACGAGAACCCGATGATGGTCGTGATGGAGGAGATGAGCGAACGCGGCGACTCGGCACCGACGCGCCGGCGAGTCAGCGTTCCCGAGATGCAGGCGTTCATCGACGACATCCGCAACCCCCTCCACCGGGCGATCGTGTTGACGCTGGCGAAAACGGGGATTCGCGTCGGCGAGCTCTGCAACCTCGACCTGCGAGACGTCCACCTCGACCATCCCGCGAGCACCGAGTACTACGGCGTCCAGCCGCGGGCCGCGGTGCGGGACCGTTCCAATACGCTGTTCGTCGCTAGCGACATCGACGTCGGCGACGTGGTGAACGGCGGGGAGCGAACGGAAGGGAACAAACGCCACCGGGACACGCGGATTCCCGTCGACGAGGAGTTACAGCGAGCACTCGTGGAGTGGTTGGCCGTCCGTCCGGACGTTCCCGGGGACGGCGAGCCGCTGTTCGTGAACATCTCCACCGCGTACGGGGAGCGACTGACGAGTGGCATGGTGCGGTCGTACGTCACCGCGTTGGCGAGAGAACGCGGCTGGTACACGACCGGCGCGGGCGTCGAGGAGAACGTCACCCCCCACTACTTCCGGCACTTCTTCACGACGCAGATGCGGCGTCGCACTGGCGAGGGGTACCTCGTGAAGTACCTCCGCGGGGACGTCGGTGACGTGATGGACCGGTACACGCACAACTGGGAAGAGCTGGTTCGAGAGCCGTACCTCGAACACTCCTTCCGGTTGTCCGAGTGATTCGATACTGCTCGGTGCGAAATTTGTAAACTCTATTCTAGGATATAGACTGCGTCCATCGCGTTTCGACCTCCGGACGAACGGTGGTCCTCGTCGCGTTCTACGTGTACCGCTCGAGAACACGATTCCAGAATCTGGATTTCAGCACGTCAGTCGACGATCTTCGTCGCTACTCGGTCACTCGCTCGGGTCGTCGGTGACCCGGAGCGAGCGCTCGTAGTAGGTGTCTTCGTACTGTATCATCTCCGGCTCGTTCGCCTGGACGCCGGCGTCTTTCCGGACGTTCCCGTCGATGAAGGGGCGCCTGTCGAGCGCGCGAAGCAGTTCCTCGTAGGCGTCCGAGAACGGGTGGGTTTCACTGTAGCCGTCGGCTCTGGCTTCGGTGAGTATCCGCCGGGCGTCGGTCGAGAGGTCCGCCTGTGAGACTCGCGCGCCGACGAACGTGGCTCTGAGAATCGCCTCCATTCGGCCGGGGTCTCCGGCGACTGGTTCGGCCGTCGGGCGGTAGACGGCCTCGTGGAACTGCTCGTGAGTGAGTTCGACCTCGTAGGTGGTGTCCCGGTAGGTGACGTAGTCGGGGCCGTCTTCGGCGAGCAGTTCGCTCTCCTCGCGGGCCGCATCGCTTCGATAGACGTACCCGCCGCGCTGGACCAGCCCCACCGGGTAGCCGCCCTCGTTGCCCCGGGCCCGCGCAGCGAAGTGGGCGACACGGACCGCTCGCTGGTCGCCGTCGGGCAGGGCTCCGTCTTCGCTCCCGTCGACGGGTGTCGCGGTCGAACCTTCGGCCTCGAACAGTCGGAGCACCGGATGGGTTTCGGTGACCTCGTCGACGACGACCGAGCCCAGTTGGTAGTAGGTCTCCTCGTGGAGGACGTAGGCGGGGTCGTCGGGACTCGCGAAGAAGGGTCTGCGGTGCTGGGTCGTGTACCGCTCGTCGTTCAGCGCGGCGTCGAGCGCCTGGTCGTCCCAGGTGTCGTCGGGGTCGTCGCGCTCGTGGACGTACCTGTTCCGGAGCGGGCCGTCGATTCGCGCGAGCGACAGTGTGAGCTCTATCCCAGTGTCCTCACTCG
Source organism: Halobacterium sp. R2-5 (assembly GCF_011734195.1). Classification (NCBI taxonomy): domain Archaea; kingdom Methanobacteriati; phylum Methanobacteriota; class Halobacteria; order Halobacteriales; family Halobacteriaceae; genus Halobacterium; species Halobacterium sp. R2-5. The sequence goes on from NZ_JAANTH010000002.1 coordinate 949,593, forward strand.
CGGTGTCGTCGCTGAATCCGAGACAGCCCGCGGACGCCGTGATTCCGGCGGCCAGTCCGCTCGCGAGGAGGGCCCGGCGAGAGAGCGAGAAGTCGCGCATATCGTGTCCTCGGCACAGTCACGCAAAGTAGTTCTCCAGACTCAAGTCGCCGTTTGAGCAACCGTTCGCGGACGCTCGTTCGTACGACGTCGAGACTCCTACTCGAGCGGTTCTATCTTGTCGGACGGCCGGATAACTCCGCCTTCGAGGATGTCCGCGCGAAGCCCGCCGCGGTGAGCCAGTGGCTCCAAGACGTCCTTCTCGGTGACGCGCTGCAGGTACCCGCAGGGCTCACACAGCCGGTCGCCGCGACAGACGACCTCGCCGACGCGGAAGCGCTCGCCGACGAGGTGGTTCAGCGCGGCGTCCCGGGTGACGATGTTCCGGCGGTGCTCCCCGGGCGCGAGTTCGATACCCGCCTCGCGCTCGATCCCCTCGATGGCTTCCCGCTCGATGAGCGTCAGATCGTAGCCACCGGGGCGCTGCTCGTCCGGCCCCCACTCGACGAACGTTCCGGTCTCGATCTCGTGGAAGTACCGGTCCCCACGGAGGCCGCCAGGGACGGCCTCGACGTCGCTCCGTTCGACCATCTCGGCTTCGGCCGCCGGAGCAGTGAAGATACGCTCGACAGTTCCCGCGCCGTTCATACTACAGCGTCTCACTACGTCGGCAAATCTCTTGCGTGAGGCGCTATCGGAGCGCCGCTACGTGTTCACTCGAGCCGGCCGTCTAAGACCGGACTCACGCGTCCGCCGACTTCGACGTCGATTCCGTCTGGCGAGCTTGCCGCTCGAAGGTGGAGGAGCGAAGGACGGTCCATCTCGTAGCCCTGTTCGACAGTGACCGCGATCTCGTCCGTGTCGAGGTAGTCGTGCTCGACGAGGTAGGCGGCGAGACAACCGTTCGAGGAGCCCGTCGCGGGGTCTTCTGGGACCCCGGAACAGTCGGCGAACACACGGACGTGCAGGTCGTTGTCCTCGACCGTCTCGGGAGCGAACACGAGCACGTTGAGGTTGCCGTAGTCGTCGATGAGTCGGTCGTAGTACGGCTCCGGTTGCGTCTCGGCTCGCTGGACGGCGTCAAGGGAGGTCAAGGGGACGACGACCGTGGGGAGACCCGTCGAGACGAGCCTGATCGGGTGGGAGTCGTCGATATCCGCCGTGTCGAGGCCGAGGATGTCCGCGAACAGCTCCGGGGAGAACTCGTCGTCGAAGGTCGGCTGAATCTGGCGCATCCAGTAGGTCTCCTCGCCGTCGTGGTCTTCGACCCAGACGGGAATCTGGCCGACGCCGAGGTCGAGCACCACTTCCTCCGGGCGGTCGTCTCGGAGGTACTCTCGAATGACGAACGCCGTCCCGAGTGTCGGATGGCCGGCGAACGGAATCTCCTCGGCGGGGTCGAAGATCCGGACGTCGTAGCCCCCGACTGTCGCGTCGGCTGATTCGACGAACGTCGCTTCGGAGAAGTTCGTCTCGCGGGTGAACGCGAGCATCTCGTCGGTAGCGAGGTTCGACGCGTCACGGACGACTGCCAGCTGGTTTCCCGTGTACTTCCCCTGCGCGAACACGTCCACGAAGTGAACTCGATTTGTCGACATTTGCGCCTACCAACTCGCGGCCGGCGAATATTTGTAGCGGTTCTGACGGGGACGAGTCGTAGTGGCTCCGGGAATCGTTTCTCGGACTCGGTGCAGCCTCAGCTTCGACAGGACGCACAACAGACCGTCTCGTCGTCGAGCCGGAGCGGGTTCTCCCCCGACAGCCTCGACCCGCAGCGCTCACAGGCCAGTGATTCGACGGGGTCGTACTCCTCGAGGAGGTCGAGGTAGATCGCCTATTCGCCGCGGGTGTTGTCCTGAATGATGCCGTAGATCTCCTGGACGACCTCCTTCGCGGTCATCGGCTCCTCGCCGCGGCGGACCTCGCCGTGGTGTTTGGAGTACTCCTGGAAGCACTCCCCCATCTCGATGACGCCGATGTCGCCGTCTTTCAGTTCGCGGTTCTCCTCGAGGACTTCCCGGGTCTCCTCGGCGGTGCGGACGATGCGGCGCCGCAGGGCGTTCCAGGAGATCGGCTGCCGGTCGTCGGTGGGTCTGGCGACGATGACGGTGTCGAAGGAGACGGCTTCCCGTGCCTCTTGGAACTTGTTCAGGTCGGAGTTTATCGGGTACGTGGCGGTGACCTCGAACCCGGTCTCGCAGAGCGACTCCAGTAGCTCGCCCCACGACTCCTCGTCGCTGTGGTGGTACGTGAACGCCAGCACGCCGTCGTCGACGAGCGCCGTGTGGATCGTGTCGAACGCCTCGCCGATCTCGCGCTCGAAGTCCTCGACCGTCTTGTTCTGGGCGGGGTTAGTGACGATGCTCCCGTCGCGGGGCGTCGCGTCGTCGTCGAACGCATCGTAGGTGTCCGACAGCAGGAGCCGGAGCCAGACGTAGAAGTAGTCCGCCAGCTCCGAGTACATCACGTTGTTGTAGTACGGCGGGTCGGTGATCACCGCGTCGTACTCGTCCTCGTCGGTGATCGACCGCATGTCGCCCCGGCTGATCGACGCGTTCTCCCCGATGGGTTGGGCGAACGGCGCCGACTCCCGGGAGTGGCCGTCCTCGTCCACGTAGCGCTCGGTCGGGCTGTTGGCGTACTCGACTCCGGACAAGACCATGTCGACGCTGTTCTCGAACGTGCCGCGTCCCGCTCGCGTCCCCCAGACGTTGTTCTCGACGATCTCGGTCTGGGGGACGAACGCGTTCAGCCGGAAGATGCCCTCGATCTTGTTCGCCGGCATGTTGTAGATCGAGAACGTGTTCTGGAACATCAGCGCGTCCGAGAACGCGAGCAGCAGGTACTCCCGGGCGTCCTCGTCGTCCACGTCGTCGATGGCCCGCAGGAGCGCGCTCAGGCACCGCAACTGACGGGGGTTGTAGAGGTCGGTCCAGCGCTCGTAGCCGTGCTCGAAGATGTCGTGTGCGCCCGGCGCCGAGCCGCTGAACTGGGTCGAGGCCGTGTACCACCCGGCGGGAATCTCCCTGTCGGGCACGTACTCCCGGAGGTCCTCGGACGCCTCCCACGCCCGCTCGGCGGCGTCGATCCGCTCGCGGTCGGCCGGGCTGATCGACTTGTACCCCTTGTACACGTTCCTGTCGCGGCCCTCGTCGTCGCAGTGGTGGCAGTAGTACTCGATGGCGTACGGCCGGAGGTCGAAGTCAGACCGCTCCTCGATGGCGTCGGCGACGCCGTACTTCTGCCCGCAGTCCGGGCAGGTGTACTTGCCCCGCGAGACGTTCCCGTTCTCGGGCACGTACTCGTGGCCGCAGTCCGCACACTCGGTCTCGGTGTGCCAGTCCTCGGTCAGCGAGACGGTGCCGCAGTCCGGACAGCAGACGTTGTACTTGTCGCTGTTCCCGTACCGGCCCTTCGCGACGCGGTAGTCCTTGAACAGCGAGACGGTGTGCCCGCAGGAGACGCAGTCGAGTTCCTTCACCCAGAAGGTGTACATCACGTCCGCCTCGTGGTCCCCGTGGGGACAGGGCGTCCGGTAGTACTCCTGGATCTCCTCGGCGACGGCTTCCCGCACCTGTTCGAAGGCCGTCGCTACGTCCTCGGCGTCGGTCCGGCCGGCGTCGAGTTCCTTCTTCGTGACGAACCACGCCACCGGATTGAGGTCCATCCCCACCGTCTCCGCGCCGAAGCGGGAGGCCTCGACGAGGGAGGTGCCGCCGCCCATGAACGGGTCCAGAACTTTCTTGTCGTCGATGCGGACGTCCTTCGGGTAGAACTCCCAGAGCGACTCGGGATCACCTGAGTCCACTTCGGAGACCGCCTTCAGGCGGTCCGCTTCGTCGACGCCGTTCGCACCGGGGGGCTGGTTCTGCCCGGGTTCGTACACAGAGACGTCCGACGCGTCGGTGTCCTCGTCGAGCAGCGAGTACAGCGAGATCGCGCGGAACAGACACCCCGGCCGCCGCGCCCACCACTTGTGCATCGTGTAGACGGGGCGGTAGTGCTGCTTGGCCCGGCTCTCCTTTTCCGCGATATCGTTCACGTGCTCGATCGGGAATCCGTTCTCGATGGGGAGTTCGGGGCGGTCGCCCGACTGGTCGCCCCGTGGATTCCGAGACATCTACTACCCGCAGAGTGTCCGCTCTCTGTGAAAAGCCGTCCGGTTCGGCCGGGTGAGAGCGTGCGCTGGAAGAACCCGATTCGCGCGAGAGCCTGGACAGAGCACTTCCACCGGGGAAGTACGCAGCCCGCGAACTCTCGCACGCTGCGAGCGCTCGGGACACCCCCTCGTACAGAGACACCCACACCGATCCTCCCTTCGGTCGAACCTACCAGCGTCTGCCACTCCCTCCCACTGGCCGTCCCCTTCTGGAGGGGTTTCGCTATTCGCGGCGCTGCCGGTGCTGTTCCCGCAGCTCTCGCTTCCGGTCGTCGATCGCGTACCGGATGCACTGTTTCGTCTGGCCGGTCGCCTCGCTGAGCGCGGCTTCGAGTTTACGGAGCGTGTCGTCGCCCTCGTAGACCGCGGCGAAGTCGGAAGAACGGCCGGTCACACGAACGGAAGGCGTCCACGAGGGGTAAGGACTGCGCTTGTCGTGAACGGTGGCTCTCGCCCTCGACGGTTAGCGCTCGGAATCACCCACGGTAGCGCCGGCGAGGTCCCGTAGCTGTGTGGCCGAGTGCGGGCCGACATTGACTCTCTTCCGTCGGGGACACGGGTGCGCTGGGACGGGCAATCGACCGCAAACGCTGGAACGGGAGCGCTCTCTCGTCGCGACGAGCGCCAGAACGCGGACCGTCCGGATGAGCCCTCCGCGAGCGTACCGGGAGCGTAGCGTCGACAGTGCGGTGTCCGTGTGCGTTCGCTAGTAGCCGGTGCAGCCCGCGTGCGTAGCCGACGACGAGAAGATGCTTAGTAGGACGAGGGGCCACCAGCCCCATCCATCCCGCCGTCCATTCCACGGGAGTGACCGCCGCCGTACTGCGCGGAACCGACCCCGGAAAATGCGGTCGACAGGACGGAGTCCGCGGTACTACGAACGACGGTGGTCGTGAACTCGGAGGTTCACGGGGCAGATTGTTCCTGTGTACCCGTCGCTGGAGCGGCCGATTCGCCCGACTCCTGGAGCGTTTCGAGGAACTCCTCGGCGTCGAGCGCGGCCATGCTGCCGGTGCCGGCGGACGTGACGGCCTGCCGGTAGCGGGGGTCAGCGACGTCGCCAGCAGCGAACACCCCGTCGACTGCCGTCCGGGCCGTGGGCCGACCAGCGTCGTCGGTCTGCGTGAAGATGTAGCCGCTCTCGTCCCGTTCGACGCCAGTGCCGTTGAGGAACCGCGTGTTCGGCGTGTGGCCCACGGCGTAGAACACGCCGCCGACGTCGACGGTCTCCCGTTCGACGTCGATCCCGGCCTCGGCCTTCTCCCGGGGATACCCCTCGGGATGAGCGACGAGCGTGGCACCGGTAACGCCCTCCGCTTGCGAGCCGTGGATGGCTTCGAGTTCCGTGTTCCAGCGGAACTGGACGTCGTCGTGTTCGCGGGCGCGGTCGGCCATGATCTCGGACGCACGCAGCTCCTCGCGGCGGTGGACGACCGTCACGGAGTCGGCGAACTTCGCGAGGAACAACGCTTCCTCCATCGCGCTGTCGCCGCCGCCGACGACGAGGACGTCGTCGCCGCGGTGGAACGCGCCGTCACAGGTCGCACACGTCGACAGCCCGTGACCCATCAGTTCGTCTTCGTTCTCGGCGCCGACCCAGCGTGCGCTGGCGCCGGTCGCGACGATAAGCGACCGCGTGTAGATCGTATCGCCGGACGATAGCGACAGCTCCATGGGCTGTCCATCCACAACCGCGTCCTCGATACGACCGTGTTGGAACTCCGCGCCGAACTGTTCGGCCTGCTCCTTCCCGCGCTGGACGAGGTCCATGCCGCCGACGCCGTCGGGGAAGCCGAGGTAGTTCTCGACGTCGGTCGTCAGCGTGAGCTGGCCGCCCGGCTCGTCGCCCTCGAGCACGAGGGGGTCGAGGTCGGCACGCGCGGCGTAGACCGCCGCCGAGAGGCCGGCGACGCCCGAACCAGCGACGACGAGGTCGTGGATGTCCTCGGTCATCTATTCGGTGTAGGTCTCGATGAGCGTTCGGAGTCCGTCTTCTCCCTTGAGACCGACGACTTCCTCGACCTGTTCACCGTCGGCGAACAGGATCAGCGTGGGGACGCCCTGGACGCCGTAGGCAGCGGCGAGCTGCTGGTTGGCGTCGACGTCGACTTTGGCCACGGTCGCGTCGGTCTCGGCAGCCAGCGTCTCGACGGTGGGTTCGAGCATCTGGCAGGGGCCACACCAGTCGGCGTAGAAGTCCGTGAGGACGACGTCGTGTTCTGCGACGACGTCGTCGAGCTGGGACTGCCCGTCGACGTGGAGCGGTTCGTTCGTGGACGCGGTGCCAGCGTCGGATGCAGTATCAGTTGCCATCACCAGTACGTATGCGCCAGCGCTAATTAAGGGTTTTGGAGAATATGTACAATACTACCCAATACAGGGTGCCGGCGGGAAAGAGTGGTCCCAGCGCTGTAGCACGCGAGAATCTGCTTCCCGAGGAGTGTCAGAACCCGAGAGAGAGAAGAGAGAAACGTTAGCTTTCGGCGGCCGAGGGCGCAGTCTCGGACTGTTCGTACTTGGTCTCGAACTCCTGAATGAGCTGGCCCATCTTCGCGTACCAGTCGTTGAGCAGGCGCTGCATGTCGTCGGCGATCTTCGAGGGATCCGTCGGCGAGTAGACGTGGTAGTAGCCGCCCTGGTCGTAGTTGATCTGGTCCTTCTCGATGAAACCGGTCTGCAGCAGCCGCTGGACGGCGCGGTAGGCGGTCGAGCGTTCGCGGTCTACTGCGTCGGCGATTTCGTCGACAGTCAGCGGTTCTTCGGCCTCGACGAGCGCCTGGAAGCACTCCTTGTCGAGCTCTTTGAGGCCGTGGAAGCACTCCAGCAGCCCCTCGCACTCCATGTCCCGGCGGAGTTGTTCAGACATCGAATCTGGCATTAGTATCACTGGATCGTAGGGGCTGTGCGGTTATAAGATTTTTGTATGGATTGCACAATTTCGTGCTATGGCGGGCTGAGAGCCGATGACGTGATCTCCCCGCGGCAGAGAGTTACGTCGCCGACAGGCGGCACCAGAAGCCAGTGTTGTCGTCGCGAAGCTGGCACACCGCGGCCAACAGGATCGCACCACTCACGACGACGGTCGCGCCGAAGATGAGCGCGATACTCACGGTGTTGAGTACGCCGATGTCGTAGGCGGTGCCGACGCGTTTGGCGGCGACGGCGACGCTACCGGCGAGTAGCATCGTCGCGAAGTACCCCTTGATGTCGTCCTCGTCGACGATGTTCGAGACGCCCGCGCCGATGCGCGCGCCGAGGGCACTCCCGGCGAGCAACGTCGCCACCACCGGAATCGCGACGAACCCGTCGCGGGCGTAGACGAAGGCGCCGAAAGCACCCGAAATCGTGATTTGGAGGATGTCCGTCCCGACGGCGATGGCGGCCGGCACGCCCAGACCGTACATCATTGCGGGCATCAGCAGGAAGCCGCCGCCGACGCCGAGGAGGCCGGAGAGGACGCCGACGACCAGACCGATGCCGAAGATGATACTCGCGGACACTCGGACGTCACCGCGGAGCGTCACCATCGGTGGGATTTCCAGTGCTTGTACGCGCTCGGAGAGGTCGACACTCGTTGTGGTGTCAGTACTGCGGGCGTCGCGTAGCGTGAACAACCCGACCGTTGCCAGCAGGCCGACGTACGCGACGCTGATGACGAGATCGGCGTTCCCTGCCGCGTGGAGGGCGTCGACGGCGCGCTTGCCGGCTTCGATGCCGAGCGTCATCGCGACGGTCATGATGACTGCGAGTTTGTAGTCGACGTGGCCGTGGTCGCGGTGGCGGAGCGCGCCGATGACGCTCGTCCCGAACACGAACGCGAGCCCGCTACCGACGGCGACCCGCGACGGGTAGCCCATCACGAGAAGGGCGGGCGTGACGAGGAACGACCCGCCCATCCCGAAGAAGCCGAACAGGATACCGATGAGCAGCCCGAATCCGACGAAGAAACCGACGAGCAGCAGACTCATCCCGAGCAGTTCCACAGCTTACTCACCTCCGAGCGCTCGCTTCACGTTCGGACCGAGCGCCTTCGTGACGACGCCGTAGCCGACGTGGAGGACCATCGCTTCGAGCAACACGGCGCCGATCAGTCCGGCTGCTTGTACGGTCGGCGGGAGCGACAGCGTGTCGATCATCTCCGCGCTCCACCTACTCGATACGGGTTTGTGCGAATCATACTTTTCTGCACGTGCACTCGTAGCCGACAGCGTGTATTAACGCTTTTGGGACGACTACACAATACTATTTCCGACAGTGTTCCATAACTTATCGATGAAACACGAGTAAGTAAACAGCGAAGTGAGGGGGCGGAGGAAATCGTAGATACCGTCGAAAGCGGGGGCCTTCGACAGTTCAGTTCAATCGGAGGCCGCAGGCGCGGGCGGCTCGTGAGTGCCGAAGTCGGGGTGGGTTTCCTCCATCCAGAGATACACCACAGCGCCGGAGACGAACATCAGGCCGGCGGTCACGTAGAACGCGGCTGCCGCGTTCACGAACTCCATCGAGAGTCCGATCAGGATCGCGCCGACGGCGTAGCCGGAGTCACGCCACATCCGGTAGACGCCCATCCCAGCCGACCGCCACGTCGGGTGGGCGGCGTCGCTCGGAACCGTCATCAGGTTCGGGTACAGCAGCGCCATGCCGAGCCCGGAGGTGCCAGCCAAGACGGCCCACGGGAGGTAGCTATCGACGAGCACCATCCCGAGGACGCCCGCGCCGGCGAGGAACATCCCGGCGATGACGGGCGGACGGCGACCGATGCGGTCCGCGAGCCCGCCGGTCGCGATCTGGAGGAAGTACATCGCGCTGTGGACGCCGACGACGACCCCGACCGCCGCGATGCCGAGGCCCTGACTCGTCAGGTACAGCGGGACGGCGATCCAGAACAGCGTGTCGACGAAGTTCTCGATGTGGCCGGCCTGCGCCGCCGCGAACAGCGTCCGGTCGCCGTACGTCGCGCGCTTCAGCACCGCCTCGAACGGCAGATTCGCGTCGTGGTGGTCGTCGTCACCTTCGGCCTGCGCGTACTGGACGGTCTCCTTGATCAGGAAGATCGAGATGAGGAACGCCAGCACGACGACCACGGCGAGGAAGTAGAACGGCTCCGGCCGCAGATTCCACTGGCCGGCGATGACGCCCGTGATCCAGGCGCCGACGGCGACGCCAGTGTAGCCGAACGCCTCGTCGATGCCGACCGCGAGGCCCCGCTGGTCGGGGCCCGCGAGGTCGATCTTCGCGTTGATCGCCATACTCCAGGTCAGCGCCTGGTTGATTCCCAGCAGGACGTTCCCGACGGTGATCCAGCCCCAGCTGGGAGCGAAGATCAGGATGATCGGCAGCGGGAGCGCCGTCGCCCACCCGGCGACGAGGACAGGCTTGCGGCCGTACTCCTCGCCCCACTTGCCGGCGTAGAGGTTGAGGATCGACTTCACGATGCCGAACGAGACGACGAACGAGCCGATCACGAGGAACGACTCGACGCCGAGGACGTCCTCCCCTAGCACGGGGACGACGGTGCGCTCGGAGCCGATGGTCAGGCCGGTCGCGAAGACGAGCAGGACGTGCAGCGAGAACTGGCCGAGGTGTTCGCGGATGCCCTGTTTGAGGTCAGTCGTCGTACTCATCGATTCACTCCGCCGCGCAGTTGTTCGGACCCAGTTCCAGTTCGGCCAGTTCGTCCTCGGGGACAGATTCCTGCCCGACGTTCGTCTGCTTGACGCGCTCGAAGTTCGGCGGGTGGTCCGGGATGTCGGACGCGAGGTCCTCGACGAACTCGTCGCGGTCGCGCCCGAGGTCGGTGTTCCGTTCTCTGACCTCCGCGAGAGTGGCGGTCACCGGGGGTTCGGGCGAGCCGGGGTCGTGTGCTGGGAGGACTAACGCGTCGTCCGGCCGGTCAAGTAGGCGCTGGAGGCTCTCGTAGAGCGTCGCGGCGTTCTGCTCGACGTCGGAGTCCTCGATGCCGGCTTCGACGCCGAGTTCGACGCGGCCGACGCTGTCGTGGAAAAGCGTATCGCCGGTGAGCAGCGCCGCGCCCTCGACGTCGAAGGAGACGCTCCCCTCGCTGTGGCCGGGCGTGTGGACGACCTCGATATCGAGACTGCCGACGGTCACGGTCTGTCCGTCTTCGATCGGCGTCGCGTCGATAGCGAGCGCGTCCTTCTGGTGGAGGTAGTAGGGAACGTCGTGGCGGTCGGCGAGGTCCGCGGCACCCGAGACGTGGTCGGCGTGGGCGTGCGTGTCGAAGACGCCGACGAGGTCGGCGTCGTACTCGTCGAGAATCGTCTCGTACTCGTCGAGATAGTGTGACGGGTCGAAGACGGCGGCCTCGCCGTCCGAGACGAGGACGTGCGAGAGACAGCCTTTCCCCGGACGCGCGACCTGGACGAGCGTGCCGTCGACGTCGACGGGGACCTCGGCGTGGCGGTGGACGCGGCTCCAGCCGTTCATTCCGTCCGTCAGCGTCACCGCGTCGTAGTCCAGTTCTCGGAGTACTTCCGTCGCAGTCTGTGAGACGACGCCCGCCGCACAGACGGTGACGATCTGTTCGCCGTCGGGGAGGTCGGAGAGCGGTTCTATGGCCTGTTCCGGGTCGTCGGTCAATTCGTCGTAGACGTCGACGCTACGGCTGCCCGGAATGTGCCACTCCTCGAAGTCTTCCTCGTGGCGAATGTCCAGGACGAGTGGGTCCTCGTCGTCGTCCTGTAACTGTTCGCCGAGCTCCTCTGGCGAGAGTTCCTGCATCGGTGTTCCCGAATAGCACCGGTGTCTCCATATGGGTACTGCCGGACATGACCGGCACTGCTAACTGCGTCGAGTCCGAAACTACCCGTATGGGACTGTACGAGGCGTCGATTCGCGTCAAACACGAGTGCCCGTACCGGAAGCTCTCGGAGCGATACCCGGACCTGACGATACGCGAGTGGCCGCTGAGCGACTGCCAGGTGCTCGAGATCACGACGGAGACGACGCCGACCGACGAACTACTCGACGAGATCGACGAGATCGGCACTGTACTGTACGAGTCGGCGGACGACGGCGGGTACCACGTCGTCACCCAGTCCTGTCTCTGTTCGCTCGAAGAGTCCGTCATCGACCGCTTCGAGGAGCACAACTGCCTGTACCAGTCGCCGACGATCTACCGCCAGGGCTGGGAGCACTACACGGTCGTCGCGTTCGACGGCGAGGACGTGCGCGAACTGCTCGAAGAGCTCCGTTCCGACAGGGAGATCGAACTCCTCTCGAAGACGTCGATCTCGGAGACACAGATTCCACACAGTATGCTGGCGCCGGCGAACCAGCTGTTCGAAGACATCACTGACCGGCAGCTAGCCGCACTCCAGTTCGCCCTCGAAAGCGGCTACTACGAACAACCCCGGAAGACGTCGCTCCGCGACCTCGCCGAACAAACCGCCGTCGCTCGCTCGACGTACGAAGAACACCTCCGGAAGGCGGAGAACAAACTCCTCACGAACGCGGGCCAGTTCCTCCGGCTGGTCACCGCGACCTCGACGGCCGACCCACTGGGCGTCGAGGGCGGTCGGCGTACCGAACAGGCCGCCGACTAACGACTGCCGGCAGCGGCTACAACAGCAGAGCGCCGGCGGCGTACGCGAGGGCGAACGAGAGGAGGAACGACCCCGCCCACGCCCCCACTGTCACGAGAATCTTTCTGGCGTCCACCGCCTCCCGGCCGCCGACAGCGGCGCCGCTCCCGATGATGGCGCTGACGACGATCTCGTTGAACGAGACCGGGACGCCCAGCAGGACTGCCAGCTGTGCGATCAGGAACGACGGCACGAGCGCCGAGATGGAGCGCCGCGGCCCGAGCGACGAGTAGTCCTGCGCCAGCGACTTGATCATCCGCGGCGCACCCGTCCACGAGCCGACGAGCATTCCGAGGCCACCACCGACGAGCACGGCGAACGTCGACACCATCCCCACCTCGTCGAGCAGCGGCAGCAGCGGCCCGACGGCGAGCCCGACCTGACTCCCGCCCGCGGAGAACGCCACGAGCGACCCGAGCGCCAGCAGTACCCGACGCAAGCCGCCGCGTTCGTCGCGTCTGACGTCCCACCAGACGACGACCGCGACGGCCAGCGCCGCGAGGCCGGTAACCCCGACCGCCGACGCGAGTCCGTCGACGCCCAGCGTCTGCTGTCCGAGACCGCGGACGGTTCCCGCTGCGTTCCCCTCACCCAGGAAGTTGAACTGGACGTTCACGAGGACGGCGCCGACGAGGCCGGTGAGAACGGAGATACTGTACCGTTCGGGGACGTCGGGACGCGGGAGGAGGCTCGCGATGGTGAACGCGATGCCACCGCCGACGAACGGCGTCAGTACCCAGACGGCGGCGATCTGCCGGTACTTCGGCCAGACCGGTGTTCCGCCGAGGGCGAGGCCGACGCCGATGACGGCGCCGGTCACGGTGAACGCAGTCGCGATCGGGTAGCCGGTCGTGATGCCGACCGCCATCAGCCCCGCGCCCAACACGAGCACGAGGATGACGCCGGCGACGGGCAGGCTGATGCCCCCGACGAGGCCGCTGCCGATGGCTTCCGAGACGTTGCCGCCCTGGGTGACGGCGCCAGCGAAGCCGAAAATGCCGACGAGGAGGGCGGCGCGCATCGTCGTGATGGCGTTCGCGCCGACGGCAGGGGCGTACGGCGTGGCGCCGCTCGAGCCGGCACCGATGACCCACGCCATGAACAGGCTCGCGAGTGCGGCACCGACGAAGAGGGCGACGAGAGCGGGGTCCATAGAAGTGAGTTAGTCTGCGCGCGTCGCGGCGGTGTCACGCGCCTGGCTGCGGCTCCGCCAGTAGCCCTGCGCGTACGCGCCGAGGAACATCCCGGCGAGCGCCCAGAGGATGGTGACGTTGCCGATGCCGAGGCTCGCGTACGCCGCGCCCGGGCAGATGCCGGAGAGCCCCCAGCCGACGCCGAAGATGGCGCCGCCGACGAGGACGTTCCGGTCGAAGGACTTCAAGCGGCGCTCGAAGCTGTCGCCGGTCAGCGGCGCGCGGCCCAACAGCCGCGGCGCGACGAAGAACGTCAGCCCCGTCACCGCGGCGCCGCCGAACATCACGAACACCAGCCCGAAGTCCTCGAACTGGAGGAAGTTCAGGACGACCTCGGGCCGGGCCATCTGGCTGTACGCGAGCCCGAAGCCGAAGACGAGCCCGCCGACGAGGATCAACGGCATGAACGCGGGATGCCGGTCACTCATCAGGGGCTCACCCCCAGTGCGGCGACTACCTGTGCGGTCACGATGGCGACGGTGAGGAACGTGAGGACGCCCACGATGGACGTCTTCGACGCCGAGCCGACGCCACAGACGCCGTGACCCGACGTACACCCCTTCCCGACGCGCGTGCCGATACCGACGAAGACGCCGCCGACGAGCAGCCGCCACGGCTGGACGTCGGTCGTCCACGCGCCGCCCTGGTAGACGACTGCGTACACGGCTGCGCCGAGGACGATGCCGAGCGTGAACACGAGCCGCCAGTCCCGCGAGGCGACGTACTGCTGGAAGCAGGACCGGTCGGAGACGTACGACAGCGTCGACTCCAGGAACGTGCTCGCGCCGGCGCTGATGCCGGTCCCGAGGTAGATGACGGTGACACCGAGGCCGACGAGCAGCCCGCCGACGGCGTACCGGCTGATTCCGTTCGGGAACAGCTCGGCGCCAACCTGTAGCGGGAGTGCCTCAATCACCATTGGCGTCGTTAGTCACCCGCGAGCGAGTCCTGGCTGGCGGCGCAGTTGTTCGGCCCGAGTTCCAGGGTGAACGCCTCCTCGTCGTCGACGGCGTTCTGGCCGAGGTTCGTCGCGATGATGTCCTCGTAGTTGGCCGGCCGCGGCGGCATGTCCGAGAGGATCAGGTCGACGAACGCCTGTTCGTCCATCGTGAGCGCGTCCATCTCGTCGACGAGCTCGCCGATCGGTGCGGTGTAGGTGCCGTCGGCGGCGGGCTCGGCGGCGTCGCTGAAGTGCGCGCCACCGACGAGCGTGTCGTCGGGCAGCGTGAGGACGCGCTCCTGCAGGGACTCGTAGAGCATGCGCGCGGCGTCGGGCGCACCGTCGTCGCCCTCTTCGAGGTCGGGGCGGGCGACGCTCTCGACGAACAGCCCGTCGCCGGTCGCGAGCAGGCTGTCGTCGACGAGGTACGAGGTCATCCCGGTCGTGTGGCCGGGCGTGTAGACGGCCTCGATGGTGGCGTCACCGACGTCGAAGGTGTCGCCGTCGGTAGCGGTCGTCAGTTCGTCCGCGTAGGTGACGCCGCGGTCGACTGCGGCCTCGGGGATGACGCCCTCGACGCCGTCGTCGTCGAGCTCGCGCACGCCCGAGATGTGGTCGGCGTGGACGTGGGTGTCCAGCGCGTACTGCAGCTCGACACCGAGGTCGTCTGCGTCCTCGAGGTAGCGGTCGGTGAACGCGCGCAGCGGGTCGATGATCGCGGCTTCGCCGTCGTCGTAGAGGAGGTAGCCGAGGCAGCCCGAAGAGGGGCGCTGGTACTGGAGGAGCGTGCCGGCGCCGTCGTAGCGCTCGACCTCGACGGCCTCGTAGATGCTCGCCCAGCCGTTCATGCCGTCTTCGAGGTGGTCGACGTCGTAGCCGCGCTCCGCGAGCGTGCCCGCGACGTACTCGCTGGCGCCGCCCTTCGCGCACAGGACGGTCACCTCGCGGTCGTCGGGGATCTGGTCGAGGACGTCGTCGTCGATGTCGTCCTCGAGGAATTCGAAGTACGGGACGTTGATCGACGTGACGTTCTCTCCGTCGATACGCCACTCGTCGTAGTCTGATTGCATGCGCGCGTCGAGGAGCGTGACGTCCTCGCCGGCGTCGATGCGGTCTTTGAGCGACTCCGGGTCGACGGATTCCACGTCGACGTCCGGAGTCGGGAAGTCGTCGGCGTTCATGTGTGCAGTCCCTTCTACTGGGTGGACGCACAAAAGCATTTGCATAGTAGTTCCCTGTACGAACAATACTGTGGCGGCCGTTTCCCGTATCGGACCAACTAGACCGGGTTTGAGGGCTCTGAAACGACTTCAGAGTCTAATTCCGGTCCAACAGTAGTTAGTGGTCTCCACAAGAATCGACAATCTTTTACTTGGGCAGGGGGTATTGTGCGATAGCTCCAATACAGACTCACGGAGCAGATAACCAATGAGTGCTGAATTCGACATTACAGAGACGCTCGACGTGAAAGGCGCATCGTGTCCCATGCCAGTGGTGAAGACGAAGACGGCTATCGACGACCTCTCCGAGGGTGAAATCCTCGAAGTGCTGGCGACCGACTCCGGAAGCATGAGCGACATCGACGGCTGGGCCGACGGCACCGAGGGCGTCGAACTCGTCGAACAGGAGGAAGGCGACGGCGTGTACAAACACTACGTTCGCAAGACGGAGTAACGATGAGCACGGACACACCCGACGCGTCGGCCGACGACGCGCCCTCGCGTGCGGATCTGGCCGCGCGCGTCGACGAACTCGAGGACGCGCTCGCCGAAGCCACCAGTGAGGACGACGGCAAGAAGATGAGCATCATCGCGACGAAGGGCACGCTCGACATGGCGTACCCGCCGCTCATCCTCGCCAGCACCGCCGCTGCGTTCGGCTACGAGGTGACCGTCTTCCACACGTTCTGGGGGCTGGAAATCCTCCACGAGGAGCGCTCGAAGAACCTCAAACTCAGCTCCGTCGGCAACCCCAACATGCCCGTCCCGAACGCCGTCGCCGCGCTCCCGGGCATGGACCGCGTGACGACGAAGATGATGGAGAAGAAGATCTCGGACAACGACACCGCCACCATCGAGGAGCTCATCGAGACGAGCCTCGACATGGGTGTGGAGTTCCAGGCCTGTCAGATGACCATCGACCTCATGGACTACGACGAGGACGACTTCTACGACGGTGTCACCACGGGCGTCGGCGCGGCGACCGCCCTCCAGGACATGGCCGACGCCGACATCCAGCTCCTCGTCTGATCCCCCATGAACGAACTCGAGGACCCCATCTCCAAGGTCGTCGATGCTGTCGCGGAGGCAGAGGGCGTCGAGCCAGTCACACTCGACCCGCCGCTAGCCGGGGTCGTCGATCCGGACGCAGTAGAAACGCTGATCGAGGACCCGACAGCGTCTGACCTCGAGATTCGGTTCGCGTATCGCGGTCACGACGTCGTCGTCGACGAGAGCGGTCGCGTACAGGTCGACTAAAACAGCCCGGTATCTCTCCCGGACGCAGTATCCCACCGACGGCTACTCCAGCAGCGCCGTCCGATTTCAACGAGTAGACTCTGAGAGACTGTCGTCGCGGGGTGCGGCGGAGAACGGTGGTCGCGTCAGGCCCACTCCGGTTCGAGGGCGTCCAGCAGCCGCTCGACCTCAGCGTGAGTGTTGACCGCGTGGACCGACGCGCGGACGGCGTCCGGCGTCGGCAAAGCGCGGACGACGATTCCCTCCGACGCGAGTCGGTCGACCGTCGCTTCGGGGTCGCCCACGTCGATCGTCACGAGTCCCGACTCCGGTTCGATCGGACTGAGAAGCCGGTCGTCGGGGACGCCATCGGCCAGCCGGCCGGCCAACTCCTGGATACGGTCAGCGATACGGTCGACTCCGACCTCGTCGATCGCATCGACGGCCTCCGCCAGAGCGACGTGCGGAGCGGGATTGGACGACCCCACCTCGAACCGTCGGGCGCCAGCCGCGAACTCGTAGGGGTCTGCAGTCGGCGTTTCGACGCTTCGGTAGCCGACTGTGGCGGGCGCGAGCGTTTCGGCGGCGTCGCGGTCGACGTAGAGAAAGCCGCCGCCCCACAGCCCTAGCAGCCACTTGTGGCCGGCCGCCGCGACGGCGTCCGCACCCCACTCGTCGACGTCCATCGGGAGCTGTCCCGGCACCTGCACGGCGTCGACGAGCGCGAACGCGCCGGCCTCGTGGGCGATGTCGACGAGGTCGCCGACGGGTAACCGGGTGCCGTGCGTCCACGTCACCGCACTGAAACACGCCAACTGCGCGCCGTCGACGGCCTCGGCGAAGGCGTCGAGGTCGACGCGGCCGTCCTCGGTCTCGACGACGCGGACGTCGACGCCCTTCTGTTCCAGGCGTTGCCACGGGAGCGTCCCGGCCGGGTGTTCGAGGTCGGTTCGAACGACGGTGTCGCCGGGCTCCCAGTCGATGGCGTTCGCGACGGCGTTGATGCCCGCCGTCGTGCTCTCCGTGAGCGCGATCTCGTCGCCGTCCGCACCGACGAAGGCGGCGACGCGCTCGCGAACACGGTCGTACGCGTCGAACGCCACCTCGTAGGGGTCGTTTCGAGTACTCGTCTCGTACTCGTGTGACCGCACGAACTCGTCTGCGGCTTCGACGACGTACCGCGGGCTCGGCCCGTGAGCGCCGAAGTTCAGGTAGACGTCCTCGTGCAGGGCGGGCGTGTCGGCGCGAAGTTCTCTGGGGTTCATCTCGTTCTCGGTGGATTAGTCGCGATACCGGGCGATCAGGTCGCGGAGTGCCTGTTCGTTCTGGCCGCCGCGAAGCTGTTTCACCGGTTGACCGTCGGCGAACAGGACGAACGTGGGCGTGCTCTGGGCACCGAACTCGACAGCCGTTTCGAGATTCGATTCGATGTCGATCGTCAGGACTGTCGCCTCGGTGTCTGCCGCGAGCGCTTCGAGAGTCGGCTCCATTCGTTTGCAGGTGTCACACCACTCCGTGTAGAACTCCACGAGCGCGACGTGGCTGTCTCCGACGACCGTTTCGAGGTCGTCGTCACCCAGCGAAACCACGCTGTCCGTCTTCGCCGTCTGTATTGCCATTACCAGGCCCTACGCACTGGGCGTTTAATAGTCTTGGTCTAACTATGCAATACACCTCGATGCGGTCGGTCCACCGTCGACATCGAGTCGGAGAGTGAAACGAACCGGAGGTCGCCCGCTAGCGTGATTCGCCGGTGGTCTGCTCATGGCCGACCGCGCCTGCGAGCGCCAGCAGGTAGCCCAGCCCGTACTGTACGTCCGGATCACGCAGTCCGCGGAGCAGGCCGACGGCCCCGACCTGCTCGGGCGGTTCCCGCTCCGCTTCACCGACCCCCTCCAGCAGCGTCTCGATGCCGTCACGAGTGTCGTCGTCGGACGCCGTCTGCGCGATCTCGCCGAGCGCGGCGCCGGTGCCGGCCAGCGACGTGACCATCTCGTCGTCGAGCGCCGCGGTCGCCAGCGACCCGACCTCCGCGAGTTCGGCCAGTTCGTCGAGCGTGCCGCTCCGCTGGAGCGCGAGCACCGTGTCGAGTGCCTCCCGCAGGTCGTCGCCGTTCTCCCCGACCGTCTCGGCCAGCGCCACGGTCTCGTCGGTCGCCAGCCCGTCCGCAGACTCCGCCAGCGTCGACCCCGTGGCCGAGAGCTCGCGGACCATCTCGTCGTCGAGCGCGCTCTCGCCCAGCGAGAGCACGTCCAGTAGCTCGTTGACGGCGTCGAGGTGCTCCACGAACTCGGCGACCGCCTCGGGGTTCTGCTCGATCGCCGCTTCGAGGTCGGTCGGCGCGGTAGCCTGGTTCTCGGACATGGTCAGAGCAGTCCCCGCGCGGTGAGCCAGTAGGACTCGTTGTACGCCAGCTTCGACCAGTGGAGCTTCTCCGAGGGCAGCGCCGGCGACGGCGGGTTCTCGTAGTCGAACTCGACGAACGACGCCGCGTCCATCCCCGTCTCGATGAAGCACAGCGTCTTCCCGTCGTAGGTCGCGGTCGCCGGGCGGCCGCGAATCTCGCTGGCGAGGCGCTGCCCGACGACGCCGGCCTGGTAGTGGGCGACGCTGCCCGCGTTCGGGACGCCGGTGTCGGCGGTGTCGCCGAGCGCGTAGACGTCCTCGGCGGCCTCGGCTTCCAGCGTGTGCTTGTCGACGTCGACCCAGCCGCCGTCGCCGAGCCCCGCCTCCTCGATCAGGTCGACGCCGCCGTGGGGCGGAATCGTCACGAGGAGGTCGTAGTCGAGTTCGGTCCCCTCCATCGACGTGACGGTCTCCGCCTCGGGGTCGACCGACTCGGCGTTGAAGAACGTCTCCACCTGGATGTCCCGTTCCTCCATGATGGGGCGGGCCCACTCGGCGATGTGGGGGTTGCCGTGGACGCGCTGAATCGGGTACGTGTAGGTGATGTCGACGTCCTCCCGTAGGCCGCGCTCGCGGAGCCAGTCGTCGGCCATGAAGACGAACTCCAGCGGCGCCGCCGGACACATGTGCGGGGTCCCGATGACGCTCAATACGAGGTCGCCCTCGGTGAACTCCAGGAGTTCGTCGCGCAGGTCGGTCGCGCCCGACTCGCTGTAGTAGTTGTGACCGCCCTCCGTGAGGCCGGGGATTCGGTCGGGCTCCAGCGTCGACCCGGTCGCCAGGACGAGATAGTCGTAGCCGACTGACGGGGCGCTACCGTGGAACTGGAGCCGCTGGGACTCGGTGTCGATGTCGGACACGCGGTCGATCCGGAGGTCGACGGCGTCGTCGACGAGGTCGTCGAGCGGGCGGCGTCCGTCGTCCGGCTCGCGTTGGCCGAACGGCACGTACAGCCAGACCGGTTTGTAGACGTGGTCGGAGTCGTCGTTGACCAGCGTGACGCGGACGTCGCCGGCGTCGAGTTCGGGTTCGAGTCGGTCGGCGAGGTCGTTCGCGAGGACGGTGCCGCCGGTCCCGCCACCGACGATGACGACGTGCTCAGTCATGCTTTCTCCACGTAGAACGCGTTGTGGTCGTCGCGTTCCTCGACCGCGAGTAGTTCGTTGCCGGCTTCCTCGGCCCACTCGGGGACGTCGGTGAGCGACTGGTTGTTGTCGCTCAGCAGGCGGATCACGTCCCCCGACTCGGCGCCTCGAATCCTCCCGATGAGGTCCATCAGCGGACCGGGGCACGCTGCGCCTCTGGCGTCGACGGTATCGTCGGGCTCGATGTCAGTCATAGATAGCTCACAGGCGGCAGTTGGAACCCTTCCGTATTAGTATTGTGTGCGAGTTCCAAGATTCTGAAAACCTATAGGCTGGGATAGGCCACCGGGAAGTAAGCTCGGAATCGAAGACTGGGAGCGCTTACCGCTCGAATACGACCGCGTAGTGGTACGGCGGTAGCTCGACCCGCCGGTCGACCTCGAACGCTGCGACCGGCAGCACGGCGTCTTCGGTTTCCTTCGGCGTCATCCGAAGCTCCGTCGGAGGCCCCCGCGGTTCAGCTCCGACAGTCGTCGTCTCACGCGGGCGCTCGTGCCAGTTGACGACGATCAGGCTCCCGCCAGGTTCGATCGCGCGGAACGCCTGTTCGACTAACCCGGACTGGTCGTCGACGCCGTGGAACGTGTTCGCCACTACGAGCGTGGTGACCGGTTCGGGGAGGACGTCAGTCAGGTTCCGTGCGTCACCGTGAATCGGGACGACGTTCTCGATGTCCTGCTGTTCGGCGAGGTCGTCGAGTTCATCGAGCAGTGACGCGTCCAGGTCGATCGCGTACACTGGCTCGGGTTCGACGATACGGGCGGCTGGAAGCGCGAAGTAGCCGCTCCCACAGCCGACCTCGGCGACCGACTCGCCGGATTCGAGGCCGAGTTCCCGGAGCGTCGCACCGGGTGTCGGCCAGAGTCTGCTCCACCAGTCCCAGTCGGGCTGGCCGGTGTTCTGGAATCGGTCCATCCCTACCGGGACCCCGACGTGTCCACGCCCAGCAGGCGGTACAGGAGACAGACCCGGACGAGTCCAGTCCCGACGAGAACGAGGCCCAGCGAGGTCAGAACTGCGCCGGCCACCGTCCCGAGTCCGAGCAGACCAGCGAGTGAGGTCGAGCCGACGACCGCCAAGGCCAGCCCGATACCGATGCGGGTTCGTCTGTCCGCCGCACCAATATTGCTCTCCATACCCACGAATACACTATACTGGCACCTAAGCCTTTCCGACGACTCCCCTACCCGCCGAGCGACCCGGCGCAAACGTCAGCCTAAAGGCCGCTACTAGTCGATCTGGGACTGCCACCTCGCCGGGAGCTGAGCGTAGACGACGGCGTTGTCGACGAGCACGTCGACCGGGACGTACTCGTCCGGCGCGTGGACCGTGTCGGTTCCGAGCGCGAACTCGACGGTCGGGACGCCCGCATTCCGGAGTTTCTTGGCGTCACCGCCACCCGTCGCGCTCCGTCTGAAGACGCGCTCGCCCGTGACGTCCGCCGCTGTCGACGCGACGGCTTCGACGAGGGGGCTGCCGGGGGCTTCCGCGGTACCGACGCTCCAGGAGACGTCGGCGATCGTGATCCCTTCGCAGTCGGCGACGCACTCCCGGATTCCCGCGAGCACGTCGGGCGTGTGGACGCCCGCCGTCAGTCGTACGTCGACTTCGGCGCGCGCAGACTGCGGGACGGTGTTGATCGCGTCGCCGCCCTCGAGGACGCCGAGATTGATCGAGGGGTACCAGAACAGGTCTCGCGCGGTGGCTTCGCCCATCGAGGGAGCGTAGTACTCGACGGACTCCTCGACGATCGGTGCCACGTCAGCGTCGATCTCGAGTCGCCTGGTGCCGAACCGTTCGCGCATGGTTTCGACGGCGTCGTAGAGCCGGTCGATGGCGTTGACGCCGAGCACCGGTCGGGAGCCGTGGGCCCCTTCGCCGCTAGCTTCGAGCGTCAGCCAGATGCTGCCCCGGTCCGCGACTGTGACTGAGTGGCGGCCTTCCTCGCACGTCGGCTCCCCGATGACGCAAGCGTCGGCGTCGAGGCGTCCGGCCTCGAGCAGCGCGGACAGGCCGGCGTCACCGCCGACCTCCTCGTCGCTCACGAACGCGAACTGGAGGTCGACGGGCGGAACAGTGTCGGTGGCCGCGAAGGCCCGAATTGCGAACAGCATCGACGCCACGGCGCCCTTCATATCGGTCGCGCCGCGGCCGTAGACGCGCTCGCCGACGCGCTCGCCGAGCGGGTCGCGAGCCCACGCGTCGGTGTCGAACGGGACGGTGTCGAGGTGGCCGTTGTAGAGCAGCGTCCCGTCCGACGCTCCGGGGACTCGAACGAGGAGGTTCGGCTTCGCCGGGTCGACCGCGAAGCGCTCGACGTCCACCGGGAGCGGCTCGAGGAACCGCTCGACCGCCGCGGCGATTTCGCGCGTGTCGCCGGGCGGGTTCGACGTGTCGATGCCAAGCAGGTCGAGGGCGAGCTCGACTAGTTCCACGCGGTGCGCGCGAACGTACTCGGCCGGCGTCTCGTCGCTCATGCGTGGTCGGGGGTGCCGTCGAGGACGTTCGCCCCCTTGAGAGCCGGATCCCGGGCGGGGCTGAACGGCGGTGAGTCGGATCCTCGCGCTCGGTCGTGCTCGCGGCGTTCGTCACCGCCGACGACCACGGACGTGTCGCTCATATCTCGCCGTTGGAGCGGTAGAATCAAAAGTATTTCGTAGAATACACAATACTGTTGCCCCCTCGTGGCTCAGAACGACCTCACTCGGAGAGCGATTCTGCGGCTGGGCCAGTCACGGGAGCCCGCGACGTCAGTGCCGTCCAGAGGTCGACAACGAGGAACGCCCAGGCGACGGCGATCAGCAGGTAGCCGACGAGCGTCAGCGAGGCCGCGAGCCCCTCGAGTGGCGGCATCGCCGTGCCCCAGAGTGCGAGCATTCCGAGGTTGACGCTCGCAATCTGGATCCAGGACGGCCGGCCGACGGTCTCGACGCCCACATCCAGCAGGGAGACGACGTCCTGCGTCTCGCTCCCGAGGGAAACCGCGACGGCGGGCAGGAACGCCATCGCCAACTGGAGCATCCAGCCGAACACGAGGCCGTCGATCGCCGCTAGCTCGATCGCCGCCCCGGGAACCGTTTCGGGGAACAGCAACACGAGCGGGGCCCACGGGACCGGAAACGCCAGCCAGAGATACGCTCCGAGAACGAGAGCGAGCCGCCGAGTGCGAGTCCGGTCACCGGCGCGGTACGTCCCGACGACGTTCGCCAGCAGCGCCCCCGTTCCGACGACATACACAGCCAGTCCGCCCATCGTGAGCTCGTGGCGCGCGAGCCACGGGCCGGCGACGAGTCCCGCCGCTCCGGAAGTGATTCCCCAGTAGGTGACGCTGCGGAGGCGCGGGTACCGGAGGTCGGCTCCGAACAGGTGCGGGATCGACACGAGGAGTGCGCCGGCCGCGACGAGCGCGAGGAACCCCCAGACGTTGGCGTGCACGTGTGCCTCGATCGACCCGAAGTACCCGCCGGGCCCGTGACGGTTCAACAGCATCCCGAACGCGGCGAGGACGCCGACGACCAGGAACCACGGCGCGGTCCTGAAGAATCGGGTTCTGTGGTCGCCGGCCGCGCTCGCCCGGAAGACCGTCACCAGCAGCCCGCCGAGCGCCACGAGGACGAGCGTCGCACCGACAACGGCGGTCGTCGTGTCGCCGGTCGCCATCCCGATCAGGACGAGCGGATACCCCGCGTTCAGGGAGGCCCACTGGAACCACCGATTCCGGGTAGCCGCCGTCGCGGACGCAGAACTCACGAGCGCGGGAAGCGCGCCGAACAGCGCCTGCGTCAGCCCTCCGATCGTGACGAAGTGGATCGTCAACCATCGGAGCCGCGGCAACGCGTCGATCGCGCCGAATTCGACGCCGAGCTTTCCGACGACGGCCAGCAAGCCGACTGAGAGATACAGGCCGGCCACGAGGAGAAACGGGTCGGTTCGTGTTTGCATCGTCGTGAACACCTGCCCGAGAGTCGTCGTTCGTCCCGGGTACCAGTTCGTCCGAACTTGTCGGGCGTGTTCGAACATGTTGGCCTCACGCGAACTTGTCGGGCGTGTTCGAACATGTTGGCCTCACGCGAACTTGTCGGGCGTGTTCGAACATGTTGGCCTCACGCGAACTTGTCGGGCGTGTTCGAACATGTTGGCCTCACGCGAACTTGTCAGGGCATAGTTCAAGGCGTCCCGGCGGCGACGTTCCGGTGTGCCTCGAGCCCGACTCTCCATCTCGCTTCCTCCGGACGTCTGGATGCGCGAACTATCGACGACTCACGACGCCACGGCGTTCGAAGTCGTGACAGCGCTTGCGGGCGAGAACGCCGGAATCGCACTCCTCCGGATCGAGAGCGACGACCTCCTCGACATCCTCGCAGACGTTCGGAGCCGACCGGACGTCGGCGACGTCGACTTGCTCTGGAAGCGCGAGCTGACCGCGCTCGTCCAGGTCGAGACCACGAGCCCGCCGCTCCTCTTCCCCCTGTGGCAGGCGGGCGTCCCCGTCAAGATGCCGTTCACCGTGCTCGACGGGAGCGCGACGTGGGAACTGACAACGTCGTCGGACCGGCTGTCCGAACTCCGCGAGCACCTCGACGAGGCGGGCATCGAATACGACCTCGAGTCCGTCGTCGAGATCGGCTCCTCGGAGGCCGACCGACTGCTGACGCCTCGACAGCGCGAGGTACTGGCCGTCGCTATCGACGCGGGATACTACGCCGTTCCGCGCGAAGCGACGCTCACCGACGTTGCAGAGACGCTGGGCGTCTCGAAGTCGACGTGCAGCGACATCCTCCACCGCTGTGAGAGCAGCATCGTCACCTGGTTCGCCGAAGAACAGTTCACGCAGCCCTGACGAGTGCCGCCGGACTGCGTCAGGATTCGCTGCCGTCCGGCGCGCCGCACCCACAGCCCGAGCGGAACCGGTAGACGACACCGACCACACCCACCGTCAGCACGGTCACGAGGACTCTGACGAGCCCGCCACCGAGTGCGGCCGCCGTTCCCCCGGCAGCGGCGGCGCCGGCCGTCGGCGCAGCGAAGAGACAGCAGAGACTCAACGCGCCGCCAACACCGAGTAACCGCCATGGCGGTGTCGACGCGTCCGCGGCACTCGCGTCCTCGTCCGAATCAGTCATCGGTTCGTGTTTCGTCTACTCGACTGACGCAAGTGTGTTTGGGCCGTCGAAGCTGTCGGTCGCACGGTCAGCACACCTCGCAACGCCGGCGCTGGTAGACCAGGAGACCGGCGGAGAACACCACGCTCGCGACGCCGAGTACCGGTCGGAGCGGGTCGAAGTACGTCATGAGCGCCGACGAGCTGAACAGCGCGAGCAGCACGGCGTTACAGATCGGGCAGCCGAACGCCAGGAACCCGCCGACGATTCCGCCGGCGGCGAACCGGTCGCCGATCGGCTCTTCGGCCAGCGAGCGCTGGTAGACGAACGCGCCGGCGAAGACGGCTGTGGCGACGAGAAACAGGTAGTCCGCCGGGGTCCGGTCGATCATCCGGACGTAGACCGGGTTCGGCAGCAGGCCGGTCACCGCCCCGAACAGGACGAACACCCCGACGCTCACGCCGACACTCCGGAGCAGACGAGGGCGTGGCAGCGACGTCACGCACGCACACCTCCGTCGACCGAACACGTCCGTGGGTCGCCGGCGCGACCGAGGAAGAAGAGGAGCAGCCCGATCCCACCGATTCGCAGGAGGTTGCCGTCGAACGGCAGCGCCGCCATCGCGCCGACGAAGCCCAGCGCTCCGAGCACGCCCGCGCCACAGCTCGCACAGCCGGCGGCGAGCAGTCCGGGGAGCACGCCGACGATCGTCGACGCACCCCGTCGACGCGCACGGCGGACCTGCGCGAGCGCGTTCGCCACCGCGACGCCAGTCAGTACCGCGTACGCGGCGACCAGCGCGAGTCCGAGGTAGCCGGTAGTCAGGTACACTTCACGCGTGAGGGCGGTGACCGCGTAGCCGACCTCGGTCGGGTCGTTCGCGAGCACCTGGAACGAGAACTGGGGGAACGAGCTCAACACCAGGACGACGTACGTGCCGACCGTCACGACGGCGGCCGACAGCAACCGCACGTCCGACGTGAGCGGGAAGGCGAGTGCGTCCCGGAGGTCGCGAGCCCAGTCGCGACTCGCGGCGGCGCGGTCCCCGGTCACGCCTGCATCACCTGGTCGATTCTGTCGGCGAAGTTCTCGTAGGGGTGGGCGCCGACGAGTTTCCCGGCCGCCCCGGAGTCGCGGTTGTAGAGTACGAACCCCGGCGTCCCCCGGATTCTCGCCTCCCGGGCGACGTCGACGTTCGGCTCCATGCTCTCGCGAATCGACGCGCCGCGTTCCTCGCGGCAGGCCTCGACCGCGGACAGGTCCACGCCGTCCGTCTGTTCGGTGACCGACGCGAACGCCTCGTCGTCGGCCCAGTCCGTGCCGGAGTCGGGTTGTTCGGCGAAGGCCGCCGCGTGCCAGTTCCAGAAGGCGTCCGGATTGCTGTCGGCGACCTGCGACCACACGCAGCGGCCCCAGACCGCCGCTGGCGCAGAGTATGCCCCGATGTTCGGGTAGGGCAGGACGGCCAGACGAGCGTCGCCGGTGTCGAGGTACGTGCGACCGAGCTCCGGCAGCGTCTCCGTCTCGAACTGCTTGCAGAACGGGCACAGGTAGTCAGTCCAGTAGTAGATGTCCACCGCCGCGTCGCGTTCGCCGGCGATGGGGCGCCCGGTGAGGTCGACGCCGAACCCGGTCGTCTCGGTACCGGCGTGTGTGGTGTTCGGGACGTAGTGCTGCCCGCTCGCTCCGGACTGTGACCCGATGTAGGCGACACCACCGCCGAACGCGAGAACCGCGCCGCCGGCGACGAGTGCTCTCCGGCGAGTGATATTGCCCTCTTCGTCCATCTTTGTGCAATATCACCGCCCATTCGCTGATAGACGTTGTGGTCCCAGTGAGACCCACGGCCGTCCTCCCTGGACACCTACACCGCGTTTTCGACTGTCCCGACTATCGAATACGGGTCGTGTGAGCCATCATTCCGCACCACGACGACGAACCCGGTCGTCTCCTCGACTGGCACCACGACGGTGGCCAGCGTATCGTACACGCGAACGGTCGCACGCAGCGGCTCTCCGTGATAATCCTCGTAGACCGAGGTGCCAATCGCCTCCAGCTGAATGTGCTCCAGGATCGCCCGGATGTCCGACGCAGTGTACTGTGCGGACGCCGCCTCGTCCCGGTAGACGACGTCGTACTCGCCGTCCTCGTAAGAAGCGAGGCCGACCAGCGTCTCACCGAGGTCGTTCTTCAGTGACGATTCGAGGGGGCCAGCGACAGCCGCGAGTGAGCGGTCGTTCGAGTGGCGTCCATCCGCGTCAGCAGACCCACCAGTCATCGTCGGCTCACGCGTGTGTTTCGATCACGGAGCGAAGCTGAGCTTCGTCCTGCATTCCGACGAGTCGTTCCGCCGGCTGTCCGTCAGCGAACAGGACGAGCGTCGGAACCCCACGGACACCGTACTCGGCGGCGAGTTGCTGGTTCGCGTCGATATCGATCTTCGCCACGGTCGCACCGGTATCGGCCGCGATCGTTTCGACGATCGGCTCGAGCATCTGGCAGGGGCCACACCAGTCGGCGTAGAAGTCGGCCAGCACGAGGTCGTACTCGGCGACAGTCTCGGATAGCTCGGCGTCGCCGTTGACGTGGATCGGCTCGGACGGACTCTCCGGGGCTGCCTCCTCAGCACCGCCCGTTTCGGCCCGGTTTCGAAGCTCCGCCAGTTTCTGTCGTCGGATCTCCTCGATGTCTTCGGCCATTAGTTACCCGTTCGAACCGCACCGACTTATGTATTTGCATAAAGTGCACAATACTGGGTGGGAGAATCCGAGCTAACAGGGTTCAGGAACGGGGCCGAATCGGCTGCTGCTCTCGGTCGCCCGAGCCTCGGCCGTACCGGTCTTCGAACCCCCGGATGAGCTGTCCGATGGCCGCATACCAGTCGTTGAGCAACCGCTGCATTTCGTGCGCGACTTCCTCGGGCGTCCGCGGACGATACACGTAGTAGTACCCGCCGTGGTCGTAGTTCACTTGCCGCTGTTCGACGACGCCGGCCTCGAGGAGCCGGGAGATCGAGCGATACGCCGTCGACCGCTCACAGTCCAGTCGGTCGGCCACGTCGTCGACGGCGAGTCCCTCTTCTGCCCGCTGTAGCACCTGAAAGACCAGCTGATCCCGCTCGTTGAGCCCGTGAATGCAACCAAGAAGGTCGAGACACTCCATGTCGCGCTCGAGGTCCTCACGCACCGAAGTGGTCACCATATCGGAGAATAGGGTGGTAGAGGCGATTAAAGTTGTTCCCGAACACCACAATACCGACCCGGCCGAGAAGGGGCCGGGCCGATTCTACCACCAGATACTGCGCTCTCTCTATCGGATACCCGAAGAGATTTTGTCCCGAAGGCCCAAGATAGTGCACGAATGACGCTCCCGATCGACCCGAGCCAGATCGACCCTGCAGACATCGGCGAAGAACAGGCGACCCTCGAGATGAGCCACGAAGACGCCATCGAACACGTCCGCGACGTGTTCACCGACGCCGGGTTCGGCGTCCCCGTCGAGTTCTCCCCCTCCGAGATGCTCAACGAGAAGGTCGACGCGGGCCGCGACCCCTACTACGTGCTCGGCGCGTGCAACCCCGAGGTCGCCGACCGCGCGCTCGACGCGACCGACAACAAACTCGGTGCTCTGATGGCCTGTAACGTCGTCATCTGGGAGGAGGAGCCCGGCAAGCAGGTCGTCTATCACGTCTCCATCATGCGCATCGCCCGCCTGGTCGGGATGGCGCCCGACGACGAAGAGATGGCAGACATCGTCGCCCAGACCGGCGAACTCGTCGACGAGGCGTTCGCGAACCTCTGACATGGGGCATCACACCTTCGACGCCGACCGCGCCGACAAACTCGAAGAGGCACAGCGGCGGTACCGGTTCCTCTCCGCGGAGGAACTGCTCTGGGCGCTGTCACCAGACGGCGACGAAACAGTGGCGGACCTCGGGAGCGGGACCGGGTTCTACACCGACGACGTCGCACCGGCCGTCGACCACGTGTACGCCGTCGACATCCAGGAGGCGATGCACGACTACTACCGGGAGAAAGGCGTCCCCGAGAACGTCGACCTCGTGACGAGTGGCGTCGACGACCTCCCACTCGATACTGGCAGTCTCGACGCTGCGTTCTCGACGATGACCTACCACGAGTTCGCGAGCGATTCCGCGTTGAGCGAACTCAGTCGCGTGCTCGCGTCACAGGGAACGCTCGTCATCGTCGACTGGGCAGCCTCCGGAAGTGGGGACCACGGTCCACCCGTCGACGAACGGTTCTCCGTCACCGAGACGGTGAGCGCACTCCGTCAGCACGGGTTCACAGTCGAATTCGAAGCGGTGCGGCCAGAAACGTTTCTGGTGACGGCAACCGCCCAATAACTAGTGTCCGTACGGCAGACAGAGAGACACTCGAGTCCGGGACGTTCGCCGCACTGACGTCCGAACCGCTCGCGCAGCGCCGGGTACACTGGTACGTAGCACTCAAGATTCTCGCTCTCGTAGGGGAGCGCAGTGAGCCAGGACGTCGTTGCGGTTCTCTTCGGCGACCCGTTCGCGGTGATGAATACGATCGGGCTCGTTGCGTTCGCGCTCGTCGGGTCGTCGAAGGCTATCCGTGAGGAGTTCGACGTGTTCGGCATCGCCATCGTCGGGCTAGCGATGGCGTTCGTCGGCGGTGCCACCCGCGATCTGCTCGTCACTCGCGTGCCGTTAGTACTCCAGTCCCCGATCGAGATCGCGCTGGGGTTACTCGGCGTCGGATTAGCAATCGCACTGAGCGTCGTGTTGGAATCGCCCGACACACACCCAGTCACGCTCGTCGCGGACGCGATCGGCCTCGCCGCCTTCGCGACGACCGGCGCGATCGTCGCCACCGAAGCGGGCGTCTCGGCGTTCGGTGTCGTTGCAGTTGCGACGATCAACGCCGTCGGCGGCGGCGCGTTCGCGGACATCCTCCTCGACAGAGCGCCGTTCATCCTCTTCGAGGATTTCTACGCGAGCTGCGCCGTCCTCGGCGGAGCCGTATACTGGGTAGCGGGAACGGTCGGTGCGAGTGGCAGCACCGCTGCCGCGGGATGTGCGGTCGTGACTGTCGGCACACGGTTAGTCGCCGTAACCTACGACTGGCACCTCCCGACCGTCCAGAAATTAGCACTGCGCCGAGAGTAGCCGGGACTGCGGAGTTAGGGCCAGAGCCCACGGGTATCGTGGGCTTCCGCGATCCGTGAGAGCGCCACGATGTACGCCGCGTCGCGCCACGTCACGTCGCGTGTCTCGAATTCAGCTTGGACGTCCTGCCAGGCCGCCAGCATCTCCGTTTCCAGCTCGTTGTTGACGCGTTCGAGCGACCACGCGCGACGATTGATGTCCTGGAGCCACTCGAAGTAACTCACCGTCACGCCGCCAGCGTTGGCCAGAATGTCCGGAATTACCGGGACGCCTCGTTCGGCGAAAGTCGCGCTCGCCGCGCTCGTCGTCGGTCCGTTGGCGCCCTCGATGACGATATCGGCAGCGACGTCGTCCGCGTTAGCTTCCGTGAGAACGTTTCCGATCGCCGCCGGAATCACCACATCGACGTCGAGCTCCAGTAACTCGTCGTTGGTCACCGTCTCCGGCGCCTCGTGAGTCATCACTGCCTCCGGTTCCTCGTGGTGAGAGGGGATCGCGTGCGTATCGAGGCCGTTCGGGTCGTAGATGCCGCCGTTGACGTCACTCACGGCGACGACGTTCGCGCCCCAGTCGTCGAGTAGTTTCGCCGCGTTCGAGCCGACGCTCCCGAAGCCCTGCACCGCAACCGAGGTCTCTCTGATGTCCTTGTCGTAGTAGTCGATCGCTTCGCGGGCGATGATCGCGACGCTCCGGCCCGGGGCCGCGTCCCGGCCTTTGCTGCCGCCGACGATGGGTGGCTTCCCGGTGACGACTCCGGGAACCGTTTCGCCTTCCTGCATCGAGTAGGCGTCCATCAGCCACGCCATCGTCTGCGGGTCCGTCCCCATGTCGGGAGCCGGAATATCCGTCGTCGGTCCGATGACGGACCGGATTTCGTCGGCGAACCGTCGCGTCAACTGTTCTTTCTCGTCCTCGGTGAGGTCCTTGGGGTTGACGGCGATGCCGCCTTTCGCGCCGCCGAAGGGGATGTCCATCACGGCGCACTTCCACGTCATCCACATCCCGAGGCCGACGCACTCCTCACGCGTTACATCGGGATGGTACCGGAGCCCGCCTTTGAACGGGCCGCGGACGCTGTCGTGTTGGGCGCGATACCCGGTGTAGACCTCGACGTCCCCGTTCTCGCGTTCGATCGGAACGGTGACTTCGTGGACTTTCTTGGGGTGTTTGAGTCGCTCGACGATGTTCGGGTCGATATCGAGGTGGTCGGCAGCGTGCTGGAGCTGTCGACGCGCGGTCTGCAGCGCGGACTCCGGCTCGCTCGATTCTTCGGGCGGGTCGTCGTGGGAAGTCGATGTCGAGGCCATTATCACTCGATCGGTGTACGTCGGTTTCGCATGTCCCCACCGCAGTCCGGGCACTGACCCGGGTTGTCCTCCGCGAGCACGACGTTCCCGCACTCGAAGCACTCGTACGGCGATTCCTCGGTCGAATTCTGGTTGACGTCCCTCATGTATTAGCGAGCGGCCCGACAGCGCTCTGCGGGGTACTCTACACAGGCATAATGAGGATATAAGGGAATATTCGGTAGTTGAGTACCGAACCACGAGACGCTGAGGGTGGTTTACTATTCAGGCATTACAGGGACCCGTCCTCTGAGGAGTCTCAATCGCCGCTAGCGCGAGTCCTCATTCGGGGGGAGGCTGGGACTCGAACGACCGTCGGCGCGTCGAGATTCGAGTCGATCGAGGCCTCGTCCAAATCGAGTGTGAAGACGCTGCCGCCGTCTGTAGCACGACCGAGCGTGGTCACGTGACCTGGACGAACTTCGCCGCTCCGCTCTGCTCGACGGTGATGCGGTAGCCGGCGTACGTGAACTCGACTCCTATCTGGGCCTCTGGTGCTGGCGGATCCGAGTACAGCTCCGCGAGCATCCCGTCGATGCACATATCGTCGGCAACTCGTCGGCGTCCCGGTTCTCGATGTCCGCCACGGCTTCGGCGACCGCGACGCCGGGGTTCTCCCTGTCGGTGTCTAGTTCCCGGTGGATAATCGTGTTCTCGTGCGTCTCAACCATATCGGTGTGCTACGCTCGGGAGTTGGTTAACTCTGGCCGCTGGATACCGACCCGAGAGTGGCGAACAAATTATATTATCGTCTCAGAGTCGGCTGTAGCCAACGCTGACGCCCCAAACGCACTCTTTGGCCGGTCAGGTCACCGAGTGCCGCTTCCGGCTTGCGGAGTGTCTCGTCAGTTTCGTAGACTCCGGACAAGGAGCGGGACGAGGGTTCACACGAACCCGGGAGTAGAGAAACCGGACTGGCGACTACTGGTACGGACGAACACCTGCTAACGCACTTCGAGCGAGAGTCAGTCCGCCCGTCGAGTGACCACCGGCACGTGGTCGTCGATCAGCGCCGCGAATAGCTTCCGTTGGACGGTTCGGATGTGCTGGTAGAACGCCTGTGGTGAGATGTCCAGCGACTCCGCGACGGCTTCACCGGTCACCGTCCGCGGCGACTCGAAGAACCCACTGTAGTACGCCGTCTCCAGGACCTCGAGTTGTCTGTCGGTCAGGCTATCGAGCACTGACGCGTAGAATCCGTGTTCGGACGCCTGTTCGCGCGTCTGCTTCGACGCCAGCTCGACGTCGTCGAAGCGCTGGGTGACGAACTGCGTGACGCTCCGCGCCTCGCCTCCCCCGGGGACATCGATGACGAGTTCCGTTTCCACCGGCGATGCCGTCGCACTCTGGAGGACGGCGCCGTGGTCGGCCAGTTCCGTCGCGAGAAACGGCTCAGTCAACTGGAGCCGCAGCACACCGCCGGTGTCACCACCTCGGATTCGCTGGACGTTCTCGACCACACGGAGGTCAGCCGCCGTCTCGACGACCGCGTCGAGCGGTGCGCCCTCGACGGTGACGAACACGTAGTTCCCGCTGGCAGTCTGCTGGACGCCGCCCTCGTAGGTGACCGTGCAGTCGGCGGCGTGAGCCAGTTGCGCGAGCACGAACGACGGGTCAGTGACCGTGTACTCGACGCGGGTCATCGACGTCGTGAGCAGCGCGCGCTTGCGCTCGCTGGCGCTAATGGCGGAGGCGATGGTCTCACCGAGCTCCGCGAGCACTGTCTGGATCGTTTCGTCGAAGGCGTCCGGCGTCTCCGCGTACACCGTCAGGACGCCGTACGAGAGGTCGTTGTACACGAGCGGGATGCTCAACACGGACAGCAGGTCGCGCGAAATCGCGTCCTTGCGCCACGAGGCCGCCCGGAGGTCGGCTGCGACGTTCGAGACGAGCGTCACCTCGCCCGACGCCGCAGTTCGCCCTGCCGGTTCGACACCCTCGGCGGCGACCGGGAAGGATTGCGTATCGAGGTAGCCGTGGTCCGTCCCCGCCCACGCCTGCGGGAGGAGTGTCTCCGTCGTGCTATCGGGAGTGCCGATCCAGGCGAACTGGAAGCGCCCGTCGGCAGTCAGCCGTTCGCAGACCGTGTGGTCGATCTCTTCGCGAGTCTCCGACTGGACGATCGCCTGGTCGATCTCGCGGATGGTCTCGTTGATCTGGTTGAGCGTGGTGAGCTGGTCGTTCTGTCGCTGGAGTTCGCGGTCCTGCTCGCGGAGCTGGGACTCCCGGTCGACGCGGTCCAGCGCCGCCTCCGCCGTCGCCGCGAGGAGGTCAGCGAGCTCCCGCGTCACCTCGTCGAAGGCGTCGACGTCGGTCGACCCCGCAACGAAGACGCCGTGGTTCCCGAGTGGAATGTACGCGGCACTCCGGAGGCCGGTCGCCGGATTGGTGAGCCGGTCAGCGTCGTGGACGTCCTCGAAGAATAGCGGTTCGTTTTCCACGAAGCTGTGACTGGTGAGGTCGCGGCCGTCCGCGTGGACATCCGGAAGGGGGCCGTGGGCGTCCCGCATCACCTGTGAGTAGGCGGCCGGCTGGAGGTGGTTGTCGTCGGCATCGAAGAGGTAGACGGCACTCGCGTCGAGGTCGAGAACGTCGGGAGCGTCGTCGACGACGTGCTGGGCAATCTCCCGGTGAGTCTCAGCGTACAGGAAGTCCCGAGCGGTCTCCTGCAGCGTCGCGAGTGCCCGTTCGCGCTGCTTGCGCTTCGTGATGTCACGACAGCTGTACAGCAGCGTCCCGTCCTGAATCGAGACTTCGCGCACGTTCACCAGCAGCGTGTGTTCCCGGCCGGCTTTGTCCGTGGCCGTGGTCTCGATGTTCTTCAGGACGCCGTCTTCGGCGAGGTCCTCGCGGTCGAAGAGGTCGTCGCCGAGCAGGGCCTCGATCGTCCCGAGCTCCCTGATCTCCTCGGCGGTGTACCCGAAGATGAAGTGGACGTTCGGGCAGACGTACGTGTACTCGCCGTCCTCGTCGGTCATGAGGACGGTGTCGGTCATGTTGTTGAGCGTGACGCGGTGGAGTTCCTCGGACTGCCGGAGCTCCCGTTCGAGGTCGACACGGTCGGTGATATCGACGCTGTCGACGATAATCGAGACGAGGTCGCCGCGTTCGTCAGCGACCGGCTGTACCGAGAGTTCCAGCACTCGCTCCCCAGCCACGGCACCCCGCGTGACGACGGCGCGTCCGAACTCGCCGCGGCTCGCCGTTTCGACGAGGCGACGGATGTCAGCGCTCGTCTGGTTCTCGTCGGGCCACCAGGGAAGCGTCCAGAAGGGGTCGCCGACGACGACGTCGGCATCCACGTCGATCATGTCGCGGGCGGTCTGGTTCACGCGTTTGAGCGCGCCGTCAGGGTCGAGCACCCAGGTTGCGGATCGAGTGTCGTGGAACGTGGCGTCGAACTGTCGTGCGCGTTCGCGCTGTGTCATCGACCGTTGGGCGTCTCGTAGTGCCTGCTCGGTTCGCTGCAGGGCGTCGGTGACGGTGTCGTCTAACGGGTCAGTAACGGCGATGTAGTCGGTAACGCCGGCTTCGATAGCTGTACTAGCGATCGTCTCGCTTCCGTCGGCCGTCCCCAGAATAACCGGGAGCGTTTCGGTCGTGGCTCGAACGTCGCGAACGAGAGCGACCCCCGTCGTCTCGGGGAGGGTGTGATCGGTAACGACGCAATCGATAGCTGTCTGTCCGAGCGTCTCTCGGGCCGTCGCTGCTGTCGAGACGCGATGAACGGTCGCGTCGGACTGTTCTCGGAGCGCGTCGGCGTACGCGGTTATCCACGCTGTGTCGCCGACAGCGACGATCGCGGACGAGTCGAGGACACAGTTCGAGTGAGGATTCATGGGTGGAGTGGCCAGCACTGGTCACAGAACACGAAACGGCACGCGTGGGGCGTTGATACATCAACTACTTACTACACACGCAAAACGTCCCCCATTTACTATTCAACCACTCCGAGGGGCGTGTCCGAATCCGGGACTGGTTCGTCTCCTCAAAGCGTGCGCTGTCCGACCGGCTGTTCCGTGTGTCGCGCTGATGGATGTGCGGACTGTCCTTCGACCCCCTCTCAGAAGGGATCGACTCGTTCGACTCTCTCGGGTCTCGCTACCGCCCATCAGATTACAGTAGTTTGGCGTGATTGAATGCGATTTCCCTTACGAATCGGAACGGTGGCTCACGGAGCGTGTGGCGGTTTGCTGGATTCCTCGCTCGTTCTACTAGCCCTCTCCCGGTGGCGAGCTTAGAATCCCGAATTACTGCCGTCCCGATAGTGGGCATCTTCTAGGGGGAACTGCAATAGACGACCCCTGCAATGATACAACTATGCAGGTGGCGATACTCGACGGCGTTCTCGAATCCCTCCGCATCGGGTTCGGGTTCCTCTGGACGGCGGCGTGGGCGATCATCATGGGACTCACGGTCACGAGTCTCGTCCAGGTCTACGTCTCGAAGGAGCGGATGGCACAGGTGCTGGGCGACGGCGACCTGAACGGACTCGTCAAGGCGACCGCGTTCGGCGCGGCGAGCAGCGGCTGTAGTTTCGGGGCCGTCGCCATCGCGAAGGGGTTGTTCAAGAAGGGCGCACACGCGGTGAACTTCCTCGCGTTCATGTTCGCGTCGACGAATCTCATCGTCGAACTCGGGCTGATGATCCTGATCCTGCTGGGCTGGGAGTTCCTCGTCGCCGAGTTACTCGGCGGCCTCGTCCTCATCGCCGTGATGGCGGTCATCGTCCACCTGACGCTCCCCGAGACCCTCTTCGACGAGGTCCGGGAGGCCATGAACGAGCGCGACCGCGAGTCGGGTGTCAGCGAGGATCCGACCTGCGGGATGGAGGGGAAAGACGAGTACACGCTCACGACCGACGGCGGCGAGACGCTGAAATTCTGCTCGGAGGGCTGTATGGAGACCTACCGCCAGGAGACGTCGAGTAGCGGCGGGTGGCGCGAGGAGTTGCTGTCGTGGGGCGGCTGGTACAAGGTCGGGAACCAGTACCGCAAGGAGTGGTCGATGATCTGGACGGACGTCGTCGCGGGCTTCCTGATCTCGGGGTTCGTCATCGTCTTCGTCCCGCAGTGGGTCTGGAACACGCTGTTCGTCCAGGGGGACGGCTTGCTCGTGACCGCAGAGAACGCGGTCATGGGCGTCGCTATCGCCGTCCTCAGTTTCGTCGGGAGCATGGGCAACGTCCCGTTCGCCGTCGCGCTCTGGGGCGGCGGCATCAGCTTCGCGGGCGTCATCGCGTTCGTCTACGCCGACCTCATCACGATTCCCGTGTTGAACGTCTACCGGAAGTACTACGGCTGGAAGATCATGCTGTACATCCTCGGCGTCTTCTTCGTGACGATGGCGTTCACCGGCTTCCTCATGGAGCTGCTGTTCGACGCGCTCGGCATCGTCCCGGACCTGGCCGGCGGCGAGACGGCGACCGAGCAGACGTACTTCGAGCTCAACTACACGTTCTACCTCAATATTATCGCCTTCGCGGTCTCCGGGTTCCTCCTGTACGTGTACCGCCGCGGCCTCGGCGCGCCCGGCCAGTACCGCGACCCCGTCTGTGGCATGCGGACCGACGACAGCGAGCCGGCGGCGACACACGACGGCGAGACGTACTACTTCTGCTCGCAGACCTGCAAGGAGACCTTCGAGGAAGACCCCGACGAGTACGCCACCGGACACCCGATGGTGATGGACGACCACGACCACTGAGCGGCAGTCGCTCCACGTGCACCGCACGGCGGACGCCGTCGTTCACTCGGTGGCCGTGATCCGCCTGCATCCTGCCCGGTGGTAATCAGAGGGCGGTTTTATTGGGGAGGGCTCGCGACGTCAAGTCGAATGTACGACAAGATTCTGCTCTCGACCGACGGCACAGTCGCGTCCGAACAGGCCGAATCGCACGCCATCGACCTCGCGAACGCCCACGGCGCTGTCCTGCACGTCCTCTACGTCGTCGACGAGGACGTCGTGACCGCGTACAGCGGCGACGAGTACGTCGACGAAGCCGAGGGGCCCGAGCACGGCCTCGAAGAACACGGCGAGGAGACGCTCGCGGAACTCCGCGAGCGCGCGTCGGAACAGGGCATCGACGTCGAGACGGCGATACAGCACGGTCAGCCCGCGGAGGCGATCGTCGAAGTCGCCGACGAGCAGGACGCGGACCTGCTCGTACTCGGCACCAAGCGGCGGCCGGACGAGTACCGGGCGCTCCTCGGGAGCGTCACCGACCGCGTCCTCCGGCTGACGACCCGGCCGGCGACTGTCGTGAAAACGGAAGTCAGCGAGTAGCGAAGCGGGGTCAGCGGCTCTCGTCGTCCGCGAGCCGCGAGCGCCGGCGTTCGAACTCTTCGTCGTCGACCTCGCCGCGGGCGTACTGCTCCCGGAGGACGGCGAGTGCGCCGTCCTCGCTACGGCTCCCGCCAGCAGAGCGCGTCGCCAGCCGGTAGACGAGATAGGCAGGAATCGCGAGGAGAACAGTCATCCAGAGGAGCCCGAAGAACAGCATCCCCCAGCCTGGTAGGCCCCACCCGGACATGTGGCCGTCGGTCCACGTACCGCCGGCGTGCCACATCCCCCTTCCCGGCATCGCCCCGTGCGTCAGGGCGACGCCGGCGACGGTCGCGAGCGCGAGCGCTCCGACGGCAACGAGGACGAGGGGGCCGAGACCGCGTGTACGAAGTAGGTTAGTCATGGGTATGCGGGAGGGGCGGTGCCTCGGCGTTCAGCCGAGGACGTATTCGAGGACGGGGTAGCGCTCGACGAGCGCTTCGCCGCCGACCTCGTACTGTTCGATGTACTGGTCGAGCCCGAGGATGCGGCCCGCGGCGAACGCGGCGACCGCGAGGAACACGAGCATGTACGCGAAGTCCCCGTTGATGAACCCGTGACTCACGTCCCAGTTCCCGAAGTAGAACATGAGCATCATGAGCGCGCCGAAGAACGCCGCGAGGCGGACGAGCGCGCCGACGAGCAGGCCCAGACCGATGAACAGCTCGCCCCACGGCACGGCGACGTTCGCGAACTCGACGAACCACGGCGTCGACCCCATCCACGCGAACACGCCCGCGAGCGGGTTGCCGTTCGTCGCCGCGACGTTCGAGAGGTAGCCGCCGGCGCCGAACTCGCCGGTGATCTTCGTGAACCCGGAGTACGCGAACGCGTACCCCATCATGAGACGGAGCGCGAGCACGAACCACGCGCTGAGGCTGTGGACTTTCCCGCCGACGGTCAGTCCGCCGACTCTGCTCTCGAGCTGGTTCATGCCTGAATCGAGTGTGGACATAGTTATTGCACCTTCAACTAACAGTAGGCGGGTAGCGACGATATAGTAGTGAGTCGCTGTTCTGGGTGGGAAAACCGGGGGGCTATATTACCCCGCCTGCGCGAGTACTGGCGTGTGACCGAGGAGTCCGACCCGTCGGAGATCTTCGCCACCCTCGACGACGAGTACGCCCGCGACATCCTCGTGGCGACGAAGACCGACCGACTGTCCGCGAAGGAACTCAGCGAGGAATGTGACATGTCACGCCCGACCGTCTCGCGCCGTGTCACCCGCCTCGTCGAGCAGGGGTTCCTCGAGGAGTACACGCACGTCGATCCCGGCGGACGGCATTACAGCGAGTACGAGGCGTGCCTCGAACGCGTCGAAGTCCGCCTCGAGGCAGGGGGCTTCGACGTCCAGATCGACGTCCGGGCGGACCCCGCCGACCGGATCACGACTATCTTCGAGGAGATGCGGGGGGACTGACTCATGGAACACACGCTATTCGTCATCGGCAAACTGTTCACGACCGCGCTGGCACTGGTCGTCGCCTATCAGGCCTACCGCGGATACCGACGACACCACACCCAGTTACTGCTGTACGTCGCGGTCGGCTTCGCATTAGTCGGGCTCGGCGGCCTCCTCGAGGGCGTGCTCTTCGAGGTCCTCCAGGTGTCGATATTCCAGGCGGGGTTCGTCGCGGCGCTCGTCACCGCAGCAGGGATGCTGTCCATCTTGTACGCCCTCTACGCCCCCAACCCCTGAGTCTCCGGCCCGAGTGCGCTACGGAACCAGGCCGCCCGTAACTCGGTCGCGACCGACGCTACTCGTCACCGCTCGCCTGCGGGCTGCCACCAGTCTGCGCTCCTTCGGCGTCACCCCAGCCGCCCGCGTCGACGACTCCGAACAGCTTCTCCCAGCTCTCGTCCGCGGGGAGTTGGTCGCGGAGCTGGCGGAAGTCCGACGCCGGCACCTGGGTCTCGACGAAGTCGACGACGACCTGCGCGTGGTAGGCGGCGTCGGTACGGTCGGCTCCCTCGATGTCGCTGACCCGGGTGACGAACTCCTGCCAGTCGAAGCGCTGACCGTGCTCGTCGACGGGACCGGTGAGATACCACTTGATCTCCATCGGCAGCGAGCCCGCGAGGTCGGCGGCGTTCCCCTCGGGGATGCGCTGGCCGAGCGTCGATAGCGTCGCGCGAATCGCGCGCACGGTCTCGCCGGTGTCGGAGAACTCGAGGCGATGCTGGAGTTCGCCGGTGAATTCGTCGAAGTTCATACCAGAAACTACTACCTGACCGTGTATAGTTATAGGGGCGTAGCGCGACGCCGAACGCGGCCCGAGGGGCGACGCCGGTTCAATAGGCGAGAACGATCACTCGTCGTGAGTGACCGTTATCACGGGGACTGGCGCCGTACGCACCGTCTGCTCGGCGACGCTGCCGAGGAGAATCCGCCCGACCCCCTGGCGGCCAGTCGTTCCCATCACGACGACGTCCGTATCGAGGTCGTCGATGGCCGACGCGATGGTGTCCGCAGGCGCGCCGTGTTCGACGTGCGTGTGGACGGCGGGGACGTCGTAGCTCTCGGCCACTCCGGCGACGTCGGCGATGGCGTCGCGCGCAGGCTGTTCGAGTTCCGCCGTCGACAGCACGGACCGGATATCGGGCCCCAGTGACCTGTCGTCGACGACCGAGAGGACGTGAACGGCCGCGTCGAGCGAGGCCGCGAGCTCTAGCGCGTGTCTGGCGGCGTGCAGCGCCGCGTCGCTCCCGTCCGTTGGCACGAGGACGCGCTCGTAGGGGAACGTGAGCCGGTCGGTGGCTCGCAGCCGCGCCGTGAGCACGGGCACGCTGGACAGCCGCACGACTTTCTCCGTGACGCTCCCCAGAAGGTACCGTGAGAGGCCGCTGCGAGCGTGCGTCGGCAACACG
Organism: Halobacterium sp. R2-5; assembly: GCF_011734195.1. NCBI lineage: Archaea > Methanobacteriati > Methanobacteriota > Halobacteria > Halobacteriales > Halobacteriaceae > Halobacterium > Halobacterium sp. R2-5. The sequence continues at coordinate 990,327 of NZ_JAANTH010000002.1, forward strand.
ATCAGCTCGTAGTCGTTCCGTTCGGCGTACTCCACGATGGTTTCGGCCGGACTCCCCCGAACGACGTCGGTCCCGTAGTCGACACCCCGCGACGCGAACGTGCTCGCGACGTCGTCGACGATACCCTCCCCCTCTCGTTCCAGCGCACCGACGACGTCCGCGGTGGTACTCTTGCGGGTCGTGTCCGCGACGAACAACACCTGTACGGTGGCTCCGGTCTCCTGCGCGAGCGCGGCCGCGTGCCTGTGGATTTCGGTCACCGATTCGCTGTCGTCGATTGGGAGCAGAATCCGGTCGTACATCCTCGTGGATCGAACTTCGGTAGACGACAGCATAGTAGTTTACACGACGTACCGCCAGACGCACACACACCACGTCGACCGGAGCGCCTTCGTGTGGCGCTCGAAGCGAGCCACAGCGAAGGCGTACAGTCACCGGACCTACTGGTTCCGGCGGGAGAGCTACGCGCCCGTGGCTGCCGCCTCACTACGGACGAATAGATAGATTCCGAGCGCGACGAACCCCACCGCGACGATCCCGGTGCGAACACCGACGAGAAAGTAGTCCATCCCCGAAAGCGACCAGAGGACACCCAGGTACACAGCGAGGCTAGCGCCTAACAGGTAGAGAATGGGGCGCCAGTACGACGTCCAGTAGAGCAGCGGACCGACGAGGAGAGCGAGCGCGATTACGGTGAACTGGATGGCGCGCCCGCCCGGGGTGAACGGGGCGAATACACCCAGATAGAGGTGGATGCCTGCGAGGGTGAGACTCAGTACGAGAAACACGAGCCGTGACGGATCTAGCGACTCCCGGGAGCTATCCGTCATGGCTTACCTCGGCAGATTCCGTTGGGCACCGCATTGTGAGGATGACTCATGTCGTGTTAGTGAAACGGGGTCTCCCCGGCAGGCCCAAGCCATTCAATTCGTCTCCTGTATTCGGCGATTCTTTCATGACTCTGCGTGTCGGACCGCTGGATTGCTAAACTCACTCTGATTGGCGAACCGTCATCACGGGTACTGGTGACGTACGCACCGTTTTCTCCGTAACACTCCCGAGGAGGTATCTCTCGATGCCACTGCGGCCGTGCGTCCCCATCGTGACGAGATCGATACCGTGTTCGTCTACGTACGAGTGGATCGCCCGGTATGGATTCCCGTGTTCGACCGCGGTTTCGACTCCGGCGATGGATGCTCTGGCAGCCTGCTCTTCGACGGTTTCCACGGCGTCCCGGGCTGCTTCTTCGAGTGATTCGAGGACCGTCTCGGAACGCACGTCGACGCCCAGCGACGCCGTCTCGACGACGGAGAGCGCGTGTATACGGGAACCGTATTTACTGGCGACGTCGACGGCGGGCCCGATAGCAGCCGCAGCCCCCTCGCTCCCGTCCGTCGGGACTAGGATGTCCGTGTAGGGGTACGTGACTGCGTCATTTGCCGCGCTCACCGTCAACACTGGCACGTCCGAGAGCCGGACGACTTTCTCGGTGACGCTCCCGAGGAGGTACCGTTCGACACCGGTCCGGCCGTGCGTTCCCATCACGACGAGGTCGATGTCCTGTTCGGTTACGTACTGTAGAATCGCCTTGTGAGGGACGTCGGTGAGGACGACCGGCTTCGCCGATAGACCACCAGAAGAGAGTTCCGCAGACGTGTTCTCCGCGACTTCCGTGTGTTCTCTCTTCACGTCGTCGTAGTGCGGGCCGTGCTCTATCGTCCGTGGATCGACCACGCACAACGCGTGTACAGTGGCGCCGTAGCGCGCCCCCAGGTCTTCGGCGTAGCCGACGGCCGTTTCGGCACAGTCGCTGCCGTCGGTCGGAACGAGGATGTTGTCGAACATCGCAGCTGGCCTACAATTCGGCCGCGACCCACATCAAGGGGTGGTACGCATCCCCCTCCAACTGAGCGTGTGGCAACTGTATCGAACGTTCGAATCACGCCTCGAAGCCGAAACCGGAACAGCCCACCCTACAGCCACCAGAACGTCGCGCCGACCGGAGCGTCCCGGAAAACGTGAAGAGAGTGGGCGTCGAATCTCGAGAGCATGTACGACCGGATCGTGGTCCCCGTCGATGGAAGTGACGAGGCCAGGCACGCAGCGAGGCGTGGTCTCGAACTCGCCCGAGTCTTCGACGCGACTGTCCACGTGCTTCACGTGGTCGAACGGAAAGCGCTGCGGCTGACAGAAACCGCCAGTGAGAAAACACGACTCGGAGAGCGGGGCGAGGAGCTCCTGAGCGAAATCGCGGACCTCGCAGCGGAGTTCGACCGCCCCGTGACCACGCATCTGACTGACGGCAAGCCCGGGGTCGAAATTAGTGAGTTTGCGGACGAACAGAACGCCGACCTGATCGTCGTTGGGCGACAGGGCTTGACCGGACTCGGGAAGCGACTCCTGGGTGGCGTCACCGAACACGTCCTCCACCGGAGTGACGTCCCCGTGTTCGTCGTCCCCCGTGAGAACCACGAGTCCGAGAAGCGCGCGGGCTACTCCCGGGTACTCGTCCCGACGGATGGAAGTGAGAGCGCCGAGGCGGCTACCCCGCACGGCGTGGCGATCGCACGTCACTTCGACTCGACGATTCACGTCCTCAACGTCATAGACCTACAGGCTGCGGGAGGCGCGTTTAACGCGGGCGGCCTAGACAAAGCGTTCATCGAACGGCTGGAGACGAGGGGGCGAGACGCTGTCGGCAGGGTCGCCGACGAGATCAGCAGAACTGCCACGGACGTCGAGGTACAGACCGCCGTCGAACGGACCACGTCGTACAAGGGCGCCGCTGCGGGCGTTCAGGACTACGTGAAGAACGACGAGATCGACGTCGTCGTGATGAGTTCCCACGGCCGGTCCAACCTCGAACGCCAGCTCATCGGAAGCGTCGCTTCGACCGTTCTTCGGACAGTCGATGTCCCGGTGTTGGTCGTCAAGCGGCCTTCGTGACGTTGGCAATCCGGCCGTGGAACCGATCGTGTACCCTCCGGAGTCTTTGCTCTGGCCCCTGTAGTGACCGCTATGTACGACCACATCCTCGTTGCGACCGACGGAAGCGCCACTGCACAGCGAGCGTCGGCCCACGCGGTCGAGTTAGCCGGGCAAGCCGGAGCGGACCTCCACGCCGTGTACGTCATCGAGACGAGAACGGGCTACGACAACGCGATCGTCGATCCCGAAGTCGTCCGTCAAAACTTCCAAGAGGAAGGCGAAGCGGCTCTGGCCGCTATCGAAGACCAGGCCGGTCCGGCCCTCGCCGTGACGACCGCGATTCGAGAAGGCGTCCCCCACGAGGAGGTCCTCGCGCACGTCGACGAGAACGACGTCGGGCTCGTGGTCGTGGGGTCGAAAGGGCGTTCGGCATTCAAGACCCGGTTGCTCGGCAGCACGGCGGAAGCGGTCTTACACTCGGCCCGTGTGCCGGTCTTAGTGGTCAACGACAACGTCCCCTAGACGCTCCGCGACCGGCCGACCTCACTCCGTCCATCGGACCTCGTACTCGAGTTCGTAGCGTTGCTCACCGGTCTCCGAATCCGTGAGCCGCTCGAGTTCGACCTCGAACTGGGGTTCCTCCGGGACAGTAACGGTTTGCTCTCCGGTGTCACTCACTAACTCGACAGGCCCCGATTCGATTTGATCCGCGGCGTCGCGTAACGCCTCGGCGATCCCCGTTCTCGTGGCCGATTTCTCCGTTTTGAAGAGCACTTCTTCTGGCATCAGTGCTCAGTACGTCGTCGACCCCGATATAGCCGGAGGGGGGTTCGGGGTGGGCGCTCCCGTCTCGATTCGATGCGCTCTCCCGGGCGCACCGACGTGCGGCCCTTCCGAGTTGCGGAACCTCGCGTTCGCGTACCACGGCCGCCTACTCGATGGTTTTTCGACCGATAACGGCCTCCATCGCGAGATCGTATACGGAGAAATCGACGCTCTCGATGGCTTCGTCGAACACGCGAAACGGCGGAAACCAGTCGTTGAGCGTGGCCTCGTCGACGTCCCCCTCCCACTCCCGGACTCGCCCACGAACGTGAATGCTCCACGACTCGTTCGTCGACGCCTCGTAACACACGAACGTGGCAGTCTCCGTCGATTCGAGGAACCGCCCCTTCTCGCTCTCATCGTCGTGCTCGCTCACTCGGAGCAGGAACCGCTCGCCGTCGTAGTGATAGCTCAGCGGAACCGCGTACGCATCGTTGTCGCTCGCTAACCCCAGCACACCGTGTTCGCCCGCCCGCAGGTGGTCGTCGACTTCCGGCTCGGTCATGCCGCTGGTGTATACGTACTCGACGTGCTCCATAGAGAACGACACGTGACGGAAACCCAAATAGGCTCCTCGGCGACGAGGTCCGATCGACCGGCTTCCCGCCCGACACCTCGAACGCCGGCACGTTTCGACCCGGGTCGCACCTGCTACTATCGCCTTCACGCGACCGAACGCACAGCCGCGTGCTGCGACCCCCGGAGACTGTAGGATGATTTATAAGACGCTCGCCGGAATAGCGACGCCATGAACGCGAGACCCGCGGCAGCAGCGCTCGGCGCTGGCATCACGGCCTTCCTCATCGTCGCCGTCGCCGTTATCGAACTGTTGCCCGTCGAGTTCTCGGCACTCGTCGGCCTCCCGGTCGGCCTGCTCGCCGGAGGCGCGATCTTCGCGGTCGTCGCCAGCAGATACGGCGCCCTCACCACGAAGTCCCGATACGCGGTGGACGCGGCGGCAGCGTTCGGACTCGCCGTCGCCGTCACTCTGGCGGTCAGTTACGTGAACCTCGCCGGCCTCCGCTCCGACCTCTCAGTCGAGGTGACCGTCGTCGTCGGTGTGCTCGCAGCGATCCTGTCTGTGCTGGTCAACTGGCGAACGTAGTGCCACGACGACCCAGGCCGCCCCCTCGTCCCGAATCTCTATCCACCCTCGGCTATCACGAACGTATGTTCGTGCGGTTCCACGACACTGAGGCGACATCGGCACGGGCGGTGGTGAGCTGACGTGGCAGCGACTCGTTCGACGGTTTCCTCGTTGTGGCTGTCGTGGTGACCGCACTGGTCGTCTCCGTCCCGATTCCAGGGCTGTCCACGGCGGGGTCGTTCGCGCTCGCTACCACGGCGTTCGCCGCGATTATCCCTCCGGCGGGAGGCCGGCGGATTCGCGGCCCGGCGGCTCGCGGTTCGCCAGCCGCTGCGGTCCGTAGACGACGACGAGGAGGAGCGCGATCAGCACGAGCGGTACGGCACCGGTGAGTTCGGCGAGGAGGTTCAGCCACGGGTCGGGGACGCCGTTCGGGACGAGCGCGTCCGGGTCAGCGGGGTGGTAGATACCCATCGCGTTGATGCCGGCGTGGAAGACGGCGACGGCGAGGACGCTCCCGCCGGTGCTGTTGTACATCCACGTCCAGAGGACCGACCCGGCGAGAATCGAGACCATCCAGAGGAGCTGCTGGGAGAGCGGCCATCCGCCGTGGGTCGTCGTGGCGTTGAGGAACAGCGGGAGGTGCCAGCCGGCCCACGTGACCCCGACGAGGAGGCTGGCGGCGAGCGCGCTGTACCGTTCCTGGAGCACGGGGAGCATGAATCCGCGCCAGCCGAGGTCTTCCTGTCCGCCGCCCCAGACGGTCCCCCACGCTATCGCGAACAGGTAGATGAACGGCGACTCCATCGAGGAGAAGTCGACCGGCCCGCCGGCGAGCACGAACAGGACGACGACGAGGGCGAGCACGGCGAACGGCAGCAGAATCGCGACGGCCCACCACTTCGCGCCGATCCGCCACTTGAACATCTGTGAGACCCACGTTCGGAGGCTACCGCCGCTCGCCCAGACGACGACTGCCGCACCGGCTGGCGGGCCGAACCCGCCGAATCCGATGAGGATGGAGTGCGTCCACGACGCTTCCATCCCGGAGTATGCGAGACCGCCCTGGATGACCCACGTGAACGAATAGGCGATGGCGACGAACGCGGCCACCCGGTGGCGGTCGATCCACGCGCGGGCACCAGCGTCTCGGGTCGATTCCGTCATCGGTGGTCCGTGGGCTTCGGTTCGTGCACGTTCCGCCCGGCGGTGTGAGTGGTCACACTCTGAGTCCGCCCACCGCGCTGAAAAAGTTTGTGTGAAGGATGACATATTGTCGGGGCCGTGGACGCCTGCAGGCCGTCGTCGACGGTCACGTGCAGCGACTCTCCCTCGTCTCGACTGCGACGTGGGCCTCGAACGGGTCGCGCTCTACGGCGGTGCACTCCCAGCTCCAACCGGTCGCTGGGTTGAGTCGATTCACCCGGGATTTATCTCCGCGACGCCCGCCAGTAGACGTACCGCGTTCGACCGTGTCGAAGATGATCTCGGACGAAACCCCGCCGTCGACCTGCACGCTCGCCATCGAGTCGCGCGGCGGCCGGAGCGAATCCGGCGCCCGCGCTCTCGAGCGGGCGCTACAGCGGACAGCCGGGGTCAGCGACGTCGACGCCTCGTTCCGCTCCGGCCAGGTCCGGATCACGTTCGACGGCGACGTCACGTCCGAAGCTGAACTCGCCCGAGCGGTCGAAAACCACGGTGTCTCACTGCGAGACGACACGGATGCCGGTGGCAGCCGAACGCAGTCAGACCTCCGCCGCGAATCGGTGTTCGTCGCGCTGACGTTCGCTGGAATGATCGGCGGGCTGGTCGCAGGGTGGCTCGACGTCCCGAGCGTCGTCTCACAGCTCAGCTACGTCGTCGCGTACGCTTTCGGCGGCTGGTACGGACTCAAGGGCGCTGTCGAGACGCTCCGGCACCGGGCGGTCGACATCGACCTATTGATGATCGTCGCCGCGCTCGGCGCGTTCTCGATCGGCGCACCGTTCGAGGGCGCGATGCTGTTGTTCCTGTTCTCGCTGTCGAACGTCCTCCAGCACTACGCCATCGGGCGGTCGCGGCGGGCGATCAAGTCGCTCGTGGAGATGCGACCCGACACTGCACGGGTGCTCCGCGACGGGGAGGCCGTCACCGTCCCCATCGACGACGTCGCAGTCGACGACGTGTTCGTCGTTCGGCCCGGCGACCGCATCCCGCTCGACGGCACCGTCGAATCCGGCGAGAGCACGGTGGACGAGGCCGCTCTCACGGGCGAGTCGATGCCCGTCCCGAAACAGCCCGGTGACGAGGTCTTCGGCGGGACGATCAACGAGAGCGGCAGTCTCGAAATCCGAGTGACGCGGCAGGCCCACGAGTCGGCGATCACCCGGCTCATCCACATGGTCGAGGAGGCGCAGAGCGAGAAAGCACCGACACAGCGACTCATCGACCGGCTCGAGCAACCGTACGTGCTCGGTGTGTTCGCGCTCACCACCGCGGCCATCGCAGTTCCGCTCGCTCTCGGCGCCGAGTTCACGAGCACGTTCTACCGGGCGATGACGCTCATGGTCGCGGCCTCGCCGTGTGCCGTCATCATCTCCACGCCGGCGGCTGTCCTCTCGGCAATCGCGTCGGGTGGGCGGCAGGGCGTTCTCTTCAAGGGCGGCGAACACGTCGAAGCGGCGGCGACCATCGACGCCGTCGCCTTCGACAAGACGGGGACGCTCACCGAAGGCAACACGCAACTGACTGACGTACTTGTCCGGGACAGTCCGGGGAGCGACTCGCTCGACGAAGCGCAGCTGCTCTCGCTGACTGCGGCCGTCCAGTCGCGGTCGGAACACCACTTGGCCGAGGCGACTGTGGACGCGGCCGCCGAACGAGGAGTCGACGTTCCCGAAGCAACTGGGTTCCAGGCGGCCGCCGGCAAGGGCGTACGGGCGGCCGTCCGGGACGACGTCGTTCACATCGGGAACCGCAGTTACCTCGAGACGGTCCTCGGGGACGCGTCGGTCGACGGGCTAGATGTCGGGCTGGACACGATGGCGGACTTGGAGAACGAGGGGAAGACGAGCGTGGTCGTCGTCCGGGAGACTGACGACCGGGTCCGAGTCCTCGGCTGGCTCGCGTTCACGGACACCGTCCGCCCCGGAGCCGCGGACATGGTCGAGCGGCTCCGAGCGTTGGGCGTCGACCACGTCGTCATGCTGACCGGGGACAACGAGCGCGTCGCCAACCGTGTCGCTGACGAGGTCGGCATCGACGAGGTGCAGGCCGCACTCCTGCCGGAGGAGAAAGTCGACAGCGTCGAGGAGCTGGTGTCTCGCTACGAGAACGTCGCGATGGTCGGCGACGGCGTCAACGACGCGCCGGCACTGGCGACCGCGACACTCGGCATCGCAATGGGCGGCGCCGGGACCGACGTCGCGCTCGAAACGGCCGACGTCGTCCTGATGGGCGACGACATCAGCAAGATCCCCTACGTCCTCGGTCTCGGCCGCAAGACACGCCGGACGCTCACGGTCAACCTCGCGATCGCCTTCGGCGCAATCGCGCTCATGGTCGGCACGATTCTCCTTCGAGGCATCCCGTTACCCCTCGCCGTGGTCGGACACGAAGGTTCGACGGTGCTCGTCTCGCTGAACGGACTGCGACTGCTCGGATTCCGCGAGTAGGAGCGCTGTCGAGGCACGGGCCACGACCACTACGTCCACATCCCGGTTGCGGGACTCCCAGTGACACGGGAGGACACCGCGGGGAGGCGACGATTCATGACCGACAGTACGCCGCGTCGGAGGAAACGCGGCCGGAGAGCGGTCACCCGCTCGGGTCGAAGACCTCCGGGTTCTCCGGACCCTCGGCGGTGACGACCGCCAGCGCTCCCTTGCGTGCGACCCGCGAGAGCGCGTGGTCGACGAGCTTGAAGTCCCCGGGCACGGGGAACGACATCGTCGCGACGCACGCGCTACCCGGGAGCACCGGCGTCGTCTGCACGTACCGGCCGGGTTCGCTCGCGAGCGCGCCCTGCGCCCAGACCTCGTCCCAGACGCTCCCGATGGGGTGGAAGCTCGACAGCAGGTTCGGGCCGCCGACGCCGTAGAACACCCGCGCGGTCTCGCCCGTGCGGACGTTCATCTCGGCGTAGTTCTCCGGCGTGATGGCGTACTTCTCGCCGTTCATCAGCACGTACGTCGGGTCCTCGCGGGCCATCCACCCGAAGTCGAACTCGTGGTGGCCCTCCTGGCCGGTCGCGCCGTTCGTGTAGAGCTCGTGCTGGCCGAGGTAGAACTCGTGGTCGACTTCCGGGAGCCCCTCCTCGGGCTCGACGAGGATGAGACCGAACATCCCGCCGGAGATGTGGTAGTCGACGTTCGCGACCGCGCAGTGGTAGATGAACGCGCCCGGGTACGTCACCTTGAACTGGAGGTGTTTCTCCTCGCCGGGGGCGACGTTCGTGTCCTCGGCGCCGCCGCCGGGCCCGCGGCACGCGTGGAAGTCGACGTTGTGCGTCATCGAGCTGTCCTCGTGGTTCCGGATCGTCAGGTCGACGGTGTCGCCGACGCGCGTGCGGACGAGCGGGCCGGGAATCTGCCCGTCGAAGGTCATGTACGTGAACGTGACGCCGGGCTCGACCTCCGCGACGACCTCGCGGGTCTCCAGTTCGACCTCGACGGTCGCGGGCTCGGACCGCGCGATCGGTCCCGGGATGTCGCGCGGGTCCGCGGCGACGCGGTCGACGTCGACGGCTCTGGCGTCGTCGAGGTCGGGGTCGTCCTGCTGGAGCGGCAGCGGCTCGGTCTGGACGTCGTCCGCCGTCAGCGTGCCGACCGTGCAGCCGGCCAGTGCCATCGTTCCGCCCACGCCGGCCGCCTGCAGTACGCGTCGCCGCGTCGTCGTGTATGTCATGAGTGGCTCCTCTACGTTCCCATAAGAGCACGTACGACATATAGACAGAATACCCTTCTTGGCTTCTAAGAAACAACTTCGCAGGCTATACTACCCCATCACGAATGTGTGACTATGACCGCGAAGACTCCCGGGCGACCGATCGGACGGCGGCGATTCGTGCAGGCCACGACGGCGCTCGCCGTCGGCGGCGCGGCACTGACGACCGCACGCCCCGCGCGAGCGCAGTCCGAGACCGACCTCGAAGCGTGGTTCGAGAACGTCTCGAACTACGACGGCGTCGTCGACGAGCGCGGCGCGAGCACGGTCCCCGTCGCGGTCGGCGCGTCCGGAAACGGCGGCGGGTTCGCGTTCGGTCCGGCCGCCGTCCGCGTCGACCCCGGGACGACGGTCCGCTGGGAGTGGACCGGCGACGGCGGCATGCACAACGTCGCGGCGACCGACGACGCCTACGAGAGCGACCTCGTCGACGCCGAAGGTGAGACCTTCGAGTGGACGTTCGAGGCGGAGGGCGTGTCTCGGTACGTCTGCGTCCCCCACGAGGCGATGGGGATGAAGGGCGCGATTGTCGTCGGCGACGTGGACGTCGGCGTGGAGACGGCCGACCCCGAGTACGTCGCCCGAGAGCCCGACTACGGCGACTGGTTCGACGGCGTCGAGGGCTTCGACGGGACGGTCGACGTGCGCGGCCGCGAGGAGGTCCGCGTTACCGTCGCCGGCGGCGGCTCCGGCGCGTTTTCGCCGCCGGCGGTCCACGTCGACCCCGGCACCCGCGTCGTCTGGGAGTGGGACGGCGACACCGACCACGCCGTCGCAGCGGCCGACGGCAGTTACGAGAGCCCGGAGCAGGCGAGCGGCACGTGGGGGCTCGTCTTCGACGGCACGGGCGTCAGCAGGTACGCGAGCTCCGCGGACGCCGACGCGATGCGCGGGGCCGTCGTCGTCGGCGACGTCTTCGGGAGCGTCCACGAGGTGTCGACGACGCAGCTCGGCGTGCTGGGCGCGGTCGGTGCGGCGCTGCTGTCGCCGCTGGCGTTCGCGGCCTTCCTCTGGTCGCGCGGCCCCGACCTGGACCGCCCGAAGCCGAGGCAGCCGCGACCCCGGCCCTGACGCCGTCCGCTCGCGGAGACGCGACGCGTCGGCCGTTTGGCCGAACCCAACCCGTAGCGGCTGGCTACGCGAGCCCGTCGAACATCCGGTGGTAGTCCTTCGGTTTCACCGGGCCGTCGAGCAGCGGGTCGTCGGTCTCGTGCATCCACCGGCCGAGCTTCGAGCGGAGCCGCTCGCGGACCTGCGCGTACGCCACGTCGCGGGCGACGTTCTCCTGTTCGTCCGGGTCGGCTTCGAGGTCGTAGAGCTCCTCGTAGACGCGTGACGGGCGTCCGTACCGTCCGCGGACCTCACGGCCGGCGCGGCTCGCGTAGACGTCGTTCGGGAGGAACACCCGAGGGACGTGCCAGAACTTCCGGATGTACTTGTACCGTTCCGTGCGGACCGCACGCACCGGGTTGTAGGAGTCGTGCCACGTCATCTCCGCGAACAGCTCCTCGCGGGGGTAGTAGACGCGGTCGTCGAAGATGGGGAGGAGGCTGTGTCCGTCGAGATTCGCCGGCACGTCGCCAGCGACGAGGTCGAGCAGCGTCGGCAGGACGTCGACGTTGCTCACGAGCTGCTCGGGGGCGGCTCCGGCGTCGATCTCCGGCGGGTACCGCAGTATCAGGCAGCCCTCGATGCCGGGGTCGTAGCAGGTGCCTTTCGCTCGCGGGAACGCGATGCCGTGCTCGGTCGTGAACACGACCACCGTGTCGTCGGCGAAGCCGGTGGTTTCGAGCGCGTCGAGAATCGTCCCGACGGCGTCGTCGACGGCGGACACCATCCCGTGCATCGCCGCCAGGTCCTCGCGGACGCCCGGCTCGTCGGGCAGGTAGCTGGGGACGTCGACGCTGTCCGGGTCGTCGCCGTCGTAGCCGTCGCCGAACCCGTAGAGGACGTCGCCCTCCTCGTCGTCTTCGCCGGTCTCGATGCGGTGAGCTTCGAAGAAGCCGATTGACGCGAAGAACGGCGACTCGATGCCGGTATCGAGGTACGACGTGACGATGTCCGCGACGTCCCGCGCGCGGTTGATGGAGTGGATCGCGGGTGAGACGTCCGCCGACAGCGACCCCGCCGTGTGTACTTCGTCGTAGCCGAGTTCGTCCGGCGTCTCCGTGATGTGCTGGAGGCCGAACAGGTGGGTCTCGTAGCCGTACTCGGAGAGCCGGTACGGGAGTATCTGCCTGGTGGTGAGCTCCCAGTCGGTGTGCGCGAGCCCGAGCAGCCCGTGGTTGTGCGGGTAGAGCCCGGTGAAGAGGCTGCCGCGGCTCGGCGAGCACTGCGGCGCGGTCGTGTAGTGGTTCTCGAACCGCGCGCCCTCTTCGGCCAGCCGGTCGACGTTCGGCGTCTCGACGTCGGCGCCGTAACAGCCCAGGTGCTGGCCGAGGTCGTGGCAGTGTACGACGACGACGTTCGGAGGCGGAGCCATAACGACACTACGACGACGACGCCAATAAATCACGTGACGGAACTGACACTCCCGGCCAGTGCCTGTTACTGGGGCGACGAGTCGACGCCTTCGGGGGCGCTGTCGACCGGCGTTCTCTCTCCGAACTCGCTCCCGCTCTTGCCGAAAAAGGAACACCCGTCCGAATGAATCTTCTTCACCGAACCCCCCGGTCTCAACAAGCTTATTAAACTATCTCGCCGATTACAGCGTAAATGGAACGGCTCAGCAGCGCCCCGAAGCCGGCGGACTACCCGGACCCGGAGACAGCCGAACACGTCACCTACAATCCCCCGCTGGAGGCACTCCGCGAGTTCTCCGCGCACGTCGAGACGACGACGGAGTACGGCTCGCCGTCGTACGTCAGCGACTACCGCTCGCGCAGCGCCGACCGGACCGAGAACGCCGTCGACGCCGACTTCGGCGACGACGACCTCGCCGTCTTCGAGGACGGCCTCGACTGGGTGACCGACCCCGACAACGACGTCGTCTGCGTCGACCGCGTGGTCGGCCGCCATCCCGACGCCTCCTACGTCTGCCGGCTGTTCCTCCCCGAGGAGTACGGGCGCATCGCGCTCTCGTGGGCGAAGCTGCTGGAGCCCGCAGCGGGCGCCGACCCCGACTTCGTCACCGTCCAGGTCCCGGACGCCACCGACGAGCCGTGCATCCGCGTCGACCCCGAGACCGGCGTCACGACCGTGCTCGGCAGCGACTACACGGGCGAGGCGAAGAAGTCCTTTCTGCGGCTGTTCATGCTGCGCGCGAAAGAACGGGGCGGGCTCGGCCTCCACGCCGGCAGCAAGCGCGTCACCCTCGACGACGAGGACGGCCGCCGCGACGTCGGCCAGCTCTTCCTCGGACTCTCCGGGACGGGGAAGTCCACGCTGACGAGCCACGGCCTCTGGCTGGACGACCCGGAGGGCGTGGAGATGATTCAGGACGACGTCTGCGGCCTGCTTCCTTCTGGGACGGTCGCGGGCAGCGAGGGCGGCGGCCTCTACATCAAGACCCTCGGACTCGACGCCGACGAACAGCCCGAACTCCACGGCGCCGCCACCGACGAGAGCGCGGTCCTGGAGAACGTCGCGGTCGACGACGACGGCGCCGTCCACTTCGACGAGCCGCGGTACGGTCGCAACGCCCGCGCCGTCGTCCGCCGCGACCACCTCGAGAGTTCCGCTGACGACATCGACCTGGACCGCGTCGACCAGGTGTTCTTCATCACGCGCAACCCCCTGATGCCGCCTATCGCGAAGCTCAGCGACGAGCAGGCCGCCGTCGCGTTCATGCTCGGGGAGTCCATCGAGACCAGCGCCGGTGACCCGTCGCGGGTCGGCGAATCCATCCGCGTCGTCGGTACGAACCCCTTCATCGTCGGCTCCGAGGGCGAGGAGGGCAACCGCTTCCGGGCCCTCATCGACGACCTCGACGTCCAGTGTTACGTCATCAACACCGGCGCCGTCGGCACCGACGACCCCGTCGACGTCGGCGTCGAGGAGACCGTCGCCATCCTCGAAGGCGTCGCTCGCGGCACCGTCGAGTGGGAGCGCGACGACGCCGTCGACCTGACCGTCCCGAGCGACGTGCCGGGTATCGACGTCGAGCAGTTCAGCGTCCCGGACCGCGTCGAGGACTTCGAGGCCGCCCAATCTGAGCTCCGCGAGGAGCGGCTGGCCTACCTCGCGCAGTTCGACGACCTCGACGACGACATCGTCGACGCGACGTACTGACGAAGAGAACTGTTCCGTCGGAACGGTAGTGGTGCGGTGCGGCCGCCCGCGGCTCAGAGGCCGGCTTCGTCCTCGATGGCGTCGGTGAGCGTCTCGATGCTGTCGACGGTGTGCTCGCCCATGTGCCCGATGCGGAACGTGCGCTCGCCGAGCGTGGAGCCGTAGCCGTTCGAGAACACCATGTCGTACTCCTCGGAGACCGCCTCGATGGTCGCCGCGACGTCGATGCCCCGCGTGTTCTCGATGCAGCTCACGGTCTGGGACTCGTAGCCCTCCTCCGGGAAGACGTCGAAGTGCTCGCGCGCCCACTCGCGGGTGTACTCGGCCATCTCGCGGTGGCGCTGGTCGCGGGCGTCGTGGCCCTCCTCGAGCATGTGCTTCATCTGCTTGCGGTACGCCAGCATCACGGGGATCGCGGGCGTCGAGTGCGTCTGGCCCTTGCGGTCGTAGTAGTCGAGCGAGCGCTGGAAGCCGCCGTACCAGGACGCCGACTCGGACTCGACTTCGCGCTCGTAGGCGTCGTCGCTGACGACGCAGACCGCGAGCCCCGGCGGCATCGCGAACGCCTTCTGGACGGACGTGAAGATGACGTCGATGTCGTGTTCGTCGATGTCGACGTAGTCGCCGCCGAGCGCGGAGACGGCGTCCACGACGAACAGCGTCTCCGGGTAGTCCGCGACCACGTCACCGATCTCCTCGATGGGGTTGCGGACGCCGGTCGAGCTCTCGTTCATCACGCACGTCACGACGTCGTAGTCGGCGTCGTCGGCTTCCAGAGCGTCCCGGACGTCGCCGGGCTTGACCGCCTGCCCCCAGTCGTATTCGAGCGTGTCGACGTTCTTCCCGAGCCGTTCGGCGACGTTCGCCTGCCGCTCGCTGAAGCTCCCGCAGGTCGTCACGAGCACGTCCTCGTCGACGAGGTTCAGGAGCGCGCTCTCCATGAACTCCGTCCCGGACGCCGTCAGCACGATGACGTCGTTGTCGGTGCCGAGGAACGTCTTCGTGTCCTCCACGATGGTCGTGTAGAGGTCCGTCATCCGGTCCATGCGGTGGCCGAACATCGGCTGGCTCATCGCGTCGAGGACGTCCTCGCGGACTTCGGTCGGCCCGGGAATGTACAGCGTCTTGTCCGGGTAGTCCCCGGTGTACTCTCGTTTCTGGGTCATGTGAGCGGTCGGATACGGTCCAATTCAGGGCAGGACGGGATGTGTGTTTTGATTAGCGCATACTACGTCGCGACTCCTCGCGGCGGGCCTCGGCCTCAGATGACTTCGGGCTCGCTGACGGGTTCGGCGAACGCCACGGAGTCTTTCACGTCCGTGATCTCGACGTCGACGCGGTCGCCCGGCTGGGTGCCCGGCACGATGACGATGAACCCGCGCTCGACCTTCGCGATGCCGTCGCCCTGGTCGCCGAGCGTGTCGATGGTCACCGACCGGACTGACCCCTCCTCCACGGGCGGGTCGCGGCTCTGCCTGACGCTCGACGAGCGCGCGTCTGCCGACCGCGCGGTCGGCTCCTCGTCCGTCTCCGCCTCGGTGGCAGATTCGGCCGCGTCTGTCGGCGCGTCCAGCAGCGCCACGCGGAACACGTCGCCCGCGTCGACCGAGTTCGCGACGGCGCCCTTCGGAATCGAGACGACGTACTCGTCGCCGCGGTCTTCGAGCTCGGCTTCGTAGAGCAGTCGGAGCGAGTCAGGAATAACAGGCATTGGTCGACGTTGCCGCGCCTCGCTAATGGAGATTGGGATATGTCGCGTGCGTTTACTGCCCGCGGTCCGGGACGCAGAACTCCCGAAATCCGGGGGGTCAGCTACCGGCGGCGACTCGGCGCCGGACGCCGCGACTGTCGGCGAAGCCACCACAAGAGCCTTGCCGGCCCGCTGAAAGCTGTCAGCTATGGGTCGTGAACGAGTCCTCGCTGTCGGCATCGCGGTCGTCGTCCTCGCCGCTGCGGCGGTGATGGTCGCCGTTCCCGGCGTGTTCGCGGACGACGACCCCGAGGACGCTCGCCCGGGATACGCCGACATCGAGGAGGTGACGATCGCTACCGGTGAGGTCTCCGACGGGACAGTCACCCTGTCGGTGACGTCGTACCTCGACCACCGCGGCGGCACCTCGGAGAACGTCAGCGTGCTCGTCCGCGCCGTCGACCTCGAATCCGGCTTCGTCGAGGCGACCCGAGAGACCACCGTCAGCGACATCACCGGGGACCGCGAGGTCGCCGTCCCCACGAACGTCTCCGTCGCCCGCGAGGGCGGCTACCGCGTCGACGCCGTCCTGTACAGCGACGAGCGGCGCGTCGGCTCGGTCTCGAAGACCGTTCGCGGCGTCGGCACCGTGCAGGCCGGCGGTCGCGTCGCGTTCCACGAGTTCGCCGCCGGACTCCCGTCGGTCCAGTACTCGGTCGCCGACGCGGGTCCGAACCGGACGGCGCTGGACGTCTCGACGTACCTCACTAACAGCGGCGCCGAACCCGCGGGCCCCGTGGCCGTCGAGCTGGTCGTTCGGCAGGCGGACTCGAACATCGTGGCGTCCCGAACGACCGTCTCGGTCGCTGACGTCGGGCCCGGGGAGACGATCGCGCCCAACGCGACGGTCACCGTGCCCGCGGGCTACAACTACTACCTCGACGCGGTCCTCCGGAAGGGCGGCGTCGTCGTGGACACGGCGCGCAGCGCGGCGAACCTCGACCCGCAGGAGCGCATCGAGGTCAACACGACCGTCGAGGACGTCGACCTCCGGGTGGAGGACTTCGAACGCACGGGCGGTCAAGAACAGCCGCGGCCGACCGGTGGCGGCGAGAGCGGCGGGGGCGTGCCCGGGTTCGGTCCGGGTGTCGCTGTCGCGGCGTTCGCGCTCGCGGCACTCGTCGCGCGGAGGACACGCTCATGACCAGTAACGACTCCGACACACCACGGGCGGACTCGACGCGAACCGACGCACCGACAGACGACGGGCGTGACGTGCGCACCCTCCTGCTGAAGGGCGCACTGGTCGTGCTCGGCTTGCTCGCGGTCGTCGCGCTCTTCCAGTTCTACACGAGCGCGCTGTCGGCCATCGACCAGTGGATCGGCCGGGAGTACCGAGCGCTGTTCCGCGCCGCGTTCAACCTCGTCGTCCTGCTCGCCGCCGGCATCGGCATCTCGCTCGTCGTCCGCGAACTCACGGCGACGACGAGGTAGCCCTCGGGGCGTCGGTACCGGACGCGCTCAGCCCGCGGGCCCTGAATAGTACTCGAATTGTCTATTACAGAATGTCATATGAATATTGGTAGTTTAGTGTCGGCGAATCCGTCTTTAGAAGGCTATTCACATAAGAAAACAATCAGTAAAATCGGGGGTGGCCGCGGATGTCATCAACCAGAATGCCTAAACAGGGTATAGGGGTGATAGAAGCGATAAAAGAGGGATTCGGTTTGTTCTGGAATCTGGTTCGGCCATCGAATATGGTTCAACCTGATGTGAGTGTAATTCCGGTGAATACGCACTACAAGCCTGTATATCCTGGATTGCCTCGATATCACTCTGCTGGTTCCATGGGGCACACGTATAGATTATATATCATCCTCTGTACTGGGTGATGTGCCAAACAAATCAAATCGTACCAAAATACAATATATTATAGCGAAATGAGCGAAACGGCGTCTACTCGACTCCACCGGCTTCTCCAGCCATCGCGCCAGACGAGAATAACGGAAGTACTGTTGTTATACTAGGGCCGGTGTCGTGAGTGACGGCCCGATCGGCATCTAGGTCGAGACGCGTTATCCATATACGAACAGTGGAGGCGAGGGCCCGTCGAAGAGGTGGATGATAGCCCCCGGCGCGACGGATCGGTGTTCCAGAATCGGCCAAAGTGACGCCTCGCAACCGAGAGATCTTCGAATCGAGGGTGGCGAGGGGAGCGGCGGCTCGACGGCCGACGCCGCCCTCGTTCACTAATGTTGAACTCTCTTGTCGATCACTCCAGTATTCGACGCAGGAGTGAACAGGTTTCGGTATTACCAAACGACGCACTCCAGCTATCGAACGGCGCGTTCGATGGCGTCAGCTGTGGGCGACGTTGAGCTCGATGATGTTGACGGCGTCCCGGAGTGTTCCCGGGACCTCCTCGCGGAACCGCTCGGCGGACATCCGTCGCTTCGGCCCGGAGACGCTCACGGCGCCCAGCGGTTCTCCGTCGCTGTCCAGAATCGGGGACGCCACGCAGCGCAGGCCGTCGAGGCGCTCCTCGTCGTCGAAGGCGACGCCGTTCTCGCGGACCGCCTCCAGTTCGTCGAACAGCTCCCCGCGGTCCGTGATCGTCCGGTCGCTCGTCTGTGGCATCCCGTGGCGGTCCAGGACCGCGTCGACGCGCTCGCGGGGGTAGTGTGCGAGAATCGCCTTCCCGAGGGCGGTGTTGTGGAGGTGGACGCGGTGGCCCGTGTCCGCGTCGACGCGCACCGCGTCCTCGCCCGTCTCTCGGTGGACGTAGACGCCCATCCCGTGCTCCTCGACCATGAGGTTCGCGAGTTCGCCGGTCTCCTCGGCGAGCGTCCGGACCTCGGGCTTCGCGATGTCGCAGACCGGGTGTTTGTTGCGCGCCGTCACGCCGAGCCCGAGAAATCGCAGGCCGACGTGGTACTCGTCGCCTCGCTTCACGACGTACCCGCGCTGGCGGAGCGTGCTGAGGTAGTTGTGGACGCTGCTCTTCGGGAGGTCCAGCCGTTCGGCGAGCGCCGTCACGCGAGCGCCGTCGCTCTCGTCGAGCGCTTCCAGCACGTCGAACGTCGTCAGCGTCGACTTCACCGGGTTCTTCGCCTCGCTGCCGTTCCGTGTCATGCTAGCCCACGTCGAGTTCACTGTACATAAAACCTGTTCGTGAATGTGGAACGGAGGAGTGTTCTCGGGTCGCGTCGCGCTACTCCGCGACGACGTCGTTCTCGAGGACGCCGACCCCCTCGATTTCGGCCTCGACCTCGTCGCCGGGTTCGAGTAGCTCGGGCGGGTCGCGGAAGATGCCGACGCCGCCGGGCGTCCCCGTGGAGACGACGTCGCCGGGGCGCAGCGTCGTGAACCCGCTGATGTACGAGACGAGGTCGGCGACGTCGAAGATGAACTCCTCGGTGTTCGAGGACTGCTTGACGGTGCCGTTCACGCGCAGTTCGACGTCGGCGGCGTTCGCGTCGAAGCCGTCGCCGGCGACGAGCGTCGGGCCCATCGGCGCGAACGTGTCGTAGCTCTTCCCGCGGAAGAACTGGCCGTCGTCGAACTGCGCGTCCCGCGCGCTCACGTCGTTCAAGACGGTGTAGCCGGCGACGTACTCCTCGGCGTCCGCTTTCGGGATGTCGGCGCCGGCCCGGCCGATTACGGCGGCGAGCTCCACCTCGTAGTCCACCTGCTCGACGCCCTCGGGGTGGACGATGGCGTCCCCGGGGTTCGCGACCGCGCTCGGGGACTTCGTGAACAGCATCGGCTTCTCGGGGGGCTCCTCGTTCTGCTCTTCGGCGTGGTCGTGGTAGTTCAGGCCGGCGCAGACGATCTTCCCGGGCGTGGGAACGGGCGCGAGCAGCGAGACCGCCGACGCGTCTTCGGCCGGCAGTACGCCGTTGTCCACGTCGCGCCGAATCGCGCTCCTGACGGCTCCGTCGCCGAGTTCTGACAGAGACGGCGCGCCGCCGGGCCGTGCGTCGAGCGCGTGAATCTGGTCGTCGTCGAGCACGCCCCATCCCGGCGTTCCGCCGGTCGTGTAGCGAACGAACTGCATACTCCAGTGAGCCCGCGCGCCGCCCATAAATCTTCGCGCCGGAACAGGTCAGCCGGTGTGTGAGGGGTACGCACAGATTTATGATAGTGCCAGCGGAACGACGTGAGCATGGGGCCACGAATCACCCGTATCGAGAGCGTCGAGTTCACCTACCCCCTGGAGGACGTGGGCACCGACGAGGCGGGGTTCAACCTCGTCTACGAGCCCGGAGCGACGACCGAGCGCGCCCTCTACGGCCTGAAGGTCCACACGGACACCGGCATCACGGGCGAGTACGTCGGCGGGAACTCCCCGGGCGCCGCCCAGATCAACATGTTCGCGGACTACCTCGTCGGGCAGAACCCCCTGGAGCGCGAGAAGCACTGGAGCGAAATCAAGCGCGCGCTCCGGAAGTACGACCGCATGGGCATCGGTCCGGTGGACATCGCGCTGTGGGACTTCGCGGGGAAGTACTACGACGCGCCGATCCACGAACTCCTCGGCACGTACCGCACCGAACTGGACGCGTACGCGTCGACGTACCACGGCGACGAGCGCGGCGGTCTCGACTCCCCGGAGGCGTTCGCGGACTTCGCCGAGGAGTGCCGGGACCGGGGCTTCGACGGCTACAAGATTCACGGCTGGGGCGGCAGCGACGCCTCCCGGAAGCTCGACCGGGAGATCGAGACGGTGCGCGCGGTCGGCGAGCGCGTCGGCGACGAGATGGACCTGATGCTCGACCCGGCCTGCGAGTACGAGACGTTCGCGGACGCCCTGCAGGTCGGCCGCGCGTGCGACGAGCAGGGCTACTACTGGTACGAGGACCCGTTCCGGGACGCCGGCATCTCCCAGCACGCCCACCGGCAGCTCCGCGAGAAGCTCGACACGCCGATTCTCCAGTCCGAGCACATCCGGGGGCTGGAGTCGCACTCTGACTTCGTCGAATCGGGCGCGACGGACTTCCTGCGCGCGGACCCCGAGTACGACGCGGGCATCACGGGCGCGATGAAGGTTGCCCGGACGGCCGAGGCGTTCGGCATCGACGTGGAGTTCCACGCGCCCGGCCCCGCACAGCGCCACTGCATCGCGTCGTGCCGGAACTCGAACTACTACGAGCTCGCGCTCGTCCACCCCGAATGCGAGAACACCCAGCCCCCGGTCTATCAGGGGGGCTACTCGGACCTCCTCGACGACGTCGAGGACGGACGCGTCCCCGTGCCGGACGGCCCGGGGCTGGGCGTCGACTACGACTGGGGGTACATCGAAGACAACCAGACCGGCAGCGTCCACGTCTACGAATGACCTACACGGCAGGCATCATCGGCACCGGCGGCATCGCGGGCATGGGCATCCTCGGCATGCACGACGAGGAAGCCATCGGCAAGGAGAAGATTCGCGCGAGCCACGCGGGCGGCTACGACGCGACCGAGGGAATCGAACTCGTCGCGGTCGCGGACGTCGACGAGGAGAAACTCGAACGCTTCGGGGACGCGTGGGACATTCCCGAGGACCGCCAGTACCTCGGTCACGAGGCGATGCTCGACAGCGAGGACCTCGACGTCGTCTCGGTCTGCACGCCGTCGTTTCTCCACCACGACCACGTCGTCGACGCCGCGCGCTCGGACGCGTCGCCGTCCGTGATCTGGTGTGAGAAGCCGATCGCGTCGCGCGTGAGCGACGCCAACGAGATGGTCGACGTCTGCGAGGAGACCGACACGGAACTGCTGGTCAACCACTCGTTCCGGTTCACGGAGAAGCTCCAGCGCCTCCGCGAGCTCGTCCACGAGGCGGACATCCTCGGCGAGGTGCACTCCGTGACCGCGCAGTTCCGCATGGAACTGCTGCGGAACGCCACACACCTGCTGGACACGCTCGTCTACCTGCTTGACGCCCGTGCGGACACCATCAGCGGCCACGTCACGGGCGAGAACGAGGCCGTCGAATCGCTGGACGCCGACCAGGAGGTCGACGACGCGGGCGGCGGCGGCTTCGTCGTGATGGACGACGGCACGTTCGCGACCGTCGACTGCACGATTCCGCGTGCGGACTCCTCCATGACGTTCCAGTTCGTCGGGTCGAACGGCAAACTCTACATGAACAACGACGACGGCGAGTGGCGGTACTGGCGTCTCGAAGACGGCGAGCACGTCGAGGAATCGCTGCCCGGTATCGAGGGGTCGTGGACGTGGGACGACGACTACGAGGCGTCGTTCGCGAACGCCGCGGGCCACGTCCTCGACCTCCTGAACGGGGACGCCGAGAACCACTCCACGGGCGCCGAGGCGACGCGCTCGCTGGAGATCATCGTGGGGTTCTACCTCTCGCATTACACCGGCGGGCAGGTCGACGTCCCGCTGGAGCGCCCGCTCCGGGACGTCAACATCACGTCCTGGTAGCTGGGCGCCGGGAAACTGTTTTGGGGCTGGTAGACGGTGGTGTACCCGATGGATTACCGACAACTCGGCGACACCGGCACGCGCGTCTCCGAACTCTGCTTCGGCACGTGGCGCTTCGGCCGCGAGACCAACGGCGTCACGGAGACGGACCGCGAGCGCGCCCACGAACTCCTGGACACCGCACACGAGGAAGGCATCAACTTCATCGACACCGCGAACGTCTACGGCACGCCGAACGGCCGCAGCGAGCGGTTCGTCGGCGAGTGGCTGGAGGACCACGACCGCGAGGAGTTCGTGCTCGCGTCGAAGGTGTACTTCCCGTTCGACGAGGACGACCCGAACGGCCGGGGGCTCTCCCGCAAGCACATCCTCGACCAAGTGGAGGGGACGCTGGACCGCCTCGGCACGGACTACCTCGACGTCTACTACCTCCACCGGTGGGACGAGCACACGCCGATCGAGGAGACGCTTCGCGCCCTGAACTACCTCGTCGAGGCGGGGAAAGTCCACTACCTCGGCGCGTCCACGATGGCCGCGTGGCAGCTCACGAAAGCCCAGCTGACCGCCGAGAAGGAGGGGCTAGCGACGTTCGACGTGACCCAGCCGCTCCACCACGCGGGCTACTACGAGGACGTCAGCGACTACCTCGACGTCTGCGCGGACCAGGACCTCGCCGTCTGCAACTACTCGCCGCTCGCCGGCGGCTTCCTCACCGGGAAGTACGAGCGCGCCGACCCCGACGACCCGGAGGCGGTGGTCGCGCCCGACGACTCCCGGGGGAGCTTCGACGACCTGTTCGGCGACTACTACGCCTCCGAGCGCGGCTGGGAGGTCCTCGACGAGGTGCGGTCTGTCGCCGACGAGGTGGACGCGACGCCCGCGCAGGTCGCGCTCGCGTGGCTGATGGACTGGGACGAGTTCGCCTGCGTCCCCATCGTCGGCGCGCGGACGCCCGACCAGCTCCGCGAGAACGCCGCCGCCACGGAGGTCTCGCTGACCGGCGACCAGTGGGACCGCATCATGGACGCCCGCTACCGCGACGACGGCACGCTCTGGGGGCACTGACGCCCCGGCCCGCTACCCGGTGTTCGTCATGCCGCCGTCGACGACGAGCGACTCGCCGTTGACGTACGACGAGCGGTCGCTCGCGAGGTAGAGCGCGGCGTCGGCGATCTCCTCGGGCCGGCCGAAGCGCCCGGACGGAATCAGCTGGCGGAACGACTCGCCGCTCTCGCCGCCGACGATGGGGACGTCCTCGGTCGTCATCCGGGTCTCGATGAGTCCCGGATGGATCGCGTTCACGCGAACGTCCTCGGGGCCGAGTTCGGCGGCGAGCGCGTACGTCATCAGGCGGATCGCGCCCTTCGTGGTGCAGTACGTGACGAACCCCGCGCTCCCCTCGAGGCCGGCGACGCTGGACATGTTGATGATGTTCCCGCCGTCGCTGTCGACCATCTTCCGGGCGGCGTACTGGGAGCCGAAGTAGACGCCCTTCACGTTGATGTCCAGCATCCTGTCGAACTCGTCCTCGCCGACCTCGGTGAACGCCTGCTGGCGGAAGATGCCGGCGTTGTTCACCATCACGTCGACGCCGCCGAACTCGTCCGCCGCGTCGACGGCGGCTTCGAGGTCGTCGAGGTCGGAGACGTCGCAGTCGACGTACGTCGCGCCGACACCGTACTGGTCGGCGACGACCTCGTGGGTCGGCGAGCCGCCCTCTCGAGGCCCCTCTTGGATGTCGGCGACGACGACGTTCGCGCCCTCCTCGGCGAACCGCTCGGCGGTAGTTCGCCCGATGCCGCTCGACGCGCCCGTAATCACGGCCGTTTTTCCGTCCAGTTGCTGGTCCGACATGGTGTGCGGACTGTGTGCACACGTCACCGTAAAAGTTGCTCGCGCTCGGCCACTACCGTGTGCCGCGCTAGCACGAAACTTTTTGACAGTACGCGCTCGTGTGAGCGTATGCAGTACTTCAGAGTCAGCGCCGCCGACGGCGACAGGCTCGTCGTCCGGGCGGACCGCGAGTCCGAGGCGTACGACGTGACGGCGGCGAAACCGGGGCTGCGGACGTACGGCGACCTGCTCGCGGCGACAGACGTCACGCAGACCGACCCCGACGAGGTCGTCCGCTCGCTGCGTCCGGACGCCGAACCCGTAGCGGGCGAACGACTCGATGTGGACGCCGAACGCCCGCTCGACCCGCAGGAGGTCTGGGGCGCGGGCGTGACCTACCGCATCAGCGAGGACGCCCGCGAGGCCGAGAGCGGGACGCCGGACATCTACGTCGACGTCTACGACAGCGAGCGCCCGGAGATCTTCTTCAAGGCGACGCCGAGCCGAACAGTCGGCCCGGGAGCGGCCGTCGGCGTCCGCGGCGACTCGACGTGGGACGTCCCCGAGCCGGAGCTCGCGCTCGTGCTCTACGACGGCGAAATTGTGGGATACACCGTCGGCAACGACGTCTCCAGTCGCGACATCGAGGGGGCGAACCCGCTGTACCTCCCGCAGGCGAAGGTGTACGACCGGTGCTGCGCCATCGGCCCCTGCGTCGCGTCCGCGGCGGACGTCGACCCCGGTGACCTCGACGTCTCGCTGACGATCGAGCGCGACGGCGAGAGCGTCTACGACGGCTCCACGTCGACCGCCGAGATGGTGCGCTCGTACGACGAACTCGCCTCGTACTTCCGGCGGCACAACGCCGTTCCCGAACTGGCGGTGCTCCTCACCGGAACGACGCTCGTCCCCGACGAGGAGTTCACGCTCCGGCCCGGAGACACCACGCGCATCGAAATCGAGGGTATCGGCGTCCTCGAGAACTCCGTCGTCGAAGTCTGAGGCTCTTCGGAATCGCGGCGTCTTGCCCAGCCCACTCGTGTTCTCGGCCCCGGGTCGGCGCTCCACTGTCAGTCGTTCCCGCTCGGACGCCACCAGCAACGCCGTTTGGCGATGCCGAACCTGATCCTCGGCTGCCGGAACCGAGTTCGAGCGAGTTACGCTGCCAGCGAACCGCTCGCGGAGTCACTACCGTAGTATAGGCGTAATTACCGTTCTCCCGGAGCAATTCTCGGAAGGAGGGTGACGACGATACTGCGTCTGTTTCCGGCTGTACGAGAACTCTATCGACGTATTTGGAATTACCAAATTATTCGCGTCCGTCCGTCGCCGGTATCGTCGAATACGTGGCGAATTGGCCGTTCTCCGGCGCGAGTGCGGCTCCCTACCTGGGAGACTAGTTTGGAGACGCCGAACGAGAACGCGACTGGCAGTTGGGGTTCGCAGTGGTTCCGGGGGCGGCTCACTCGGTGATGGTGTGGACGTTCACCTCGGCGATGTTCGACGCCCGGATGACCGATTCGGCGAGGTCGGTCTCGGCCTCGTCGGCGTTCAGCCGGCTCGTCGGCCCGGAGACCGAGATGGCGCCGAGCACGTCGCCGCCGCTGGTCGTCACCGGCGCGCCGACCGCGCGGATGCCCACCATCTGCTCCTCGTCGTTGACGGAGTACCCCTGCTCGCGCACCCGCTCTAAGTCCTCGAAGAGCTCCTCGCGCGTGGTCATCGTCTGGGGCGTCCGCTGAACCATCCCGTGGCGGTCGACGATCGCTTCGACGCGCTCCTCGTCGAGCTGCGAGAGTATCGCCTTGCCGACCGCCGTGCAGTGGTGGTGCGAGATCGGCTCCTCGCGCTTCCGCGTGTGGTACTCCGTCCCGACGGCGTTCTCGCCGAACGTCTCGTACAGCGTCACTAGCCGCCCGTCGTGCTCGACGACGAGGTGCGCGCACTCCCCCGTCTCCTCGGCGAGCCTGTCGACCTCCTCCTCGGCCGCCCGGTAGATGCGGCTCTTGTTCCGGACGTGCTCGCCGAGCGGGAGCAGCAGCGGCCCCAGCCGGTACTCGTCGCCGTCCTGGACGACGTAGCCGCGCTGCTTGAGCGTCGTCAGGTGCGTGTGGACCGACCCCGGCGACAGCGTCGAGTACTCCGCGACCTCGGAGACGGTCGCCTCGTTGACGTCCCGGAGGTACTCCAGGATCTCGAAGGCGTTCTCCACCGACTTCACCGTGCGAACGCGGGTTTCCTCTGTCATGGTAGACCAACCCACGCCAGCCCACTCATAGTTTTTGGTAAAACCAAACGCGGGGCGCTCGGCGCGAGCGACTGTCACACGGGCGCTCCCACCAAAAACTTATCCGGATATCGGTGCTTCTCGTGAACGATGACTGCCAACCGCCAGCGCGGCCTCTACGTCGACGGGGAGTGGCGCACCGACACCGGCGATGACATCGAGAGCGCGAACCCGGCCGACGCCGCGGAAGTCGTCGGCGTCGTCGCGAAGGGCGACAGGGACACCGCGGTCGAAGCCATCGACGCCGCGAACGACGCACAGGACGCGTGGCGCGGCCTCTCCGCACACGACCGCGGAGCGTACCTCCACGACGCCGCCGACGTCGTCGAGTCCCGGTTCGACGAGCTGACCGAACTCGTCTCCCGCGAGATGGGCAAGACCAGGGGCGCGGCGAGCGGCGAACTCCAGCGCACCGTCGACCTGCTCAACTACTACGCCGAGGTCGCACGGGACGCGGGCGGCATCGCGCCGCCGAGCGCGAGCGACGACACGGTCGCGTACACCACCCGCGAGCCGTGGGGGACGGCCGCGATAATCACGCCGTGGAACTACCCCATCGCGATTCCGACGTGGAAGATCGCGCCCGCGCTCGTCGCCGGCAACGCGGTCGTGTTCAAGCCCGCCTCGCAGACGCCGACGGTCGCCGGCGAACTCGTCGCGGCGTTCGACGAGGCCGGCCTCCCGGACGGCGTGCTGAACTTCGTCCCGGGGTCGGGCAGCGAGGTCGGTGACGAACTCACGACGAACGACGGCGTCGACGTCGTCTCGTTCACCGGGAGCTACGAGGTCGGCAGCAGCGTCGAGCAGGCCGCCGCGGACGCCGGCAAGCGCGTGCAGTGCGAGATGGGCGGGAAGAACCCCCTGATCGTCGACGAGACCGCGGACCTCGACCTCGCCGTCGACCTCACCGTACAGGGCGGACTCAGCGGGCTCTCCGGGCAGGCGTGCACGGCGACGAGCCGCGTGCTCGTCTTCGAGGACGTCGCCGACGACTACCTCGACCGCCTGCTCGACCGCGTCGACTCCCTCGAAGTCGGTGACCCCCTGGACGACGTTGACATGGGTCCGAAGTCCTCGGAGGCCGAGATGGACAGCGACCTCGAGTACATCGACATCGCGGAGGACGAGGGCGCGACGCTCGCGGCGGGCGGCGGGCGCCTCACCGGCGACGGCTACGACGACGGCTACTTCGTCGAGCCGACCATCTTCACGGACGTCGACCCCGAGATGCGCATCGCCCAGGAGGAGGTGTTCGGTCCCGTCGTCTCCGTCATCGAAGTCTCGGACTACGAGGAGGCCGTGGAGGTCGCGAACGGCGTCGACTACGGCCTCTCGGCGTCCATCTGCACGAACCGCCTCGACCGCGCCAAGGAGTTCGTCGGCGACGTCGAGACCGGCCTCGTGAAGGTCAACCAGACGACCACGGGCGTCGAGATGCAGATGCCGTTCGGCGGCCGCAAGCACTCCAGCACGGAGACGTTCAAAGAACAGGGTCGGCAGGCGCTGGACTTCTACACCCACGAGAAGGCCGTCTACGTCACGCACTACGACGGCGAATAGACCCCCTCCTACTCGTCGAAGGCGCTGTTGGCGAACCCGCCGTCGACGGTGAGCACCTCGCCCGTAGTATAGGACGCGGCGTCGCTGGCGAGGTAGATGGCGGCGCCGACGAGCTCCTCTGGCTCACCGATGCGCCCAGTCTCGGTCTTCGCTTCGACCGCCCGGCGGCGCTCGGTGCCCTCGGCGTACGCGTCGGCGGTCTGGGGTGTCAGGATGAACCCGGGTCGAATCGCGTTCACACGGATCTCCGGGCCGAACTCCTTGGCGGCGACGCGCGTGTACGAGTCGGTGCCGCCCTTCGCCGCGGAGTACGCCGCGGTTTCGGGCATCGCGAGCGTCGCGCCCATCGAGGAGATGGTCACGATGCTTCCGGAGTCCATCGCGGACTGGAACACCTGGCACGCGCGGTGGACGCCCGTCAACTGGACGTCGAGGACGTGGCCCCAGTCGCTCTCGGAGACCGACGCGATGGGTTCCCGGGCGATGGCGCTCGGGGACGCGACCAGCACGTCCACGCCGCCCAGTTCCTCGACGGTGCGCTCGCGCAGTTCGACCAGGGACTCGCGGTCGGTCACGTCGCAGGTCTCGACGACCGTCTCGGCACCGCGCTCGCGGAGTTCCGCGGCCGTCTCCTCGACCGCGGACGCTGTCCGGCTCGATGCCACGACGTCGGCGCCGTCCGCGGCGAACCCGAGCGCGATGGCACGGCCGATGCCGCTCGTCCCTCCGATGACGACCGCTCGCTTCCCCTCGACCGTCACCGGACTGCTGGCGCTCCCGTCAGTCATACCGCCAGATGTCGCGTGACTCCACTTAGTTCGTTGGGTGGGCGAGCAGGAACGCGCTGGACTCAGAGGTTCGACGAGCCCGCTCCGCCGTCGATGGTCACCGTCTCGCCGTTGATGTAGCCGGCCTGCGGCGACGAGAGGAACGCGACGGTGCGCCCGAGCTCCATCGGGTCGCCCGTCCGTCCGACGGGAATCCCGGTCCGGTGGTCTTCGAGGCCGTCCTGATAGTCCTCGTAGTCGCCGCGCTCGACGCCCTGCTCGATGACTTCCTCGACGCGCGGCGTCTCGTGGACCCCCGGGAGCACGGCGTTCGCGCGCACGTCGGGCGCGAGTTCCTTCGAGAGCGTCTTCTCGAGGCCGATGACACTCATGCGGACGGAGTTCGAGAGGACGAGGCCGTCGATGGCTTCCTTCACGCTGCTGGACGCGATGTTGACGATGGTGCCGCCGCCGTCCTGGAGGGACTCGGCAGCCTCGTGGACGAGGCGGACGACGCTCATCACGAGCAGGTCGTAGGCGTCGTACCAGTCGCCCTCCGTCTTCTCGAGGAACGGCCCGCTCGGCGGGCCGCCGGCGTTCGTCACGAGGTGGTCGACGGTCCCGAACTCCTCGACCGTTCGCTCGACGAGCGCCTCGATGTCCGAAGGCTCGGTGAGGTCGCCCACCTGGCCGACGACGTCGCCGTCGGCGTCCTCGCGGACGTCTTCGACGGCTGCCTGGAGGCGGGCCTCGTCGCGGCTGTTCATCACGACGTTCGCGCCCTCCTGTGCGAGCGCCCTCGCGGACGCCTTCCCGAGGCCGCTGCTCGACGCCGTTACCAGTGCTGCGTCGCCCTGGAGTTGCAAGTCCATAGCTACCAATCCACTCGGACGGCGTATAAATATTCACCCCGGGCGTTCCGAGAACGAGCCGCGTGGTCGGTTACAGCGCGTTCCGGTAGATCTGCACGACGTCGTCGCGGTCGAGGTCGCGGGGGTTGCGGTCGATGTTGTGCTGGGAGTACTCGAAGGCGATGTCCGTGAACGACTCCAGTTCCGCCTCGTCGAGGTCGCCGAGGTGGCCGATGGAGGTCGGGATGCCGACGTCCTCGGTGAGCTCGAAGACGGCGTCGACGCTCGCGTACGCCCGGTCGAGCGTCGACCCCTCGGCGTCCGCGCCGAGCAGGTCGGCGACGTCCGCGAAGCGCTCGGTCTCGGCGGGGACGTTGTACTCCATCACGTGCGGGAGCAGCATCGCGTTCGCGCGGCCGTGGCCGACGCCGTACTCGGAGCCCAGCGGGTACGTGAGCGCGTGGACAGCGCCGAGCCCGGAGTTCACGAACGCCTGGCCGGCGACCGTGGCTGCGAGGCTCATCTGGTAGCGCGCCTCGTCGTTGTTCCCGCCCTGGAGGACCGCGCCGCGGAGGTTCGAGCCGATCATCCGGATGGCTTCCCGCGCGAGGATGTCCGAGTACGGCGTCCGCAGCGTGGAGACGTAGCTCTCGACGGCGTGCGTGAGCGCGTCCAGGCCCGTCGCGGCGGCGACCGGCTTCGGCAGCGAGCGCGTGAGTTCGGGGTCGACGACGGCGAGGTCCGCGAACAGCGCCGCGTCGTAGACGACGCGCTTGACGCCCTCGCTGTCGGAGAACACGCCGATGTGCGTCACCTCGCTGCCGGTGCCGGCGGTCGTCGGGACGAGCGCGAGCGGGCGGCCCGCGCCGGGGACGTTACCCATCCCGAGCGTGTCCGTGATGGGGACGTCGTGCTCCGCGAGCGCGGAGGAGAGCTTCGCCGTGTCGAGGACGCTCCCGCCGCCCACCCCTACCACGACGTCGTGGCCACCGTCTCGGAGCACGTCCGCGGCGTCCTCGACCATCGAGAGCTTCGGCTCGGGCTTCACGTCGGTGAAGAAGTCGACTGAGGCGCCGGCGTCCTCCAGCGCCGCGACGACCGGGTCGGTCACGCCCGCGCCGACGATGTTCTCGTCGGAGACGACGAGCGCGCTGTCGGCGTCGGCGGCGAACGCCGTCAGCTCCGCGGTGGCGTCGAACCCGTACGCGATGCGGTCTGGACTCTGGACGTCGTAGGTGCTGCTGCGGGAGGCTAACCCATCGAGCATGATTCGGTAATCCAGCTAACCGGAAATATAAGTTGCGGCACGCGGTACCACGATACTGGTTACCACTCCTATGCCTTCGTCGAACCCCGACGTCGTCGTGCTTCGCGGAACGGCCCACGGGATGTCCAGCGAGCGCGCCGCCCGGCGGCTGCGCGAGCACTTCCCGGAGAAAGACGTTCGCCTCGCGGGGACGCCCCGGGAGGAGCGAGAACTCGTGAACGCAGCGCCCGTCGCGACCGGCCTCAGGCTCGACCCGGAGGTGCTCGCGAACGCGGACTCGCTGCGGCTGTTCGCCGCGGCGTCGGCGGGCGTCGACCACCTGCCGCTGGACGAGCTCGCGGAGAGGGGCGTCGCCGTGACGAACGCCTCCGGCGTCCACGCACCGAACATGGCCGAACAGGTGCTCGGGGACGTTCTGGTGTTCGCGCGGAACCTCCACGAGGGGTGGCGCCGGCAGTCGAACAGCGAGTGGCGCCACTTCCGCGGCGGCGAACTCAACGGGAGCACCGTCACCGTCGTCGGGATGGGCCCCATCGGCGAACGCACGCTGGAACTCCTCGCCCCGTTCGACGTCGAACGCGTGGGCGTCCGGTACACGCCCGAGAAGGGCGGGCCGGCCGACGAGGTTCTGGGGTACGACGACGACCTCCACGAGGTGTTCTCGCGGTCGGACTACGTCGTGCTCGCGTGCCCGCTCACCGACACCACGGCGGGCCTCGTCGACGAGCAGGTGTTCCGGACGCTGCCGCCGGACGCCGTCGTCGTGAACGTCGCGCGCGGCGGCGTCGTCGACACGGAGGCGCTCGTCGCGGCGCTGCGCGGGAACAAGATCCGGGGTGCGGCCCTCGACGTCACCGACCCCGAACCGCTACCCGAGGACCACCCGCTCTGGACGCTGGAGAACGCGCTCGTCACGCCGCACAACGCCGGCGGCACCGACGAGTACTGGGAGCGCCACGCCGACATCCTCGCGCGGAACCTCGAACGCGTCGACGAGACCGGCTCGTACGCCGACCTCGAGAACCAGGTGGTCGCGCCCGACGACTGAGGCACCTCGTCACACACTGACACACCACAACCTATTTTTCCGTCGTTCGTGATTCCCCCACCATGGCAAAGTGGACCGAATCACGACCCGACGAGGACTTCTCCCGGGTGCTCGCGCCGGACGGCACGCTGTCCGGGGAGGCGCCCGTCGACGAGGCGACGGCGCTACGGATGTACGAGACGATGAAGCTCTCCCGGCGTTACGACGAGAAGATGCTGAGCCTCCAGCGCCGCGGCGAGATCAGCATCCTCTCGCGGAGCTGGGGCGAGGAGGCGATTCCCGTCGGGAGCGCGGCCGCCCTCGAGGCGGGCGACTGGTGTTTCCCGACGTACCGGCAGACCCCGAGCAAGCTCTACTGGGGCGGCCCGCTCGACCGCGCGGTCGCGGGCCTGATGGGCCACGAGCCCGAGACCATCGAGGAACACCTCCCGCTCGACGAGGCCGACGAGCCGGCGGTGAACTTCTCGCCCATCTACATCCCGCTGGCCGCGAACGTCACGAACGCCGTCGGCTCCGCGATGGCCGACAAGTTCGAGGACGGGAACACGGTGACGCTGTCGTACATCGGCGACGGGTCGACCAGTCAGGGGGACTTCTACGAGGCGCTGAACTTCGCGGGCGTCTTCGACGCGCCCGCGGTCACCATCTGTCACAACAACCAGTGGGCCATCTCCGTGCCCTCGCACCGCCAGACCGCCGCGGACACGTTCGCGCAGAAGGCCGAGGCGGCGGGGATGCCCCACGAGCGCGTCGACGGCAACGACGTGTTCGCGGTGTACGCGGCGACCCAGCGCGCCGTCGAGCGCGCTCGGAGCGGCGAGGGACCGACGCTGCTGGAGTGCGTGACCTACCGCGTCGACGACCACAACACCGCCGACGACGCGGGCGCGTACCGCGACGAATCCGAGCAGGAGTTCTGGGCGGAGCGCGACCCGGTCGACCGCCTCGAAGCCTACCTCCGCTCGGAGGACGCCCTCGACGACGAGGCCATCGAGGCCATCGAGGCGGACGCCGACGAGCGCGTCGAGGAAGCGGTCGACCGCGCCCGCGACGTCCCCGAGGACGACCCCGAGCGCATCTTCGACAACCACCTGCAGTCCGAGTCGTGGAACGAGCGCCACCAGCGCGAGGAGCTCCGGGCCGAGCAGCGCGGCGAGAACCCCTTCACGGACTTCACGGGTGATGGGCTGTGAGCGCCGACTACGCCGACGGCGAGACCAGCGAGGTGAACCTCGTGACCGCCGTCCGCGACACGCTCGCCCAGGAGATGCGCCGCGACGAGAACGTCCGCCTGCTGGGCTACGACATGGGTCCCATCGGCGGCGTGTTCCGCGCGACGGAGGACCTCTACGAGGAGTTCGGCGAGGACCGCGTCATCGACACGCCGCTCTCCGAGAACGGGATTCTGGGCGCGGCCGCGGGGATGGCGATGCGCGGCCAGCGCGTCGTCCCCGAGATCCAGTTCCTCGGGTTCTTCTACCCCGCGTTCGGCCAGTTCATGTACACCATCTCGAAGATGCACGAGCGCTCCGGCGGCGCGTTCGAGATGCCACTGACCGTGCGGATTCCGTACGGCGGCGGCATCAAGTCCAGCGAGTACCACTCCGAGTCCACGGAGAGCTTCTTCGTCCACACGCCCGGCGTCCGCGTGGTCTGCCCGAGCACGCCCGCGGAGACGAAGGGCCTGCTCGCCGCGTCCATCCGCAGCGACGACCCGGTGATGTTCCTCGAACCGAAGGCCGTCTACCGCACCGGCACGCAGGAGGTCCCGGAGGCGGAGTACACGCTCCCGCTGGACGAGTCCCGGACGGTCCGTGAGGGCTCGGACGTCACCGTGCTGACGTGGGGCGCGATGGTCCGGCACGCGGAGACGGCGGCAGACCAGGTGGACGCTGACGTCGAGATTCTCGACCTGCGGACGCTGTCGCCGCTGCCCGTCGACGCCGTCCTCGACTCGGTGAAGAAGACGGGGCGCTGCGTCGTCTTCCACGAGGCGCGCCGCACGCTCGGCCTCGGCGCAGAGCTCTCGGCGCTCGTCAACGAGTACGCCATCGACCACCTGAAGGCGCCCATCAAGCGCGCGACGGGCTACGACGTCCACTTCCCGAGCCACCAGACCGAGGAAGCGTACCTGCCGGACGAGCAGCGCGCCGCCCACGCCATCGAGGCCGTCACGTCCTACGAGTACTAGGCCGGCGCCCGCTGTCGGGGCAAGCTATTTTCTCCGCGGCCCGGATGGTGAGGGTATGCCCGAGTACACGTACGAAATCGAACTGGAGCCCCAGTACCGCGACCTCGATCCGAACGGCCACGTGAACCAGGCGGTGTACGCGAGCTACTGCGAGCAGGCGCGCGCGAACTACTGGGCGGACGTCATCGGCCAGCGCCACGACCGCGCGGAGCTCGTGATGGTGCAAAGCGAGATGGAGTTCGCGGCGGAGATCCGCCTCGGGCAGACCGTCACCGTCCGCCAGCGAATCGGCGAGCTCGGGGACACCAGCATCCCCATCGACTACGAGGTGCGCGTGGACGGCGAGCCCGCCGCGACCGGCTCCGTGGTGTTGCTGTCCTACGACCGCGACGCCCGCGAGCCAGCCCCGATTCCCGACGAGTGGCGGACCGCTATCGAGGAACACGAGGGCCACGACGCGTGAGCGGACGGAGAAGGAGGGAAACGGCGGCTACGCCCTGTTGAACCGCTCGGCGATGAACGGCGTGAACAGCGACAGCGCCGCCAGCAGGAGGATCCCCATCGCGAGCGGGCTGGTGTAGAAGATGTCCAGCGAGCCGCCCGAGAGCTGCAGCGACCGCCGGAGGTTGTTCTCCGCGATGGGTCCGAGAATCAACCCCAGCACGATTGGCGCGAGCGGGTAGTCCTCCATGCGCAACACGAACCCGATGATGCCGGCGATGATCATCGTCCAGACGTCGATGACGTTGCCGTTCAGCGCGAACGAGCCGACGACACAGAGCACGATGATGACCGGCCAGAGGTACTCCGGCGGGAAGTTGATGACCCGCACCCAGAGGTGCGCGCCGAGCAGCCCCGCGACGAGGATGACGACGTACACGAGGAAGAACCCGACGAAGATGGAGAACACGAGCCCGGTCTCGTCCTCGAACAGCCCCGGCCCGGGGCGGATGCCGTGGACGAGCAGCGCGCCGATGAGGATGGCGGTCACGGAGTCCCCGGGGATGCCGAGGGTGAGCGTCGGCACGAGCGCGCCGCCCGTGCTCGCGTTGTTCCCCGCTTCGGCGGCGGCGACGCCGCGGACGTTCCCCTCGCCGAACGGCGGCTTCGCCTTGCTCGCCCAGCGCTTGGCCTCGTTGTACGTGACGAACGACGCGATGTCGCCGCCCGCGCCGGGCAGCGCGCCGACGAACGTCCCGATGAGGCTGGAGCTCACCGTGACGTTCCGGATCTCGTTCACGTCGCCGAACGAGGGGACGATGCTAGAGAGCTCCTGCTCGACGGAGATCTCGGAGATCCCCTCGCGGTAGCGGTTGAACGCCTCCGCGAGTCCGAACAGCCCGATCATCACGGCGATGAACTGGATGCCGGAGGTCAGCGCCGGGACGCCGAACGAGAACCGCGGGTAGCCGGTCGTCGGGTCGATGCCGACGGTGGCGATGAGCATCCCGAGCAGCCCGGTTATCATGCCCTTCGTGATGGAGTCGCCGCTGACGTTCGCGATGATGGTGAGCCCGAAGAACGCGAGCGCGAAGTACTCCGGCGACCGGAACTCCAGCGCGAACTGCGCGATCTGCGGGGAGATGAACGTGATGAGGATGATGCTGATTGCGCCGCCGACGAACGACGCGAGCGTCGCGATGCCGATGGCGCGGCCCGCCTGCCCCTGCTGGGACAGCGGGAACCCGTCGAAGATGGTCGCCGCGGCGCTCGGCGTGCCGGGCGTCCGAATCAGGATGGCGGGAATCGACCCCGCGAACAGCGCGCCGCCGTAGATGCCGAGCAGGAGCATCATCCCCTCCGTGGGGTTCATCCCGAACGTGAACGAGACGAGCACGCCGACGGTCATCGTCGCGGTCATCCCGGGAATCGCGCCCATCACGATGCCGATGAACACGCCGAACACGATGAGCGCGAGCGGCAGCGGCTGGAAGACGAGCGCGGCGCCCTCGACGATACCCGCGAAGATGTTCATCGCGGCACCTCCGCGCGGAGGCGCGGCGTCACGCGAGTCCCACCCCGGTGAGTAGCCCGGGTAGCAGCCGGCTGATCGGGAGAATCGCGCTCTCTGGGAGGGGGACGCGCAGGAACTGCACGAAGATGTAGTAGAGCGCGATGGCGACGCCGATGGACACGGGTATCGACGTCCGGAACCCGTCGACGCCCGAGAAGTGCATACTCAGGAGGAGAAAGACGACGGTGCCGGCGAGGAAGCCGAAGTACGGCATCGTGAGCACGTAGCCGACGACGAGCGCGGCGGCGACGGCGACGGTCTTCACGGTCGACCGCGAGATCTCCACCGTGCGCGGTTCACCCTTCCGCGTCGCTTTCACCAACTGGACGAGCGCGAACACCGACATCAGGCCGACGATGACTCGCGGGAAGAACGCGGGCCCGGTCGCGCCGTAGCCGGCGGGGAAGTCCGTCGTGAGGTAGAAGGTGGCGGCGGTCAGCACGAAGACGAGCCCGCTGGCGACCTTGTCGGTATGGCTGAGCTTGAGGGTCATGTGGAGTTCATTGGAAAGATGGGGGAGATTTGCGGCGGTTCGACGGGGTCAGACGTCGACGTTGTCCGTAATCTCGTCGAAGCTCTCGTAGGACTGCTGCATGAAGTCCCCGAACTCCTCGATGTCGCGGTGGACGAGGCCGAAGCCGCTCTCCTGCATCCACGACTGGAAGTCGTCGGACTCGTACACGTCGTAGTAGCCCTCGTACAGCTGGTCGATGACGTCGTCGGGCGTGTCGTTCGGGACGCCGAGGCCGCGCCACGCGCCCATGGTGAAGTCGACGTCCTGCTCCTGGAGCGTCGGGACGTCGGGCATGATGTCGACGCGCTCCTCGCCGAAGACGGCCAGCGTCGTCAGCGGGCCGTCCTCGACCTGCCCGAGCACCTCGGGGGCGCTCGACGTCGTCGCTTCGACCTCGCCGTTGACGACGGCCTGCGTCGCCGGGGCGCCGCCGTCGTAGCCGACGTGTTCGAGTTCGATGCCGGCTTCCTGGGCGAACCCGACGGCCGACAGGTGCCAGATGCCGCCCGGACCGGAGTTCGAGACGCTGATCTCGCCGGGGTTGTCGTTCGCGTAGTCGATGAACTCCCCGAGGGTGCTGTAGGGGGCGTCCTCGTGGACGGTGAGCGCCGCCGGGTCGAAGTTGTACTGCATCACGGGCTTGACGTCCTCGTGGTTCACGTCGGCGATGCCGAGGTGCGAGATGGTGGTGATCTCGACCGTGAGTACGCCGACCGTGTAGCCGTCGGGTTCCGCGTTCGCGATGGCGTTGAACCCGACGCTGCCGGTGCCGCCCGTCTGGTTCTCGACGTACGCGTCGACGTCCCAGGTTTCGCTGAGCCCGCTGGCCAGCTGCCGTCCCGTCTGGTCCGTCCCGCCGCCTTCGGCCCACGGACAGATCATCCGGATGTCCTCGTTGGGGAAGTTCTGGCTGCCGCCACCGCCGCCGGACAGCGAGTTACAGCCGGCGAGTCCGGCCATGGTGACTGCCGATCCTGCGCCCGCTGCTTTCACGAAATCGCGCCTGCTTAACACGGTATCTCTTACCATACGAGACTTCGATTCACACTAATGTTAATTAAGCTTTTCCCACATCCGAGTCGGGGCCGCTACCGGTCGATTCGGGACGAAGCCGGAATTTCGTACAAACGATTTATGGTCGGATGGCGTGAATCGGGGGGTATGCCAGTCGTCGTAGCCATCGACCGCTCCGACAGCGTCGAGAACCTCGTCGCGGAGGCGGCGAAGCTGAGCGACCGCTTCGACACCGAGCTCCACGTCGTCCACGTGGCCGGCCAGTACGAGACCACCGAGCGCGTGCGCCTGGAAGCCATCGACGGGTCCACAGACCCCGTGGAGATGGACGACGAGGAACGCGCCCGGACGCACGCGGAGAGCGTCGCCGCCGCGGTCACGGACTCGTTCACGCCCGTCGGCCTCGTCGGCTACCCGGAGAACGAGATTCTCCGCTACGCCGACGAACACGACGCGGAGTACATCGTCATCGGCGGCCGGAAGCGCTCGCCGATCGGGAAAGCCCTCTTCGGGAGCACCGCCCAGGCCATCCTGCTGGACGCCGACCGTCCCATCGTGACGGTCCCGCCGGTCGGGGACGCCGAGGACTGACCCCCAACTACTTGTGGAGTTCCACCAATGACTAGGCGAACGCGCCCCCCGGAGAGACACCCATGAGAGCTATCGTCCAGACCGGAACGAGGGAAGTCGAGGTACAGCAGCGCGACAAGCCGACGCCGGACGCCGACCAGGTGCTCGTCGAGGTGCACAGCGCGGGCCTCTGCGGCAGCGACGCCCACGCCTACACGTACGAGGACGGCTACAAGTGGATTCCAATCCCGCGCGTCATGGGCCACGAGTACGCCGGCACCGTCGTCGAAGTCGGCGACGGCGTCACCGGGCTCTCGGTCGGCGACAACGTCGTCGAGGAGCCGATTCACAGCTGCGGCGAGTGCTTCCAGTGCAAGAACGGCCAGCCGAACGTCTGCCAGAACTTCTCCATCACGGGCATGCACCGCGACGGCGCGTACGCGGAGTACGTCGCCGTCGACGCGTCGTCCGTCCACCGCATCCCGGACTCGGTCCCGCTCGAACACGCGGCCATCACGGAACCGACGAGCATCGCGACCCGCGCCGTGTTCACGCAGTCCTCGGTGACCCCCGGGGACAACGTTCTCGTCGAGGGCCCGGGCCCGATTGGCGTCCTGACCGCCGTCGTCGCCGACTCGATGGGCGCGAACGTCCTCGTCTCCGGGCTCGAAGCGGACACGCGGTACCGCCTCCCCCTCCTGGCGGACATCGGTGTCGACACCGTCAACGTCCAAGACGGGGACCTCGACGACCGCCGCGAGGCGTTCACGGACGGCATCGGCTTCGACGCGGTCTTCGACACGACCGGCCACCAGTCCGGCGTCGAGATGGCCGTCGACCACGTCCGGAAGGGCGGCGAGGTAGTCGTCGTCGGCCTCCCCGGAGCGCCCAGCGAGGTGTTCATGACGCCCGTCGTCCGCGGCGAAATCACCGTCCAGACGTCGTACGGCTCCGCGTGGCGGAACTTCGAGCAGGCAATTCGCCTGATGGAGAACGGCGCCGTCGACGTCGACGCCATCGTCGACCGCTCCTACAGCGTCGACGACCCGACCGCCGCCTTCGAGGGGTTCCTGAACTCCGAGACCTGCAAGCCCGTGTTCACGTTCGCCTAGTTCCGCCAGCGCGCGTACTCGCGGTCGATGATGCGGTGCTCGCGCTCGATGCCGTCGATTCTCTCGACGTCTTCGCCGTCGAGGTCGAGGTCGCGGGCCGCGAGGTTGTCCCGCATGTGCGCCTCGCTGGACGCCTTCGGGATGGCAGCGACGTTCTCCTTGGAGAGCAGCCACGCCAGCGACACCTGCGCGGGCGAGGCGTCGTGCTTCTCCGCGACCGCCTGAACCTCCGGCACGTCGAAGACCTCGCCCTGCGCGAGCGGGCAGAACGCGACGACCCAGTGGTCGTGCTCGCGGGCGTACTCGCGGAGCTCCTCCTGCTGGAGGAGCGGGTGGCACTCGATCTGGTTCGCGGCGATCGGCGCGTCCAGCACCTCGCGGGCGGTGTCCAGCGTCTCCGGCTCGAAGTTCGAGACGCCGACGTGCTCGATCTTCCCGTCGTCGTAGAGCTCCTGGAACGCCCCCAGCGTCGTCTCCGGGTCGTACGGGTCGGCGGGCCAGTGGACGTACAGGAGGTCGACGTAGTCCGTCCGCAGCCTGTCGAGGCTGCCGTCGACCATCGAGAGCACGTCCTCGCGCTCCGGCACGGGCGAGTCCGGGTGGGCGACCTTCGTCGCGAGGAACACGTCGTCGCGGTCGACGCTCGCGGCCTCCAGGCCGGCGCCGACGTACTGCTCGTTGTCGTACGCCTCCGCGGTGTCGACGTGCCGGTAGCCCGCTTCGAGCGCCGTTCTCACGTTGTCCTCCCACTGGTCCTTGTCGGTGTCCGAGTAGGTGCCGAGCCCGACACGCGGGATGTTGACAGTCATACTACCAGTCGCGGCGGCGGTTCTGTTAAGTGTAGCGGTGAGCGCGGCGCTGGCGGGCGCTCAGTTGTACCGGGAGTCGGACTGCCACGGGTCCGGGTTCGGGCCGAGCGCTTCCTTCAGGTCCGCGGTCGCGTCGTCGAGGTCGGCCAGCAGGTCCTCGGAGAGCGAGACGTCCGCGGCCGCCGCGTTCGCCCGCGCGTGCTCCGGCGAACTCGCGCCCGCGAGCACGGCGGTCACACCCGGCTGGTGGAGCGGCCACGCGAGCGCCACCTCGACCATGTCGCGGTCGTACTCCGCGCAGAGGTCCCGGATTCGCTCGACCGCCGCGAACGTCTCCGCCTCGGCGCCAGCCTCGCCGTGGCGCGCCCCCGGGCGGTCCCCCGAGAAGTGCCGCGTCCGCATCCGGCCCGTCGGGTACTCCTCGATCGACTCGTACTCGCCGGTGAGCAGGCCCTGCGCGAGCGGGCTGTACGCGACCAGGTCCACGTCCTCGTCCCGAGAGGCGTCCGCGACCCCGTACTCGATGGCGCGCCACAGGAGGTTGTACGGCACCTGATTCGCCTCCACGCGGCCCTCCGCGAGGGTCGCGTCGAGGTCTGCCGGCCCCGTGTTCGAGACGGCCGGCACCCGGATTTTCCCCTCCTCCTGCAGTTCCTTCATCGCGCGCATCGTCTCCGAAACCGGAATCTCGGGGTGCTGGTAGTGAACGTAGTAGACGTCCACGTAGTCCGTGCCGAGCCTGTCGAGGCTCGCCTCGCAGGCCGCCTTCAGGTCGTCGTACGCGAGGTTGTCCTGCCACACCTTGCTCGCGACCACGACGTCGTCGCGGTCGAGGCCGTCGAGGGCCTCCCCCAGCACTTCCTCGGAGTAGCCGTCGCCGTACGCCTCCGCCGTGTCGAAGAACGTGACGCCGCTGTCGTACGCCTCGTGGATGGTCTCGATGGCCTGGTCCTCGTCGGTCTTCTCCCAGTCGGAGCCGCCGCTGATGTTCCAGAGTCCGAGGCCGACGCGGCTCACCTCTACGTCCGTCTGTCCGAGCGTCTCGTACTGCATCGCCCGGTACTTGTCAATCGTCACCGATTAACGTTCGGGTGGGTTCTTACAGCGGCTCGTCGCCGTCGATGATGCGCTCGGCCCGGGACGCCAGCCCCGGGACGCGCTCCTCCATCGCGGGGTACATCGGGTCGTCGGCGTTCCCCGTGAGGTAGCGCCGGAAGAACATCTCCCCGAGTCCGGCGAGCTTGTAGACGGCGAGCGCGCGGTAGAAGCGCTCGTGCTCGAACGTCAGTCCCGTCTGGGACTCCCAGCGCTCGACGAGGTCGGTTCTGGTGGGGTAGCCCTCGCGCTCCATGAACCGCGTGACGAGCTCCGGAATCTCCGGGTCGGGGTCCTTGGGGTCCCGCCAGTAGCTCAGCATCCACCCGAGGTCCGCGCGCGGGTCGCCGAGCGTCGCCATCTCCCAGTCGAAGACGGCCGCGATCTCGGGGTCGTCGGCGGGCGAGAACATGACGTTGTCGAGCTTGTAGTCGCCGTGGACCATCGCGTGCGGGTGGTCCTCGGGGCAGTGCTCGACGAGCCAGTCGCCGACCCTGTCGAGCGCCGGGACCTCGCGCTCCTCGGCGGTGACCTCGAACGCCCACTCGAGCTGTTCGCGCCACCGCTCCACTTGCCGGGTCGTGTACCCCGCCGGTCGGCCGAGTTCGCCGAGCCCGACCGCCTCGTAGTCCACTTCGTGAATCGCGACGAGCGTGTCCACGAACTCCTCGCCGAGCGTCCGCCGCCGCTCGGGCGTCGCGAACCGCTCGGGCTCGTCCTCGCGGAGCACGTCGCCGCGCTCGCGCTCCATCACGTAGAAGTCGCTCCCGATGACGGAGTGGTCCTCGCAGGCCGCCACTGTCGCCGGCACCGGAACGTCCGTGTCCTGTAGCGCGTCGATAACGCGGTACTCGCGCAACACGTCGTGGGCCGTGTCAGCCGTCTCCCCGGGCGGCGGCCGCCGCACCACCAGCCGCCGGTCGCCCCACTCCGCGAACAGCGTCTCGTTCGAGTGCCCCTCCGCGTGCCGTTCGACGTCGAACGTCGCCGCGTCGCCCAGTTCCTCGCGGAAGTACGCCGCCAGAGCGTCCTCGTCGACGAGGCGCGCGAAGTACTCCGGACTGTCTTCGCCCATACGCCCCGTTCGCACCCACCGCCCGAATA
Organism: Halobacterium sp. R2-5; assembly: GCF_011734195.1. Lineage (NCBI taxonomy): Archaea > Methanobacteriati > Methanobacteriota > Halobacteria > Halobacteriales > Halobacteriaceae > Halobacterium > Halobacterium sp. R2-5. The sequence continues at coordinate 1,032,478 of NZ_JAANTH010000002.1, forward strand.
ACTACGGGTCGTGCCGACGCGGACCACAGTCTGATGTGGGTGCCCGCTGAACGTCCGGGCATGACGCAGTTCGACGACATCGGAGACCTGTTCTCGCTGCACGGCCGGACCGCACTCGTCACGGGCGGCACGCGCGGCATCGGGAAGGCAATCTCTCGCGGGCTCGCCGCCGCCGGCGCGGACGTGGTGCCCGTCTCGCGGACCGAGGAAGACGTCGAGGCCGCCGTCGAGGACGTCCGCGAACTCGGCGCGACGTCGCTGGTCCAGCCGCTCGACGTGACCGACGAGGCGGCCGTTCGCGAGACCGTCGAGCGCGTCGCGGACGAACTCGGCGGCGTCGACGTGCTCGTGAACAACGCCGGCATCAACCCCGGGCACGCGCTCGGCGCGCCCGGGGACGTCGGCCTCGACGGGTTCGACGACACCGTGGACGTGAACCTCCGCGGCGCGTTCGCGTGCACGAGCGCCGCCAGCGAGCACCTGGAGGCCTCCGAGTACGGCGCCGTCGTCAACGTCGCGAGCGTCGGCGGCGTCGTCGGCCTGCCGCGCCAGCACCCCTACGTCGCCACCAAGCACGGCCTCGTCGGCCTGACCAAGAGCATGGCTCTCGACTGGGCGCCGGGCGTCCGCGTGAACGCGCTCGCGCCCGGCTACGTCGCCACCGACCTCACCGCGGAGCTCCGCGACGACGAGGACCTCCGGCAGTCGATTCTCGACCGAACGCCCCTGGACCGGTTCGCCGACCCCGAGGAGATCGCCGGGCCCGCGGTGTTCCTCGCGAGTCCCGCGGCGTCGTTCGTCACCGGCGAAGTCCTCGCCGCGGACGGCGGCTGGACCGCCCGGTAGGGGTCCGGAAGTCGTCGCCCGCGCGAATATTTATGGGCCGGGCCGGCGCAGTTGGAGGCACAGTGCTCGTCGACGCCGCGCGGCCCCAGCGCTCCGCCGCGGGCGCGAGCACGGCGACACTATGATCACGTTCAACGACTCCGAGACTGCCGAGGAACTGGCGACCCGCACCCGCGACCTGATGGAGGAGGTCGTGCTCCCGGTCGAGCGCGAGCTCGAAGGCGGGATGACTGTCTCCGAGGGAACGGTCTCCGAACTCCGCGAGGCCGCTCGCGAGTACGGCGTCTACGCACCACAGATACCCGAGGAGTACGGCGGGCTCGGCCACTCGTTCCGGGACGTCCTGCCGGCGTTCGAGGAGGCCGGCCGGTCGCTGCTCGGCCCGCTCGCGCTGCGCGTCTCCGCGCCCGACGAGGGGAACATGCACTTCCTCGAACTCCAGGGCACCGAGACCCAGAAGGAGCAGTACCTCCGGCCGCTCGTCGCCGGCGACATCAACTCCGGGTTCGCGATGACCGAGCCGCTGCAGGGCGGCGGCTCCGACCCGAAGATGCTGCAGACGACTGCCGAGAGAGACGGCGACGACTGGGTCATCGACGGCCACAAGTGGTGGACGACGCAGGGCGTCGAGGCGGACGTGTTGCTCGTGTTCGCGCGCACCGACCAGGACGCCCACCCCTACGAGGGGAGTTCGGTGTTCATCGTGCCGAAGGACGCCGACGGCGTCGAGGTCGTCCGGAACATCCCGCACCTCGGTAGCCCGGTCACGGGGAAGGGCCACGCCGAGATCAAGTTCGACGGCGTGCGCGTCCCCGACGAGCACCTGCTCGGCGAGGAGGGCGAGGGGTTCGCGCACGTCCAGGAGCGCCTCGGGCCCGCGCGGCTCACGCACTGCATGCGGTTCTCGGGGATGGCCGACCGCGCGCTCGACGTCGCGAAGGCGTACACGTCCGAACGCGAGGGGTTCGGCTCGAAGATCGCCGACAAGCAGGCGGTGCGCTTCGATATCGCCGAGCACGAGATGCGGCTCGCCGCCGCGCGCTCGCTCGTCCGCACCGCCGCCGAGGAGATCGCCGCGGGCAACCAGGCCCGCGTGGAGGTGTCGATGAGCAAGGTGTTCGCCGCGAACGTCGTCCAGGACGCCATCGACACGGCCGTCCAGCTCTGCGGCGGCAACGGCATGGCGCGGGACCTCCCGCTGGCGGACTTCTACGAGAGCGTCCGCCAGTTCCGCATCGTCGACGGCGCCGACGAAGTCCACAAGCGCACTATCGCCCGCGAGGCGTTCGCGGACGTCGACGAGTCCGAACTCGACCCGATTACGCGCTTCGACGCCTGAACTCCGCCCCCGCTCAAGCGTCCGTCTGCGCGTCGAGAACGTCCGTAATCCTCTCCCGGGTCGTCTCGACGTGGTCGCTCACCACCGCGGTTGCGCGCAGGACGGGGTACGTGAACGGCAGCGGGTCGTAGACGTAGTCCGTGAGCGAGGCGTCGCTGCTCGACCGGCGGCGGCCAGAGCCGGGTTCGAGGTCGCCGGACTGCCGGCGGGCGGCGAGCTCCCGGAGGCGCTCGTCGAGGACCGCGAGGTCGCCGAGTAGGTTCCGGAGCTCGGCCGGCGTGCAGCCGTAGAGCGGCCGCGACCGGACGACGCCGAGGTCCTCACAGACCTCGCGGAGCGCCGCGTTCCCCTCCTCTAACGCGTCCGCCTCTCTTTCGAGTTCGCCGAGCAGCTGTTCGCGTCGAACTTCCGCCTCGCGGGCCGCGGCGAGCAGCCGCGACTTCAGCAGCGGCGACACCGCCGCCGACTCGCGGAGCGCCGCCGCGAGGTCGGCGCCGAACTCCGCGGCGACGTGCTCCCAGTAGGATTCACCGTACTCCGCGTCGTAGTGTGCGGTGTCCATGACCGTCTCGGCGTACGCCTCACGGACGAGCGCCGCCGTGGACCGCTCGGAGCGGTGCTCCCGCGACTTCACGCCCCCGACCGCCGTGCGCGCCGGCACTCCCGACTGCGGCCCCGCCCGGTCGGTGTCGATCCCCGCCAGTCGCGCGCGGAACGCCTCGAAGGCGTCGAGCTCCGCGCGCAAAATGCGGCGCTCCCGCTCGACCACCTCCCGCGCCTCGTGGACGCAGTCGACGGTCCGGGGGCTGTCGGCTCCGCGGACCCGCAGGTGAATCGGTCGGGTCATGCGTGCTCCACCGCCAACGTACACAACTGTCACGGACGTCCATAATACTATTGTCGGCTCGGAAACACCGGGGAAGTAGCTAAGATCTATGCACTATGCTGAAATGGTACTTTCGAAAGTCGAGCCGAGTGGAGAATCCTCGACCGATTATTCGATATATGCGTATTCGAGACCTGTGTGGTGATAAAACTCGGATTTCGTCTGAACGGCTCCTCGATAGAGCTTCCTCGAGCTTACTTCTCAGATACTGGCTGGGAACAGCTGTTCCGGGTTTTTCGAGTGGAACCTGATATTCGTCTACGGATCGCTTCTAAAGGTACTAAATCAGAGGGGAGGAGAAATAAAACAGATTCAGTATGTTTTACGCTGCTGTCGCTCGTAACTCCGATTCTCGGCCGGAACCGACTGGGTCGCTCCAATCTACCGAGTGTCGTGGTAACACTTAACAATCTCTTGGTGGTGGATGGATACGATGCCCGACGACGCGTTCAAGGACGCCACCGTGCGCAAGCGCGCGAACGTCTACTACGACGGCCGAGTGACGAGCCGCGAAGTACAGTCCAGCGACGGGGAGCGCTACACGCTCGGGCTCGTGCTCCCGGGGACCTACGAGTTCGAGACGGAGACCGAGGAGACCATCGAGATACTCGCGGGCAGCGGCCGCCTCGAACTCCCCGAGGAGACGCTGCCGTTCGCGGAAGGCGACGTGGTCGACGTCGACGCCGGCGTGCCCTTCGAGTTCGTCGCGGACGAGGTCGTGGACTACTGCTGCGCGTACGGCTAGCGCTCCTTGCTCCCCCAGCCGAACGCCAGCCACCCGCCGTCGGCGTGCACGACTTCGCCGGTCATGTAGTGGTCGCCGCTCACAAGGAACACCGCGCAGTTCCCCATCTCCTCGACGGAGCCGAACCGATCCAGGGGCGTGCGGTTCTCGATGTCGCGGTCGTCGTAGCCGTACCGCGGCCACGGCTCCTTCTCGTCGTCGCCCTCGTCGGCTTTCTCCTCGCGGGTCTGCTCGTCGAGCTCGGTCTTCACGAACCCCGGCGCGAGCGCGTTCACGTGGACCTCGTGTTCGGCGAGCTCCACCGCCAGGCAGCGCGTGAGGTTGTTCACGCCGCCCTTCGAGGCGTTGTAGGGCGCGCGGCCCTGGACGCCGATACTCCCGAAGATGCTCGAGATGTTCAGGATGTGCCCGCCGTCGCCCTGCTCGGCCATCGCCTTCCCGGCGGCCTGCGCGCCGAAGAACACGCCGTTGAGGTTCACGTCGACGACGCTCCGCCACTCGTCCTCGGTCATCTCCAGGGCTGGCGCGATGACGCCGATGCCGGCGTTGTTCACCATGATATCGAGGCTGCCGTACTCCTCGATCGCTCGCTCCACGAGGTGTTCGGCGTCGTCTTTCTCGCTGACGTCCGCGCCGACGCCGATGGCTTCGCCGCCTACCTCTCGGATCGCTTCGGCGGTGTCCTCGGCGCGGTCCTGCGAGCGCGAGTTCGTCACCACGTTCGCGCCTTCCTCGGCGAATCGCTCGGCGATGTGCTCTCCGATGCCGCTGCTCGACCCCGTGACGATGGCCGTCTGGCCTGCTAACCGTCCCGACATACTCTGCCGTGTGTTATCATACGACGTAAGTATTTGCCCCGAAACACGGATCGCGCGCCGGCACCCCAACCCAATAGCTAAGTTCTTGTCCGTTATCAGCACACTCCATGCAAGGTATTTGTGAACAATTGGCAGAACACGACCACGACGAACTGAAGGCGTTCCGCGACGAGGAGACCGGGCTCCGCGGATTCGTCGGCATCCACGACACCACGCTGGGCGCCGCAGCCGGCGGGACGCGACGATACGCGTTCGACTCCGAGGCGGACGCCATCGAGGACGTGCTCCGACTGTCGCAGGCGATGACGTACAAGTACGCCATCTCCGGCATCAACATGGGCGGCGCGAAGGCCGTCATCTGGGTCGAGGACGACGACCACAACACCGAGGAGCTGTACCGCTCGTACGGCCGGATGGTCGACAGCTTCGGCGGCCGCTTCGTCACGGGCGGCGACGTCGGCACGGACGAGCGCGAGCTCCGCTGGATAAACATGGAGACCGACTACGTGCTCGGCCTCCCCGAGCAGTTCGACCACCCCGACGGCTACCACGGCGGCGGCCTCGGCGTGCTCCGTGCGATGGAGGCGTGCTGCGACTTGACGTACGGCGACCGCGACGTCTCGGACCGCCACGTCGTCGTGCAGGGCATCGGCGACATGGGCAGCGCGATCATCCGCTACCTCTCCGACCGCGGCGCCCGCATCACCGTCGCGGACCCGGACCAGGAGGCCGTCGACTGGGCCGTCGACGAGCACGGCGCCGAAGTGGCCGACCCGAACGACGTCTACGGCGTAGACTGCGACATCTTCGCGCCGTCCGCGCTCGGGTTCGTCATCAACGACGAGACAATCCCGCAACTGGAGTGCGACATCGTCTGCGGCGCCGCGAACAACCAACTGGAGGACCCCGAGCGCCACGGCCGCCGGCTCCACGAGGAGGGCATTTTGTACGCGCCGGACTACCTCGCGAACTCCGGGCGCACCATCGACGACACCGACCTGCTGCGGAAGGGCGGCTACCAGCACGACCGCGCGCGAGCGATGATCGACGCCATCTACGACCGCATGGTCGAAATCGGGCAGCGCTCCGAGGCCCAGGACCGGCCCACGAACGAGCTCGCCGACGAGATGGCCGAGCAGCGCATCGAGGCGGTCGGGTCGATGCGCGCGAAGGTGACAGAGCGGCGCGCGCCGAAGTGGTAACCATGAGCCAGTCGCTGGAAGGAGACACCGCGATCGTCACGGGGTCGAGTACCGGGCTCGGTCGCGCAATCGCGGAGAAGTTCGCGGACGAGGGCGCGAACGTGGTGACGAACTCGCGCTCGCAGGACCGCGCCGAGGACACCGCCGAAGCGATCCGGGAGGCCGGCGGGAACGCCGTCGCGGCGGAGGCCGACGTGAGCGAGAAGGCGGACGTCGAAGCGCTCGCGCAGGCGGCGGTCGACGAATTCGGCTCCCTGGACGTGATGGTCAACAACGCCGGGACGACCGTCGAGAAGCACGTCTTCGACCAGACGCCCGAGGACTGGCAGCGCGTCCTCGACGTCAACCTCACGGGGACGTTCTACGGCTCCCAGGTGGCCGGCGAGCAGATGGCCGAGCAGGGCACGGGCGGCCAGATTATCAACGTGTCCAGCATGTTCGGGAGCGTCGGCGTGCAGGGCCGCGCGCCCTACAACGCGACGAAGGGCGGTATCGAGAATCTCACTCGGTGTCTCGCGGTCGAACTCGCGGAGTACGACGTCCACGTGAACGCGCTCGCGCCCGGCTACGTGAAGACGGACCTCGCGGAAGCCCCGTGGGGCGAGGAGATCACCGAGGACCGCGAGTGGCCGTACTACGGCTACACCGAGGAGCACATCGAGAACCGCACGCCGCTCGGCCGCTTCGGCACGCTGGCGGAGGTCGGCAACTGCGCGGCGTTCCTCGCGGCCGGCGACCACTACATGACCGGGGAAGTGATGCACAACGACGGCGGGTGGCTGGCGTTCGGCTGGGGCAGCAAAGCGTAGGGGCCTGCGGGTCGAACCCGTAGTCACCCTCCAAGATGCCGGGCTTCGACGACTGGGCTCCCGAGTCGCACGCGACGCTCCAGCGCCGAATCGCCGACGACTGGCGGCGGCTGCTCGTCGCCGGCGCGGCCGGCCTCGTGGTCGCCGCGACCGCAATCAAGTTCGCGAGCGAGCCGTTCCACGTCAACCGGGACTCCGCGCTGTTCCAGCACGCGGGCTGGTACATCCTGGAGGGCGCGACCCTGTACGTCGACATCTGGGACCTGAAGCCGCCGCTCGTCTACGCCGTGACGACCTTGCTCGCGTTCCTCACCGGCGGGAACATGGCGCTGCTGCACGTCGTGAGCGTCGCCGTCGCGGTCGCTGCAGTCACCGGCGGCGTCGTGCTCACGGGGTTCACCGTCCACAGCCTCACGGACGACGGCTTCGCCGCCGTCACCGCCGGATTCTCGATGTTCGTGCTCACGTCGGTGTACGCGTTCCCGTACGCTGGGATCCGCCCGAAGTACTTCGCGTTCCTCTGCGCGGCCGCCGCGCTCTCCCTCGCCGTCGAAGACCGCCCGCTCGCCGCCGGTACCGCCGCGGCGCTGGGCGCGGGCTTCTGGCAGCTCGGCGGCGGCGTCGCCGCGCTCGTCGTCGCGATGGCGCTCCAGCGGGGCGGCGTGACGGCCGCAGTCCGCACCGTCACCGGCGGCCTCGCGGTCGCGGCGCTCACGGTGCTTCCGTTCGTGCTGACTGGAACGGCGATACCGCTGTTCGTGGAGGTCGTGCTCGCGCCCGTCTACGGCGTCGAGCGGTACACGGTCCCCGGCCGGGCGCTCGCGTTCGTCGCCGAACTCGGGCCGGGCGTGTTCCTCGTGCCCGTCGCCGCCTACGGCTGGTGGCGCGGCGTGCGTGCGGAGTGGCGGACGTATTGGTGGGTCGCCGCCGGCGGCCTCAGTTACCTATTCCAGATATTTCTGGAGTTCCAGGGCGCAATCGAGCTGATCCTCCTGTTCCTCTTCCTCGCGCTCGGCGTCGGCGTGCTCGCCGCCCGCGCCCGGACGCCCTCGGGTCGCTCGCTCGTCGCCGCCGCCGTCGTCGTGCTCGTCGTGACGTCGCTGTACTGGAACGCCAGCCCGGTCACGCCCGTCAGGGACGAAGTCGAGGAGGCCCGGGACCAGTTCGGCGTGTCGGCCTACGAGGACCTCCCGGCGGACCCGCCCGGGTCGCCGTCGATGCGGGAAATCTACTGGAACAAGCTGCAGCCCGAGAACTGCCACTACCGGCTCGGAGACAAGCAGAAGTACTTCGAGACGGCGACGGGCGGCTCCATCGAGAAGGAGCGCTGCGGCCAGTGGCCGTTCGACGAACCGCCCCGTTCGTGGCTCGTCGACGCGGTCGTCCCGTGACTGGCGGGTCGAGGCGACCCGTGGTGTTTTCGTCGTGGCCCGTCACGGACCGGTATGCCAGTCGCGTCCGTCGGCGACACCGCCGAGTCGTCCGTCCACGTCACCGAGGAGACCATCGAGGCGTACGCCGAAGTCTCCGGCGACGACAACCCCATCCACCTCGACGCGGAGTACGCCGCCGAGACGATGTTCGGCGGGCGCGTCGCCCACGGGATGCTCTCCGCGGGCGTCGTCAGCGCCGCCGTCGGCGACCTACCCGGCGACGTCGTCTACGTCTCGCAGGAGATCTCCTTCGAGCAGCCCGTCTACCCCGGCGACACCGTCACCGCCACTGCCGAAGTCGTCGACGCGCTCGGCGGCGACAGGCTCCGCCTCGACACCACCGCCGAGACGGAGGAGACGGTCGTCTCCGGCGAAGCCGTCGTGCTCTCGCTCCCCCACGACAGCTGAGGCGCTCCGACCCGCGGACGCCGGGACTTATCACGGTCCCGCGACAGCAGTCGGTATGGGTCAACACGTCCTCGTCCCGGTCGACGGGTCGGCGGAATCCGAGGCGGCACTCGCGTACGCGCTGGACGAGCTCCCCGAGGCCAGCATCACGCTGATTCACGTGCTCGCGCCGCTGAGCTCGTACGGGTACGGGGGCGACGAGTACTTCGACTACGACAGCTACCAGGAGGAAGCACAGCGACAGCGCGACCGCGGCGAAGCGCTGCTCGACGACCACCGCGAGACGGTCGCGGCGCGCGGCGTCGACGTCGAGACGGTGCTCGCGACCGGGAAGCCCGGCAGGGAGATTCTCGAAGCGATCGAGGCCCACGACGTCGACCACGTCGTCATGGGGAGCCGGGGGCGCTCCGGCGTCGGTCGGGTGCTGTTCGGGAGCGTCGCCGAGACGGTGACCCGCCGGTCGCCCGTCCCAGTCACCATCGTCCGATAGCGCGGCGCGCCGCCGTCGCGGACGCCGAGACGAACGGCAGTCGCCGCGGTCCGGACAACTAAACCTCCTGCGCTACACCACGACGTATGCGGAGTTTCACCGTCACCCGGATCTGGGACATCCCGATTCGCGTCAACACGTCGCTGCTCGTCTTCCTCCCGATTCTCGCGTGGCTCATCGGGAGCGGCGCGCAGATCCAGTTCTACGCCGGCCTCATCGAGGGCGTCACGGGCGTCGGCTTCGACCTCTCGCGGCTCGAAGCCGGGAACACCTCGTGGCTCATCGGCGTCACCGCCGCACTCGGCCTGTTCGTCAGCGTCACGCTCCACGAACTCGGGCACTCGTGGGCGGCGCTGCGGTACGGCATCGGCATCGAGTCCATCACGCTGTGGATCCTCGGCGGGCTCGCGGCCCTGGAGTCGCTGCCGAAGGAGTGGGACCGCGAGTTCTGGATCGCCGTCGCCGGCCCGGTCACGAGCGTGCTGGTCGCCGCCGGCTGTTACGCGGCCGTCCTCGCCGTCCCCGAGTCGCTGCAGGTGACGCGGTTCGTGCTCGGTTACCTCGCGCTCACGAACCTCCTGCTCGCCGGGTTCAACCTCCTGCCCGCGTTCCCGATGGACGGCGGGCGCGTCCTCCGCGCGCTGCTCGCACGCACCCGGCCGTACGGCACCGCGACCCGCATCGCGGCGCGAATCGGCGTCGGGTTCGCGTTCCTGTTCGCCGTCGTCGGCGTGCTCAGCTTCAACCTCCTGCTGTTGCTGCTCGCGTGGTTCATCTACGGCGCCGCCACCACCGAGTCCCGGACCGTGCTCCTCGACGAACTGCTCGAGGGCATCACGGTCGGCGACATCATGACCCGCGACCCCGCGACCGTCTCGGCGGACGTGTCCGTCGCGGAACTGGGCCGGCGGCTCCTCAGCGACCGCCAGACGCTCCACCTCGTCACCGACAGCACGGGAACCGCGCGTGGCGTGGTCGCGCTCGACGACCTCCGGAAAGTCCCCGAGCGCGAGCGCGACACCACCCGCGTCGACGAAGTGATGCGGGACGTCCCGAGCGTCGAGCCGTCCGCGGACGCCTTCGACACGCTCGCGCTGCTGCAGCAGTCTGGCGGGACGACCGCGCTCGTCGAGGAGAACGGCGAGCTCGTCGGCGTGCTCTCGCAGTCGGACTACGCCGACGCGCTGACGATTCGGCGCGGCTTCCAGAGCACCGTCACCGGGTAGCCGCGAACCGGCGGTACGCCCGCGAGAGCTCGTCGGCGACGACCTCCCGCTGGAGCAACGCGACGCCGGCGACGACGATGACGAACCCGGCAGCGGTCGTCAGCGACACGCCGTCGCCGAACAGCAGCCACGCCGTGATGGCGGCGAAGATGGGGACGACGTACGCCACGAGGTTCGCGCGCACGGGCCCGACGTCGCGGATGAGCGTGAAGAAGACGGGGTACGCCAGCGCGGTCGACAGCACGCCGAGCACGAGCGTCGCGTAGACGACAGTCGGCGTCACGAGGGCGCCGGAGACGGACTCGCCGAGGCCGAGGCTCGCGGCGTGGAGGAGCCCCGCGCCGCCGACCATCGCCCACGTCGTGAGCGGGATGCTCTCGATGGTGGCGTCGACGCGCCGCATCACGACGCTCCCGAGCGCGACGGCGGCCGCCGCGCCGAGCACGAGCAGCTGGCCGACGGTCGACCCAGCGGTGAGCGTCTCCGGGGACGGCTGGACGATGACGACGACGCCGACGAGCCCGAGCGCGATGCCCGCCAGACTCACCGGGTCGAGGCGCTGGTCGAGCAGCACGAACGCGAACGCGGGCGCGAGAATTGGGTTCAGGCCGTACATCACGGACGCCGCAGCGGGCGTGATCGACTGCTGGCCGAGGAAGAGCAGGCCGTTGTTCGCGGCGATGATGGTGGCCGCGCCGACGGCGATGCCGACGTAGTCCGCGCGAGTGCGCGGGAGCACGGCGTCGTAGCGCCACGCCACGAACGCCAACAGCAGCGGCACCGCGACGTCGAAGCGCAGCGCCGCGAAGAACACCGGCGGCAGCGCTTCCAGGCCGGCCTTGATGGCGACGAAGGAGAACCCCCAGAGGACGCCCAGCAGTACGAACAGCCCCGCGTTCCGGTAGTGAGAGAGATTCATGTGGATGCCTCGGTGGAGCGCGACGTGTCGAAATAGTGAACACGCGAGCGCTAAAGGCCGTCGTCTCCGCGCCGCCGGCCCGCCGCGAACCTCTCAATCTTATGTCGCGTCGGCGCGCGCTCGGAGACGTGAACCCAGACCAGTTCCGGGACGCCGCCGGCGCGCTGCTCGTCGCGGGCGCCGTCCTCACGGTGCTCGGTTTCGTCGCCGCGGAGGCGTCCTACCCGGGCTACAGCACGTCCGCACAGACGATCAGCGCGCTCGGCGCGGCGGACGCGCCCGCCGCCTCCCAGACCGTGTTCAACGCCACGATGGTCGCCGCCGGCGCCCTGTTGTTGCTGGCGACGTACGCACTCCGTCGCGGCGACGGCTCGCGTCGAGTTACGGCCATCCTCGCAATCACCGCCGTCGGCGTCGCTGGCGTCGGCGTCTTCCCGTCCCAGACCGGCGTGCCGCACTTCGTCGCCGCGATGCTCGCGTTCGGCGGCGTCGGCGTCGCCGCGCTCGCCGCCGGATTCGAGGCCCGCGGCGCGTTCCGCGCTCTCTCGGTGGGGCTGGGCGCGCTCGAACTGCTCGCGCTCGCGGGGTTCGTGGTCCTCGGGGACGGGACGCCGCTGGGCGTCGGCGGCATCGAGCGCTGGGTCGCCTACCTCGGGCTGCTGTGGACCGCGGCGTTCGGCGGCCGGCTCACGGCGGACGCCGGAGGGACGGGTAGCTAGCCGCGCAGCGAGTCGACGGGCCGCTCGTTGGCGGCCTTCCACGCGGGGTAGAGCCCGCTCACGAGGCTCGCCGCGAGCGCGAAGCCGACGCCGTAGACGAGGTACCGTGAGCTGCTCCAGGCGAGCGCGAGCAGCGGGTCGCCGACCAGCGCGTCGAAGATGACGAAGCCCACGCCCAGCGAGACGACCGCGCCAGCGAGCCCGCCGACCAGGCCGAGGAACCCCGCCTCCGTGAGGAGCATGCGGAGCACCTCGCCGCGACGGACGCCGACCGCCCGGAGGACGCCGATTTCGCCGCGCCGCTCGATGGTGCTCATCAGCATGACGTTCAGAATCGCCACGCTGGCGACCACCAGCGAAATCGAGCCGATGCCCAGCAGCGCGAGGTTCAGGGTGTTCAGGAAGGAGTTGATCTGTTCGAGCGCGTCGGCGGACGTCGTGGCGCTCACGACCTCCTCGCGCTCGTTGAGGCGCTCGTCGACCGCGGCCGCCAGCTCCCGTGCGGCGTCGCCCCCGTCGGTGACCAGGGTGACGCGGTCGTAGTACTGCTGGTCCGCGAGCGCGGACAGCGGCAGGACGAGCGTGTTGCTCCCGCCGCCGAAGCCGCCCGGGCTCTCGGTGACGCCGCGGATTCGGTACAGCTGGCCGCCGTACTCGACGGGGTCGCCGACGTCGAGGCCGAGTTCGGTGGCGAGGCTGCTGCTGACGACCGCGCCGGATTCGAGGCGCTCGGGGATCTCGCCCGCGCCGGCGTCGTAGAGCGCGCTCGCCTGCGTCACCCCCGTGACGCTCGCGCGGACCTCCTCGCCGTTCGCCGCGACGATCGTCTGGTCGCCCTTCAGCGGAATCACGTCCGCGTCCGTCGACACCTGCCGAATCTTCCGGACGTGCGTCTCGGTCAGCCCGTCCGGGTTGTCCTCGCCGGCCGTGACCGTGACCTCGTCCGCGAGCCCGCCGAGGTTCTGGGTCGCCTGGTACTGGAGGGCGGCTCCGGCCATCCCCAGCGACGCGATGGCGACGACGCCGATGACGACGCCGAGCGCGGCCAGCGCCGTGCGGACGCGGTTGCGGCCGAGGTTCCGCCACGCCATCAACACGCTCGGGTACTTGCGGAGGATGTCGGGCGGGCTCACTGTATCACTCCGTCGACCAGGCGGACGACGCGATCGGCGTACCCTTTCAGCTGTTCGTCGTGGGTGACGGCGACGATGGCGATGTTCTCGACCTCCTTCAGGCGCGTCAGCTCGTCGAGAATCGTGGCGCCCGTGTCCTGGTCGAGGTTCCCGGTGGGCTCGTCGGCGATGAGCAGGTCGGGCTCGTTGATGAGCGCTCGCGCGATGGCGACCCGCTGGCGCTGCCCGCCGGAGAGCTGGTCCGGCGTGTGTTCGAGGCGGTCCCCGAGGCCGACGCGCCGCAGCAGGTCGATCGCGCGGTCGTGGCGGTCGACGGTCGTGTCCCACATCGAGGGGAGTTCGACGTTCTCGACGGCGGTGAGCATCGGCAGCAGGTGGAACGCCTGGAAAACGAACCCGATGCTCGACCGGCGCTTCTCGGTGAGCTGGTCGCTCGTGTAGTCGGTCACGTCCTCGCCCTCGATGCGGACCGTCCCCTCGGTCGGCGTGTCGAGCAGGCCGATGATGTTCATCATCGTGCTCTTCCCCGACCCCGAGGGGCCGATGACGGTGACCATCTCCCCGCGGTCGACGTGGATGCTGACGCCCTTCAGCGCCTCCACGGTCTCCCCGCCGCTGTCGTAGCGCTTCACGACGTCCTCGAGTTCGACGACGCTCATCTGCGCCATCGGTACACCGCCGCGCCGACCACGAGCAGCGCGAGGACCGCGGCGACGCCCAGCAGCGGCACGCCGCCCGAGGGCCCGGACGAATCACCGTTCTCGCTGCCGGCGGGCGCCTGGCTGAGGTCGACGGTCGTGACCTTCGAGTGGCGCTCGCCGTTCACGGAGTAACTGACGTTGACGGGGACGCGCTCGACGTCCTCGGCCGCGTTCGCGGTCAACTCGAAGGTCGCGAACTCGCTCGACTCGACCGCGCCGACGAAGTACTCGCCGTTCGGCGGCATCGGGGACACGCGGTCGCCGTCGCCCACGGAGACGAGCAGGGAGTCGGCGTCCGCGCTCCCGAGGTTCGCGGTGTCGCCGCTGATGCTGACCGTCGACCCGTCGCGGGTGAAGTCGACGCCCGTGAGCTCGATCTCCGAGGTCGCCTGCGGCGAGTACTGAATCGTCTGCTCGGCGCTGCGGCGCTCCCCGGCGGCGCTGTACTCGGCGGCGACCGTCACCTCGCCAGCGGGGATGTCCGCGCCGTCGAGCGTGACCGTCCGCGCTCCCTCGGCCGGGACGTCCTCGGTGAGCGCGCGAGCGACGACTTCCCCGCCGCTGAGCGCGCGCACCTCGACGTCGCGGAGTTCGACGTTCCCGTACTCGGTGAGCGTCGCCTCGACGACCGACGAGCCGTTCGCCGCCGTCGGCGTCGCGGTCACCTCCGCGTCGACGTCGCTCTCGTCGACGTCGACGGTCACGCTCCGGTCGGTGGTCCGTGTCACGCCCTCGCTCGTCTTGTACGTCAGCGTCGCGTTCAGCGTCCGCTCGCCCGCCTCCGGGAACCTGACGCGGTACGCGTGGGTGACCTGCGAGCCGGAGGCGATGGACGCGCTCACGCGCTCGGCGTTGTCCACGGCCGCGTCGCCGTCCAGCTCGAGGCGGACGTTCGACAGCGTCCCGTCGTCGCCGTTCGAGACGGAGACGTTGACGGCGCTCTCCTGCCCCGCGACGAGGTCCGGCGTCGCGAACGAGACGACCGCCTCGTCGGGCTCCTCGACGTCCACGTACAGCGGGTAGTTGACGCGCTCGTAGTCTCCGTCGTCGTCCCGCACGACCACGAAGACCGTGAGCCGCCGCTCCCCGGTGCTGCCGATCTTCGCGGTCAGCGGCACGTCGAGTGTCTGCCCGGCGGCGATCGCGCCGACGTCCTCGATGCGGCCGTACTCCGTCGGGGTCCCGGACTTCCGCACGTACACGTCGGTGACGTCTACGGACCCGGAACTGCTCGCCAGGTTCGCGATGGTCGCCGTCAGCGTGAACGGCTCGCCGGGCGCGGGCTGGTCGACGGACGTCTCGACGCCCTGGATGGCGATGTCGGTCTGGGCGGCGCTCCCGACTGCGACGACGGCGCTCACCGACGCCACCAGCAACACGCCGACGACTGCCACCGTGACGCGTCGTCTCATCGCTGTCCCCAGACGGCTGTCTGTCCGGCGCTGCGCGCCGTCTCCGGCCCCCACCGGACGCGCGGCGCGACCACCGCGCTGCCTGTCAGCCCCGCCTCGCTGGTCTGTCCTCGCGGTGTCACGTTTCCGTGGACGGAGCCCGGTGACTTATTATTAGTAGTTTGGCGAACCTTTCGTCGAGCCTGCGGCACGCCGCGGACCAGGCGCCGGAAGTCGCTGCTGAAAGCGCAACCGGCCTCCGTGTGCAACGGGAAGGGGTGGTATGCGTGATTCGAACCGCGAGTGGGTGTTCGCCGAGCGCCCCGAGGGCGAGCCGGACATGGACAGCTTCGAACTCCGCGAGACCGACGTGCCGAGCCCGCAGCACGGCGAGCTCCTCGTTCGCGTGCGCTACCTCTCCGTCGACCCCTACATGCGGGGTCGGATGCGGGACGCCGAATCGTACGCCGAGCCGTGGGACGTCGGCGACCCGATGGCCGGCGCCGTCGTCGGCGAAGTCGTCGAGAGCGAGAGCGACGCGTACGACGCCGGCGACCTCGTGACGGGCAACGGCACGTGGGCGGACTACAGCGTCCTCGACGCCGGGGAGGTCGCGCCCGTCGACCCCTCGATCGCTGACCTCCCGGCGTACCTCGGCGTGCTCGGGATGCCCGGCCGGACGGCGTACTTCGGGCTGCTCGAAGTCGGCGACCCGAAGCCCGGCGACACGGTCGTCGTCTCCGGCGCGGCGGGCGCGGTCGGCTCCGTCGTCGGTCAGATCGCGAAGCTCAACGGCTGTCGCGTCGTCGGCTTCGCGGGCACCGACGAGAAGGTCGACTGGCTCACAGAGGACCTCGGGTTCGACGCCGCGATCAACTACAAGGACGTCGACGACTACCGCGCGGCGCTCGACGACGCTGCCCCCGACGGCGTCGACGTCTACTTCGACAACGTCGGCGGCCCGATCACGGACGCCGTGTTCACGGAGCTGAACCTCGACGCGCGCGTCGCGGTCTGCGGCCAGATCGCTCACTACAACGACGAGAGCGTGCCGACGGGGCCGCGGAAGCTCCCGCAGCTCATCGCGCCGCGCGCGAAAGTACAGGGACTGCTCGTCGGCGACTACGCGACCCGCTTCGGGGAGGCCAGCGAGCAGCTCGGCGAGTGGGTCGCGTCCGGCGAGCTATCCCACCGGGAGACCGTCGTCGACGGGCTCGAGAACGCCCCCGACGCGTTCCTCGGGCTGTTCTCCGGGGACAACGTCGGGAAGCAGGTCGTCGGCGTCGCCGAGCAGCCGGCCTCCGAGTAGGCGGGACGCGGGCGGCGCGGCTCAGTCGATGAATTCCTCGATGCGCGCGAGCGCCTCCTTGAGGTCGCCGAGCCCGGTGGCGTACGTCACGCGCAGGTGGCCGTCGCCGCCCGTGCCGAAGACGTCGCCGGGGACGACCGCGACGCCCTGCTCCTCGATGAGCGCCTCCGCGAACGCGTCGCTGTCCTCCCACGGGCACTCGGGGAACACGTAGAACGCGCCCGAGGCGGGGAAGCAGTCCAGACCCATCTCCTCGAAGCGCGAGAGCACGAAGTTCCGGCGGCGGTCGTACTGCGCGCGCATCTCCGCGACGTCGCTCTCGCAGTTCCGCAGCGCCTCGATGGCGGCGTGCTGGGCGGTCGTCGGCGCGGACAGCATCGTGTACTGGTGGATGCGGTTCATCGCCTCGATGGCCTCGGGCGGCGCGAGCGCGTAGCCCAGCCGCAGCCCCGTCATCGCGTACGCCTTCGAGAAGCCGTTGAAGACGACGGTGCGCTCGCGCATCCCGGGCAGCGTCGCGATGGAGGTGTGCTCGTGCTCGTAGGACAGCGCGGCGTAGATCTCGTCGGCGAACACCCGGAGGTCGTGCTCGCGGACGAACTCCGCGACCGGCGCCAGTTCCTCGCGGGTCATCGTCGCGCCGGTCGGGTTGTTCGGGTAGCACATCACGAGCGTGTCCGCCTCCGCGGCGCCCGCCGCTTCGAGGACCTCGGGAGTGAGCTTGAAGTCGTCCTCCGGGCGCGTCGGCACGTCGATGACGTCGGCGCCCGCGAGCGTCGCGCCCGGGACGTACGAGAGGTACGACGGCTGGGAGACTGCGACCTTGTCGCCGGGGTCGTGGAACGCCCGGAACGCCAGATCGAGCGCCTCGCTGGCGCCCGCGGTGACGAGAATCTCCTCGTCGGGGTCGTAGTCGAGGTCGTACTTCTCGCTCGTGTGGGCGGCGATCTCCTCGCGGAGCTCCCGCAGTCCGCGGTTCGGCGTGTACGACGTCTGGCCGCGCTCCAGCGAGCCGATGGCGGCGTCGCGGGCGGCCCACGGCGGCGCGAAGTCGGGTTCGCCCACGCCGAGCGAGATGATGTCGTCGTACTCCTCGGCGAGCTCGAAGTACCGGCGGATGCCGGACGGCGGCACGGACTCGAGGCGCTCGGACTCCTCGAAGCTCATGGCGAGATCGACAGCCGGTCGTCGTCGTCGCCGTCGCCGAACTCGACGCCGCCCTCCTTGTACGTCTCCATGATGTAGTGGGTGACAGTCTGGGTGATCTCGGGGACGGGCGCGACCTTCTCGCTGATGAAGTGCGAGACCTCGCTCATCGAGTCGCCCTCGACGTCCATCGCGAAGTCGAAGTCCCCGCTGACCAGCCGCAGGCCCTGCACCTCGGGGAACTTCGCGAGGCGCTCGGCGATGTCGTCGTAGCCCGTCTCGCGGTCGAGCGTGACGTTCAGCTCCACGGACGCGCGGACGCGCTCGGGCTCGACCTTGTCCCGGTCGACGATGGCTCGGTAGCCCTTCACGACGCCGTCGCGTTCGAGCTCCTGGATGGTCGCCTCGACCTCCGATTCGTCGAGGCCGGTCTGTCGCGCCAGGTCCTCGGTGGAGTAGCGGGCGTTCTCGCGCAACAACGGAAGTATCTGCTCGCGACTGCTCATGCGTACCGTCCACGCCATCCGAACAAAAGGATTTCTCACCCACGGCAGATACTGACACGGGACGGGGGCAGCTCCCATCCCCTCGGGACCACCGGAACGAATATCCAGAATCGGCCGCTAACGGAGGGCAATGGACGAGCCGATTCGCGTGCTCCACGTCGACGACGAGCCGGGGTTCGCGGAGCTCACCGCGGACTTCCTCGAACGCGAGGACGAGCGGTTCGCCGTCGAGACGGCGACGCGGACGAGCGCGGCCCTGGAGTACCTCGCGGACCACGGGGTCGACTGCGTCATCTCGGACTACGATATGCCCGAAATGAACGGCATCGAGTTCCTGGAGACGGTCCGCGAGAGCTTCCCCGAGCTACCGTTCGTGCTGTTCACGGGGAAGGGCAGCGAGGAGGTCGCCAGCGACGCGATTTCGGCGGGTGTCACCGACTACCTCCAGAAGCAGCAGGGGACCGACCACTACGCGCTGCTCGCGAACCGCGTGCGGAACGCCGTGCGGCAGTCCCGGACCGAGCGCGTCGCCGAGGACACCCAACAGCAGCTCGCGGAGCTCGCCGAACACACCAACGACGTCCTCTGGACGTTCTCCGCGGACTGGGACGAGCTGCTGTTCGTCAACGACGCCTACGAGGACATCTGGGGGCGGTCGGTCGCGTCCCTCGAAGCCGACCCGCGGAGCTTCCTCGACGGCGTCCACCCCGAGGACCGCGAGCGCGTCGAGGCGGCGATGAGCGACCTCTCCGCGGGCGAGCACTTCGACGTCGAGTACCGCGTCAACGAGGCCGAGGACTACGGCCGCTGGGTGTGGGCGCGCGGCGAGCCGATTATCGACGACGGCGAGGTCGTCCGCGTCACCGGGTTCTCCCGGGACATCACCGAACGGAAGGCCCGCGAGCGCGACCTCCAGCGCACGAACGCCGTGCTCTCGACGCTGGTCGACACGCTCCCGGTGGGCGTGCTCGCCGAGGACGCCGACCGGAACGTCCTCGCGGCCAACCAGCGCCTCGTCGACATCTTCGGGTTCTCCGGAGCCGCCGGTGACCTCGTCGGGATGGACTGCGAGCGTCTCGCGGTCGAGGCCAGCGACCGGTTCGCCGACCCCGACGAGTTCGTAGCGAGCGTCGACGAGCTGGTCGCGGCGAACGAGTCGGTGGTCGGCGAGGAGGTCGCACTCGCGGACGGCCGGACGTTCGAGCAGAGCCACCGGCCGATCGAGCTGCCCGACGGCCGCGGCCACCTGTGGATGTACCGGGACGTCAGCGAGCGCGTCGGCCGCGAGGAGCGCCTGCGGGCGCTGAGCGAGACGACGCGGGAGCTGCTGTCCGCGGAGAGTCGCGAACAGGCCGCAGAGACGGCCGTCGCCGCCGCCCGCGATATCGTCGGACTGGAGGCGAGCGCCATCCACCTCTACGACGACGAGGCGAACGCGCTCGTGCCCGTGGCGATCTCCGAGGCCGCCCGGGACATCGTCGACGACCCGCCGACGTTCACGCCCGGGAGCAGCATCGCGTGGCGCGTCTTCGAGGACGGCGAGCCACTCGCGATCGACGACGTCCACGCCGACCCCGACGCGTACCGCTCGGACTCGCCGGTCCGGAGCGAAGTCTTCCTGCCGCTCGGCGAGCACGGGATTCTCGTCTCCGGGTCGACGTCCCCGGCGGCGTTCGACGAGCAGGACGTCGCGCTCGGCGAAGTGCTCGCGGGGAACATCGTCACCGCGCTCGAGCAGGTCGAGCGCACCGCGGAGCTCCGCGACCGCGAGCGCGAGCTCGAACGGCAGAACGAGCGCCTCTCGGAGTTCGCGAGCGTGCTCAGCCACGACCTCCGCAACCCCCTGAACGTCGCGCAGGGGAACCTCGAGCTCGCCCGCGAGGACTGCGACAGCGACCACCTCGACGAGGCGGCGACCGCCCACGAACGCATGCAGGCGCTCATCGAGGACCTGCTCGCGCTCACCAGCGACGGCGGCCAGTCGACGGACGTCGGGGCCGTGGACCTCCGCGCGCTCGCCGAGGAGTCGTGGGCGTCCGTCGACACCGCGGACGCGGCGCTCACCGTCGACGCCGGCGCGACGATTCGCGCCGACGAGGGCCGGGTCAGACGGCTGTTCGAGAACCTCTTTCGGAATGCTGTCGAACACGGTTCGACAGTCGACCGGAACGCGAAGCGTTCCGAGGACGCTGTGGAGCACACGAACGACGACGTCTCCGTGACAGTCGGCGAACTCGACGGCGGCTTCTACGTCGCGGACGACGGCCCGGGAATCCCCGAGAGCGAGCGCGAGCGCGTCTTCGAGTACGGCTACTCGACCGAGGACGACGGCACCGGCTTCGGTCTGCGCATCGTCGAGCAGGTGGCCGACGCGCACGACTGGTCGGTGCGCGTGACTGACAGCAGGGGCGGGGGTGCGCGTTTCGAAGTCACGGGCGTGGAGACGGCCGAAGAGTAACCTATTCCGGGATAGGTGACTATCGCAGAATCGGCGACTGTCGTGGCGCGTACGGACGACGAGCGGTCGGCCGTATGCTGTCCTTACTGCCGAGAAACAGACGTATAACAATACGGCCGTCGGGTCACGCGGGGGGTATGCAGGATTCGCGCGCCGACGGCGAGCGGTCGACTGTCGCGATCTCCCGGCGAGAGTTCCTCCGACTGGCCGCCGTCGCCGCGGGCGGCACCGCGGCGGCGACGCGAGCGCGGGGCGCGGCCGAGCCGGACGAGTGGCTCGCGGCCGACCGCTGGAACGCGCTCCGGTCCGTGCTGGCGGTCGACGACGGCTACCTCGCGACGGGTATCCGGACGAACGCGAGCGACGAGCAGGTCGGGTGGGCACACCGGCTGGACGACGACCTCGAGACGGTGTGGAGCCGCACGTACCAGGCGCCGCCGCACCTCGAAGAGACCGACGTCGGGGAGGATTCCAGCGGCCTGGAGTTCGCGCTCCCCGCGGGCGACGGCTTCCTGCTCGTTGGGTGGTGGCACTCGCTGAGCTCCGACAACCGGTACGGGTGGGCGGTCCGCGTCGACGGCGAGGGGA
The DNA here is from genome assembly GCF_011734195.1 of Halobacterium sp. R2-5. Classification (NCBI taxonomy): domain Archaea; kingdom Methanobacteriati; phylum Methanobacteriota; class Halobacteria; order Halobacteriales; family Halobacteriaceae; genus Halobacterium; species Halobacterium sp. R2-5. The sequence goes on from NZ_JAANTH010000002.1 coordinate 1,053,550, forward strand.
GCCCGCAGTGGAGCCGCACGTACCGCCGCGAGGGCGTGAACTCGTTCCGCGACGACTTCGCGGGCGGCGTCCGCACCGACGAGGGCTTCCTGCTCGTCGGGCGCACCATCGCGGCCGAGTTCCTCGACGAGCGCCGAGGCGACGGCTGGGTCGTCCGCCTGCGCGAGGACGGCCGCGTCGACTGGGAGCGCGCGTACAGCGCGGGCGCCGAGCCGAGTTCCGGACTCGACGACGAGCACCACGCGGAGTTCTCTGCGGTCACAGAGACGGACGAGGGCTTCCTGGTCGTCGGCGAGGCGTCCCCGGACGGCCCCACGGAGTCGAACCCGACCGCGGGGTGGGCGGTCGAAATCGACGGCGAGGGCGACGAGCAGTGGTCGGAGACGTACCGCCGGAGCGAGGACGCGCGCAACGAGTTCCGGGACGTGACGGCGACCGGCGACGGCTACGTGCTCGCGGGCGTCTCCGGCGAGGAGGCGTACGTAGCGGAACTCCACGACTACGAGATGCGAGGCGAGGGCTGGGTCGTCGGCGTCGACGCCGGTGGCGAGGCCCGCTGGAGCGACGGCGGCGGCGACGGCTTCCACGCGGTCGCGCCGAGCGACGCGGGCGCGCTGCTCGCGGGCCGACGCGACGGTCGGGCGTGGGCAGTCGAGTACGACGCCGAGGGCGAGCGGACAGACACGGAAGCCACGGAGGACGCACCCGAGAGCGTCTACGCGGGTGTCGCACGGACCACCGACGGTCACCTCCTCGCGGGGTACGGCCAGCAGGACGACGAGACGAACGCGCTGCTCGCCGCGGTGGGAACCGAGAGCGAGGACACGGAGGACGCCGAGGCGGCCGAGCGCCTGCTGGAGGTGGTGGTCACCGAGCGCGGCGAACTGAAGTACGAGTTCACCGCGGACGGCGCCGTCGAGGGCGTCAGGGTGAACGGACGCGTGAAGGCCGAGCGCAACGACGACGTCATCGAGCACGACGACGGCACGGTCACCGTCTCGGGGTACACCGGGAAGCCCGGCTACGGCGACGCCGGGTTCGGGGACGCGTTCCGGGTCACAGGCCCGGTGACGTCGTTCGCGCGGACGGGCGGGGACGCCGACTTCGTCCTCCGAGTCGACGGCGAACGTGTTCCACTCGAGGAACTCGTCGAGTGAGCGGGCTACTCGCAGTCGTTCGGACCCACGCTTAAGTGTCAGAGTGGCGTATCGTCTCGCATGGTCTCGACAGGCGACTCCGCACCGGTGTTCTCGGCGACGCTCGGCACGACCGACCACGAGGACTTCGACCTCGGCGACCACCTCGGCGACGGCCCCGTCGTGCTCGCGTTCTTCCCGGGCGCGTTCACGCCGCCGTGCACGAACGAGATGGTCGCCCTGCAGGACCGCCTCTCCGAGTTCGAAGACGCGGGCGCCACCGTGTTCGGCGTGAGCGCGGACTCCCCGTTCTCGCAGGGCGCGTTCCGCGACGAACACGGCATCGAGTTCGACCTCGTCAGCGACACGGGCGGCGGCGCCATCCGGGAGTACGGCCTCGAGATGGACATCCCCGACCTCGGGCTCTACGGCATCGCCAACCGCGCCGTGTTCGTCGTCGACGACGACGGCGAGGTGACGTACTCGTGGGTCGCCGACGACCCGACGAACGAACCCGACTACGAGGAGCTGCTCGACGCGGTCGAAGCGGCGTAGAGCGGGAGAGCCGCTACTCGCGCCCGGCGCTCGACTCGTTCTCGATTACGTCGACGGTGATCGTCTGCCCGTCAGGTATCGCGCCGACGAGCGTGGCGTCGCCGTCGCTCGCGAGCGCGGTCGCGACGAAGCGCTCGCCCGTGTGGTTCGCGACTGCGTCCGCCGCGGTCGGTGCGTCGTCGGTGCTGTTCGTCCTGGTCGTGTCGTTCGTCTCCGTCGGCGTGCTCGTCGTGCCGGTCGCCGCGTCGCCGGGCTGGTCGGCGGGGCCCGACAGCAGCGGCCCGGTACCCGCGTCCAGCGGGCCCGCGACGACGCCGCCAGCGAGGAGGGCTGCGGCGACGAGCACGCACGCGAGGACCAATCGTCGTCGCATGCGAGTGGGGCAACGGAGCCCCGGCTTCAATCGATTTCGTTCCGCTGCAGCCACTGAGAACCCACCGGAAGCCGAACGGAGCCCGGCGTTGCCGCTTGCTGAATCCTTTTTCGGCCGGTGTGCGTATCACCGACCGACTATGACCGACACTGACCTCCGGTTCGTGCAGTTCGGCGACACGGGCCTCCAGACCAGCGAGCTGCAGTTCGGGACGTGGCGCTTCGGCCGAGAGACCGAGGAAGGAAACGTGGAGATCGGCGAGAAGCGCGCGAAGAACCTGCTGGACGCGTACGCCGACGCGGGCGGCCGGTACATCGACACCGCGGACGTCTACGGCGGCGGCAAGAGCGAGGAGTGGATCGGCGACTGGCTCGCCGACCGGGACCGAGAGCGATACACCATCGCCTCGAAGGTGTACTGGCAGATTCGGGACGGCGACCCGAACAGCCGCGGGAACAACCGGAAGAACGTCCGCGACCGCGTCGACGCCATCCTCGACCGCCTCGGCACCGACTACGTCGACGTGCTGTACATCCACCGCTGGGACGACCAGACGCCGACGCGGGAGCTCATGCGCACGCTGAACGGCCTCGTCGAGGAGGGGAAAGTCCACTACCTCGGCGCGTCGACGCTGCGGCCGAACGCGTGGAAGGTCGCGAAGGCCAACGAACTCGCGCGCAGCGAGGGCTACGAGCCGTTCACGGTCGTCCAGCCGCGGTACAACCTCGTCGACCGCGAAATCGAGGGAGATTACTTAGAGATGGCCCGCAGCGAGGGGCTCGCGGTCTGCCCGTGGAGCCCGCTCGGCCAGGGCTTCCTCACCGGAAAGTACGACCGCGAGGACGGTCTCACCGGCGAGTCCCGCGCCAGCGAGGACACGCGCTGGGAGAAGAACTACCTCACCGAGGAGAACTTCGACCTCCACGACGCCCTCGACGAAGTCGCCGACGAGGTCGACGCGACGCCCGCTCAGACCGCGCTCGCGTGGCTCAGCCACCGCGACGGCGTCACCGCGCCCATCGTCGGCGCGCGCACCGTCGAACAGCTAGAGGAGAACCTCGCGGCCGCCGACATCGACCTCTCCGACGAACAGGTCGACCGTCTCACGGAGGCCAAGGAAGGCCCGTACGACGGGCTCTGAACCGGGAGAGCGAAGCGCCGTCTCCGGTCTGTCCTCAGTAGCCGGTGCCGAGGTAGGTGTGGACGTGGTCGCCGGATTCGAGTTCGTCCACGAACGCGACCGCGAAGTCCTCCATGGAGATGTAGCTCTCGCCGTCATCGTCGGCGACGAGTTCGCCCTCCGCGGTCCGGTACTCGCCCGTGCGCTCGCCGGGTTCGATGAGCGCCGCGGGCGCGACGTACGTCCACTCCAGGTCGTCGGCCGCGCTAATCACGTCGTAGGCGTCGATGGCCGCGCGAGCAATCGGGACCCAGTCTTCGGGGAAGTCCTCCGTTTCGACCAGCCGGGTGTCCGGACCGACGTAGAGGCCGCCCGCGCCGCCCGTCCAGACGAGGCGGTCGACGCCCGCATCCCGCATCCCCGCGACGACCGCTTCGGACATCTCCACGAGCACGTCTACGTCCTCGTCTTCGCCGGGACCGAGCGCGGACGCCACCGCGTCGTGGCCCTCCGCGAGGTCCGCGACGTCGACCTCGTTGGTGGCGTCGATCGCGACGGTTTCGAAGTCCGGGTCGTCGATGCCGTCGACGTGGCCACTCCGGGAGACGCCAGTTACGGTGTGCCCGCGGGACAAGAGTTCGTCCGCGATCCGGTGGCCGATGCGTCCGCTCGCGCCCAGGAGGAGTACGTCCATGTCGCGTCTACGTTCGTCGGGCACCGACATATGGGTTTGCGAAGCGACACGTAAGGTACGGTTCCGGCGCCCTACTCCTCGCGGCGCGCCTGCCGGACCGCGTCAGCTATTTCGTCCGGGTGGTCGGCGGCGACCCGGAGCACAGCGTCGTGGAGCTCCCGTTTCTCCTCGTTCCGGATGCCGGCGTCTCGGAGCGAGCGCACGACGTCCAGGTCGAGCGCGTCCTCGAGCGCCGTCCACGCCTCCGGCCGCGCGTACATCGGGGACTGCTTCACGTCGTCGTACTCGAACGCGGGCGTGTCGCTGACCGCCGGTTCCGGGGACTCCTTCTCGGGTTCCGAATCGGCCGTCTCCTCCGCCGTCGAGTCGGGCGTCGACGACCCGGCCGGAACCTCGGGCGCCGCGTCGGGTTCCGGCTCGCTCGCTTCCGTTTCCTCGTCCTGCTTGTCCGGGCGGTCCTGCTCGGCGGCTTCGAGGTCGTCGAACCCCATTACCGGCTCACCTCCCCGCGCTCGACGATCTGCGCGAGCTCGTCGTAGGCCGCGAGCTGGTCGCACTCGGGGTCGTAGTCCCGCAGCGGCACGCCCTCCTGGTGGGCGTCGTCGATGGCCGCGCGGTACCGGACGCCCGGCAGGTCGCCGTCGTAGCTCCCGTCGTCGATGGCTTCCCAGTCGTCCTCGGAGAGGTACGCGAAGTTCGGGACGAGGTGGTCAATGGCGTCCCGCGTCGTGATCTCGCGGAGGAGCTTGCGGTCCCGGGTCGACTGGTCGATGCGCTTGCGGAGGTCCGAGGGGACGACCGCGAGGATGTCCAACTCGAAGTACTCGCGGGCCTCCTGGACGAGCCGGTCGAGCGTGTTCGACAGCCCGGTCTCGTAGCCGTTCTCAGGCCGCAGCGGGATGATGAGGTTCCCGGTGGCGTACATCGCGTTGTCGTTGAGCTTCCCGCGGTTCGCGGGGCAGTCGATGACCACGTAGTCGTAGTCCTCGCCGAGCAGCGGGTCGACGAGGTCCTTCTTCAGTCGCGTCGTCCCCATCGTCGCCTCCTTGAGCGCGGACTGCACGCTCTCGAGGTCCTCGTGGGCGGGGAAGAGGTCCAGTCCCTCGGCGACGTTGACGACGTGCTCGCGCGGGTCCTCGCCTTCGAGGAGGACGGCCTCGGCGTGGTTGCTGCCGTCCTCGTCCGTGCTGTTGTACCGCTGCTCGAACCCGAGGTTGAGCGTCATGTGCCCGTTGTCGTCGAGGTCGACGACGAGCGCGCGCTCGTTGCGGTGCGCGAGTTCGCGCGCGAGGTTGAGCGCTGTGGTCGTCTTCGCGAATCCACCCTTCAGGATACCGACACTGACGGCGCGTGGTTCCGTTTGCATTGTGTACCTCGTCAGGGATAGGCACCTATCGCGTCTGTGGTGCCTACGCTGAATCAGGTGGCCATTCCTCGCCACCAGGCATAAAACGACGGGAATAGGTAGCAGAGGTAGGTAAAATAGGTACCTAATCTACACCAACTACCTAAGGTAGTATAGGTAAGTAAGCTAGCTCAGCTAGCTTGACTACCTTCAGCGGAATTCCGGCGGTAGTGACGGCACACAGATGTCGCTCCCGGTCGGCGTTCTACTCGCCAGCGAATCGACGAGCGGGCGAGTGCTGGTCGCCGAGGGAATTCACCGCCACTCTTCCGACTGCAGACCGACAGGCTGGGACCCTGTTCTCGGCGCGAGCGGACCTCCGATTCTACCCCTCTCGAGCCTGGTCTTCCACGTCTTCGCTGTCGGCTTCGGGCAACGGCTTCCGTATCACGGTATCCGATTTATCGACGCCGTGGGACCCGGTCCACTCGCGGTACGCACCTGCTGATTGCTCGGCATCGACTGAACCGAAAACGGACCAGGCAACTTCCGGCGGATGGGGAGCTTGCTTCGCAGACGCGGTTCACACCTCGGTCTGGCGGCGAGTGGTGAGGGTCCCCTCCTTATTCGTGTGCCACATTCGCAGGCACCTCGGCGATGTGGATTTTGCGTAATTTCCGCCCATCGCTGGTCGGGCTTCGAGGACGAACTACTGGAACCCTCGGCGTCTGGCAGTAACTCTCGTGCTCGCGAGCGCGCACGCGAGGCGGCCCGGTTTGTCTACTCGATTCGACGACCGCCCGAGCGACAGCCTCGTCGACGAACAAGCGGGGGCCGAGAGATATTGTCGGAGGGAGACACGATCAGTGTGAGCCCTCAGATGCGAGCGAGTGACTGTGGTTGTCCCTCCCGTTTCGCCGCCGAGAGCGAAAATCAGTCCCGGAGCCACCATCGATAAACCGTATACTGGGATATCGAAAGTCGGCCGTCCGTGCCAGAGAGACGTAGATTTTTGTATCGCACCGCCCGATGAGTGAACATGCTCCACAGCAAGGGACCGCTGGTGTCCATCGACGTCGGCGAGCGCGAGGCGTCGGAGACCGACATCACACAGGTCCAACGGCAGTACATCGGTGGGCGTGGCGTGGCGACGCGGCTCGCACACGAACGCATCCCGTTCGACGCGGACCCGTTCGGGCCGGAGAACCGCGCAGTGTTCACGACGGGGCCGATGCAGGCCTCTCAGATGAGCTTCACTGGACGGACGAACTGCACGGCGCTGTCGCCGCTGACGGACGGCCTGCTGTCCTCGAACGCGGGCGGGTTCGTCTCCAGGCACCTCGCGGCCACGGGCTACGGCGCCGTCGAGCTCGCGGGCGCGAGCGACGAACTACTCGCCGTCCACGTCACCGACGAGGGCGTGGAGTTCGAGGAAGTCCCCCAGTTAGAGGAAGCCACCGTCTCGGAGACGGTCGAGTACCTGGAGGACGAGCACGGCATCTCCAGCGACCAGACCGCAGTCATCGGGCCGGCGGGCGAGCACGAGGTGCGGTTCGCGTCGGTCATGACGACCGAGGAGCGCGCGTTCGGGCGTGGTGGGCTCGGTGCCGTCCTGGGCTCGAAGAACGTCAAGGCCGTCACGTTCGAGGGCGACTCCGCGCCGGACATCGAGGTGCCGGCGGGCCAGATGGACATCCACCGCGAGGCCGCCACTGACGACCACATCATGAAGCGGCAGGGCACGGTCTCGGTGATGGACCTCGCCAACGAGATGGACGGCCTGCCGTCGTACTACTTCTCCGAGCGCTCCTTCGAGGGCGTCGAGGGCATCAACGGCGCCGCCGTCGAGTCGAAGAAGTACAAGAAGGCGACGTGTTCGGCGTGCGCGTTCGCGTGCAAGCTCCCGACGCGGGACGAAGAGCGCGGCGTGGAGACGGAGGGCCCGGAGTTCGAGGTGGCGATGGCGTTCGGCTCTAATTCGGGCGTCGACGACATCGTCGACGTGATGCAGTCGAACGAGCTCTGCGACGAGTACGGCCTCGACGCCATCTCCGCGGGGAACACCATCGCGGCGTACCTCGACGCCGAGGACGAGTTCGGGAACACCGACCTCATCTGGGAGCTCGTCGAGCAGATCGCGCACCGCGAGGGCGTCGGCGACCGGCTCGCGGAGGGCATCGGGCGCATCCACGACGACCTCGGCGTCGAGAACTGGTCGGTGAAGAACATGGACTTCGCGGCCCACGAGGGGCGGCTCCTCCACGGGCAGGGGCTGTCGTACGCGGTGGCGAACCGCGGCGCCGACCACATGTACGCGACGTTCTACTCCGTGGAGTACCCGCTCGTCGACGAAGACGAAGCCATGGACCCCGCGGGCTTCGACGGGAAGCCCGAGCGCCTCGTCGAGCGCGAGAACCTGATGGCGCTCAACGACAGCGGCGTCGTCTGCAAATTCTCCCGGGACTTCATGTCCCCGGAGCGCTACGAGATGCTGTTCGGCGCGGACTTCCAGGACTTGCTGGAGGTGGGCGCGCGCACGGTGACGCTCGAACGTCACTTCAACAACCAGCGCGGCATCGACGAGGCCGACGACCGCCTCCCCTACGAGGACGAGCTCCCCGGCCTCGACGACGCCATCCAGACGTACTACGACGTCCGCGGCTGGAACGACGACGGGACGGTCCCGGAGACGGCGCTGCCCGCGTAGCTACGCGTCCTCGTTCGCGAGTTCGAGCGTCGCGTTCGCGAACACGTGAGCGCCCGCGACGCAGTCGTCCCACTCCGTGAACTCCGCTTCGTTGTGCGTGCGGCCGTCGACGCTCGGCACGAACAGCATCCCGGCGTCCGTGACCCGCTGGAGGTGCTGGGCGTCGTGGCCGGCGCCGCTGACGAGGTGCGTCGCGGGTACGTCGGCGGTCTCGACCGCGCGGTCGGCGGCGTCGCGGACGCGCTCGCTGAACGCCATCGCCTCGTGGCGGGAGACGTAGTCGATCTCGTAGTCGGCGCCGTGGCGCTCACAGGCCGCTTCCACCTCGCGCTCGATGCGTTCGACGCCCTCGTCGACGACAGCGTCGTCGTAGCTCCGGATGTCGACGGTGAACGTCGCGCGCGCCGGGATGACGTTGATGGAGTTCGGCTCGACGTCGAGTTCGCCGACGGTGGCGACGGCGTCGTCGGCGAGCCGGCCGGGCAGCCGGTTGATCTCCGAGATGGCGTCGCTGGCGGCAGCGAGCGCGTCCTCGCGGCCGTGCATCGGTGTCGGACCGGCGTGGTCGGCGGCACCTTCGATCGTAATCCGGAGCCACGACAGCCCGTAGACGCCGTCGACGACGGCGAGCGGGAGGTCGCGGTCGTCGAGCACCGGTCCCTGTTCGACGTGGAGTTCGAGGAAGCTGTGGACGCCTTCCTCGGGGAGCTCGCAGCGGGCGTCGCCGTCGTAGCCGATGCGCTCCAGTTCGTCACCGGCCGCGTTGCCGTCGCGGTCGGTCGCCGCGAGCAGTTCCTCGACCGTCTCGAAGCCGACGTACCCCGAGCTCCCCATCATCGAGGGCTGGAAGCGCGTGCCTTCCTCGTTCGTCCAGTTCACGACCTCCACGGGACGCGCGGGCTCGACGTCCGCTTCGGCGATGGACTGGACGGCTTCGAGCGCGGTCAGGACGCCGAGCTGGCCGTCGAAGCGGCCGCCGTACGGCTGGGAGTCGAGGTGGGAGCCGACGAGCACGGGCGCGGCGGCCGGATTCTCGCCCTCGTACCTGCCGAAGATGTTGCCGAGTTCGTCCACGCGGACGTCCAGGTCGGCGTCTTCGAGGTCCTCGACGAATCGGTCTCGGACTCGTTTGTCGGCGTCGGAGAGCGCGAGCCGGTGGAGACCGTCGTTCTCGGTCGCGCCGATGTCGGCGTACGCCTCGAATCGCTCCCGGAACCGGTCGGCGTCGATGTCGACTGCGGCTGGCATGCGTGTACCCTCTGCGCCCGCCGCCAAAAGTAGTCGGGACGCGGCGAGAGCGGCCCCGCGGGCGCGATTTAAGCTCTCCGCCGGAGTAGAGTGAGCCGTGACAGCAATCGACACGGAATCGGAGGCGCCGAACCTCGAAGGGAACACCGCGCTCGTCGCGGCGTCCAGCAGCGGCCTCGGGAAGGCCGCAGCGACGTCGCTGGCGGAAGCCGGTGCGAACGTCGTCCTGAACGGCCGCGACGAGGACCGCCTGCAGGCGGCCGTCGAGGACGTGGACGCCGTCGGCCCGGGGGAAGTTGTCGGCCGTGCCGCGGACCTCACGGACGGAGACGCCGTCGCGGGTCTCGTGGAAGCCACCGCCGAGCGCTTCGGCGGCGTCGACCACCTCGTGTTGAACACGGGCGACCCGACCAGCGGCGGCCTCTTCGACGTGAACGAGGACGACTGGTACCACGCGTTCGACCTGCTCGTGATGAGCGCCGTGCGCCTCGTCCGCGAGTCCGCCGAATACCTCACCGACGGCGCCGGGTCTATCGTCGCCATCACGTCCATCACCGTCCGACAGCCAGTTCCCGACCTCGTGCTGTCCAGTTGCGTCAGGATGGCGGTGCTCGGCCTCGTGAAGACGATGTCCCGCGAACTCGCGCCGGCGGTGCGCGCGAACGCCGTGCTCCCCGGGCCGGTGGAGACGCCCGCACTCCGGAACATCGTCGAGGACGCCGTCGAGCGCGGCGAGTACGACACCTACGAGGAGGGGCTGGCGAGCTACTGGCCCGACGACATCCCCACGGGCGGCGTCGCTCAGCCCGATGAGCTCGGGGACGTGGTGGCGTTCCTCGCGAGTCCGGCGGCGAGCTACGTCAACGGGGCGTCGCTGCTCGTGGACGGCGGGGTCGTCCGGTCGGTGTGAGTCACTCGTAGACGGCGACCGGGTCGCCGAGCACGTCCATCCGCGGCTCGACGCCCAGTCCGGGGTCGGTCGGTGCGGCCATCGTCCCGCCCGCCGCTTCGGGCGCGCCGTCGGCCGTCGTGACGGCGTTGTAGTTGTGGAAGTCCGTCGCCGCGAACCGGGCCTCGGCGGGCGTGCTGTGCGCGAGGTGCGCGATGGCGGCGGTGGCTATCTCGCTGCCCCACGTGTCCTCCAGGATCATCGCGACCTCGAACTCCGCGCAGAGGTCGCGGACGGCACGGGCGCGCGTGAGGCCGCCGACCTTCGAAATCTTGACGTTCACCACGTCCATCGCGTCGTCCTCGTAGCCGCGGACGACCGAGTCCAGTCCCGTCATCACCTCGTCCAGCACGAACGGGAGGTCGGTCTGCCGCCGGACCGCGCGGCAGGCCTCGTAGCTGTCGCAGGGCTGTTCGAGGTAGACGTCCACGTCGCTGACCGCGTTCGCGACGCGCACGGCCTCGTGGCGGCTGAGGCCGGTGTTGAAGTCCGCGTCGAGGACGTGGCCGTCGTCGAGCTCCTCGCGGGTCGCGCGGATGCGCTCCTCGTCTATCACCGGCCCCTCGCCGACTTTCAGCTGGAACTTCCCGTACCCCTCGTCGCGGTAGCGCGCGACGCTGCGGGCCATCGCCGCTGGCGTGTCCTGCGAGATGGCCCGGTAGAGTTCGACGGACTCGCCGAATCGCCCCCCGAGCAGGTCCGCGACGGGCGCGTCCCGCACCTTCCCCGTGAGGTCCCAGCACGCCACGTCGAACGCCGACTTCACGTACGGGTGGCCGCGGAGGCGGGCGTCGAGGTCCGCCGCCAGCACTGCCGGCTGTGTGGGGTCGGCGCCGAGCACGGCGCTGGAAAGCTCTTCGACGCCGGCGCGCGCGCCCTTCCCGAACGCCGGGAGGTACGACGACCCGAGCATCGACACCTCGCCCCAGCCGACCGGCCCCTCGTCGGTGCGGAGGCGGAGCACCGTGGAGTCGAACGTCGCGTAGGAGTTGCCGCCGGCCCAGTCGTACGTCCCCTCCGCGATCGGCAGTTCGACGTTGTACACGTCGATACCGGTCACTTCCATGGTTCGAGTTCACACACCACGGCAGGGGGGATAAGGCTAGGGTCGGAGCGGGCAAACATTGATGCCCCGGCCCGTGCCTCTCGGTAGCATGGCAGTCGAACGCATCGGGGTCCACGAGTCGACGTCGATAGACTTCCCGTTCGAGGTGTTCCGCGACGAGCTCGCCGACCTCGGGCCGGAGCTCGTCCCGATTCGCGAGGACGGCTCGGGCGCGGACCCCGCGTCCTGCGACGCGTTCGTGACGTTCACCCACCAGCAGCGCCTCCTGGAGGCCGACCCGGAGTGGATTCACACGACGCTCGCGGGCGTCGAGGCGTTCCCGCTCGACGAGTACGAGGCCCGCGGCGTCGTCCTCTCGAACAGCACGGGCCTCCACGGCGACAGCGTCGGCGACACGGCGCTCGGCCTGATGTTGACGCTGGCGCGCCGGCTCCACGACTTCGTCGCCGCCCAGCAGCGCCGCGAGTGGGCGTTCCCCGACTGGGACGAGGGGTTCACGCTCCCCGGGGAGCGCGTCTGCGTCGTCGGCCTCGGCACCGTCGGGGGTGCGGTCGCGCGGCGCTGTAGCGCGCTCGGAATGGACGTCGCGGGCGTCCAGCGTTCCGAGGAATCCGTCGAGGGCGTCGACGACCTGTACCACCCGGACGACCTCGACGCGGCCATCGCGGACGCGCGTTTCGTCGTGCTCTGCGTGCCGCTGACCGACGAGACGGACGGATTGATCGGCGAGCCGGCGCTCCGGCGGATGCGCGAGGAGGCCTACCTCGTGAACGTCGCGCGCGGCCCGGTCGTCGACGAGGGAGCGCTCGTGGACGCGCTCGAATCGGGCGAAATCGCGGGCGCCGCGCTCGACGTCTTCGAGGCGGAGCCGCTGCCCGAGGAGTCGCCGCTGTGGGGGTTCGACGACGTGGTGATCACGCCCCACGCGGCAGTGGCGAACGAGGACTTCTACGTGGACGTCGCGGCGCTCGTCCGCGAGAACTTCGCGCGGCTCGAAGCCGGCGAGGAACTGGAGAACCGCGTCGTCTAGCAGCCGTCGCTAGCGTGTTGGTCTGTTCAGACCGAGCGCCGGCACTGTGACGGCTGGATCGGCGAAATGGGGTGCGTGTTCAGCGAAGCCGTCCCTTTGGACGGTCCCGTCGGCTGGAGAGACTTTCCGGATGCATCACCTACGTTCGACCACATGTTCGACCAAGATGTCACCCCCGACGTTGTAGAGTTCGGGCCGGGGGACGCGGACCTCGCCGTGGTCTGCAACGTGCACGGGGACGAACCGACCGGCGCCCGCGCGATTCACCGTATCCTCCGGTCGTCCCCCGAGTTCGAGCGGGGGGTCAAGTTCATCGTCGCCAACCCACCGGCGTCCATCTCACATCGGCGCTTCCTCGACGTGGACATGAACAGGGTGTTCCCGGGCGACCCGGAAGCCGACGACCGCGAGCGACGCCTCGCCGCTCAACTTCTGACGGAGACGGCCGACTGCGATACCATCTCCTTCCACACGACCCACGCGACCCACGAGCCGGTCGCGTTCGTCTCGGAGGGGAACTCTCGCTCGCTGGAGATCGTCTCACAGCTACCGATCACGTACGTCGTCAACGAGGCGTCGGTCGTCGACGGCTCGTTCTGTTCGACTGGCCACGTCGTCTCGATAGAGGCGGGGAAGGTCCAGCAACCGAACGCGGTCGCGAAAGCCGAGATGCTGATCCGGGCGTTCCTCGACAACGAGGGCGCGCTCTCGGAGGAGCCGCCGATGCACGCGCCCGTGACGAACTACTTCGAGATCGACGACAGAGTCGAGAAGCCGTCCGGGGACGAATCGTACGAACTGCTCGCGCGGAACTTCGAGCGAGTCGAGGCGGGAGAAGCGTACGCGAAATCGAAGGAGGGGTTCCTCCTCGCCGACGAGCCGTTCGTTCCGGTCCTGATGTCGCAGTCGGGGTACGGCGAGATATTCGGCTACCGGGGACGGAAGGTCGGCGAGTCGGTCGAGGACGCGAAGACGGCGTGGCTCGACGACGAGACCTGACTGGTCGAAGAACCCGTCTCGGGGACGACTGCCAGCTACTCCGCGGCGTCTGGCGGGTCGAGGCCGGCGAGCGCGTCCACGAGGTGCGTGATGTTCGCGACCGCGTCTTCGACCATCTCCGCGCCCTTCTCGCGGGTCGCGACCGTCGGGTCGCCGAGGTTGCCCGTGTGCGTGAGCGCGTTCATGCGCTCGGCGGACAGCGCCCAGCCGACGCGGTTGTCGCCGTACGCGTCGTAGTCGGTCAGCGGGAGCGCGTCGTCGGGCACGTCGACGGCCTCCGCGCGGTCCATGTCCACGAGCTCCGGGAACAGCTCCAGCATCAGGCTGGTCTCGAACTCGGAGGCGTGGAAGGAGACGTCGCTCGTGCGGACGGCCGTCGCGGCGTCCTCGAACACCGAAATCAGGGGGACGTGGAACGCCCGCAGCCCGTGCTCGGTGGTGAGCTCGCGGACGACCACGTCGAGTTCGGGGTCCTGTACGAGGTAGTGGCCGTTCACGAGCAGGACGTTCTCGACGCCCCACTCCGCCGCGGACGTGCAGACGTCGCGGACGTAGTGCTGGAACGTCTCGCTCTCGACGGTGAACGTCCCCGGTTTGAACGTGTGGTGGGGGCTGACGCCGTACCAGACGGGGGGCGCGAGCAGGCAGCCCGTGCGCTCTGCGACGCGCTCGGCGATGGCCTCCGGCATGTAGACGTCCACGCCGAGGGGCATGTGGTGGCCGTGCTGCTCGGTGCTGCCGACCGGCAGGAGCATCGTCTGGGTCTCCTCGACGGCGGCCTCGACCTCCTGCCAGGTCATGTCCGCGAGCCGGCGGACGGCGTCGGCGTCTGCCATCGCTCAGATGTTGTCGGCGGGCATCCCGTGGCCTGCGGGGTTCTCCTCGAAGCGGTCGAGCGCGAAGTAGTCGACGTCCACGAGGCCCGTATCCCCATCGACCACGAGGTCGCGGACGATGCGGCCGACCGCGGGCCCGTGCTTGAAGCCGTGGCCGGAGAACCCGCAGGCGAGATAGCAGCCGACGGGGCCGGCGTCGTCGATGACGAAGTCGTGGTCGGGCGTCGTGGAGTAGACGCCGCAGTACTGGCCCTGGATGCCGGCGTCCTCGAGGCCGGGCATCGTCTCCGTGACGAGGTCCGTGAGCTCCAGCAGCGTCTCCTCGTCGGGCGTGTCGTCGTAGCTGTCGGGGTCGGTCTCCTCGGTGAGGTAGTGGGTGGCGACGAGGACGTTGTCCCCGAAGTCCGGGCGGAGGTACCACTCGCCGCCCGGCATGCTCGTCGTCGGCGTCAGGTCCGGGAACTCCTCGACGTAGTCGTCCGAGGGGTCGAGGATGACGACCTGCTCGCGGGTCGGGGTAATCGGCACGTCCACGCCGACGTCCGCGGCGAGTTCGGGCGTCCACGGGCCGGCGGCGACGACGACGTCCTCGCACTCGACGTAGCCGTTCTCGGTCTCGACGCCCGCGACCGCGCCGTCCTCGGTGTCGATGGATTCGACGCCGACGCCCGTGACGACCGTCGCGCCCTCCTCGGCCGCGCCACGCGCGAACCCGTTGGCTGCGTCCGTGCCGTCCGAGTACGCCGCGCTGTCGTCGCTGACCGCGAAGTCGTAGTCGTCGAGGCCGTCGTACATCGGGTACTGCTCGGGGAACTCCTCTGGCTCGACCCACGACACGGGGATGTCGCGCTCGGCGAGCACGTCGTAGCCGGCGGCCGCGTAGTCGCCGACCTCCGTGCCCTCCTCGCCGAAGCGCACGAGCGGGCTGCCGGCGTACGCGATGGGCTGGCCGGTCTCGTCCTCGAACGCCCGGAAGAACTCGTGGCTCCAGTGGGCCATGTCGGTGTAGATCTCGTCGTCGCCGTAGTGGTGGCGCAGAATCGCCGACGAGTCGCCCGTCGACCCCGAGCCGATGCTGTCGCGCTCGACGAGCGTCACGTCGCGGTCGCTGTCCGCCGCGAGGAAGTACGCCGCCGCGGCGCCCATGATGCCGCCGCCGACGACCACTACGTCCGTGCTGTCCGGCAGTGTCGGTCTCCCGCTCATGGTAGCACCATGCGTGACCGGATATATGTCTCTTTGGTACGTGAAGACGTGACCTGGTACGGGCGCGAGCGAGCGGAGACGGCGGCTCAGCGACTCACATGAAGTCGCTGATGCCGAAGAGGTACTCCATGACGAAGATGACGGTGAGCACGCCGGCCATCAGCAGCGTCGCGATGGCGGCCAGCGTCGCGGGCGCGGTGTTGTAGAACAGGCTGAACAACACCAGCGGCATCGTCGTCGTCTCCGACCCGGAGAGGAACAGGGAGATGATGTACTGGTTGAAGGATAGAATGAACGCGAAGACGAACCCGCTCATCAGGCCGGGCTGAATCAGCGGCACCGTGACCCGGAGGTACGACTCCAGTTCGGTGGCGCCGAGGTTCTGCGCGGCCTCCTCCAGCGAGTGGTCGTAGTTCTGGAGGCTCGCGCCGATCGTCCGAATCGGGTACGGCAGCGTGAACATCACGTGGCCGACGAGCAGCGTCCAGAACGACAGCTCGATGGCAACGCCGAGGGCGGTGCCGATGCGGTTGATGAACAGCAGCAGCGACAGCCCGACGACGATCCACGGGTAGATGAGCGGCGAGATGAGCACCGTCTCCAGGGTCGTCTGGTACTTGAAGTCGTACCGGACGATGGCGAACGCCGCGAGCGCGCCGAGCACCGTCGAGACGACGCCGGTGGCGATCGCGAGCTCGAGGCTGGTGAGCAACGCCTCCTCGACGCCGAGGAAACCCAGTTGGCCCGGCAGCCCGGTGTAGTGGTCGAGCGTGAACCCCTGCGGCGGCCACGTCGCGTACGCGGACTCCTGGAAGGAGATGATGACGACGATGACCAGCGGCGCGAGCAGGAACAGGATGGTCCCGTACAGCAGCGCCTCGTAGCCGACGGTGGTCGCCCGCTGGACCAGCCAGTCGACGCGCAGCGAGCGCGAGGAGTCGTCTGACGTCGCCATCTCAGACACCCCCCACGCCTTCCATCTGTTTGAGGACGCGCTGGTAGCCGACGATGACCAGCAGCGCGACCGCGACCAGTATCATCGACAGCGCGCTCGCGAACGGCCAGTTGCTCGTGGACGTGAACGTCTCCGTGATGACGACGGGGACGACCCGCACGCCGCCGCCGAGCAGGGCCGGCGTCACGTACGACGCCAGCGAGACGACGAACGTGATGAGCACGCCCGCGCTGATACCGGGGAGCGCGAGCGGCACGAGCACCCGCGCGAACACCGTGAAGCGGTTCGCGCCGAGGTTCTGTGCGGCCTCCTCCAGTTCCTTCGGGATGGTGTGCATCACGTTGATGATGGGGAACACCATGAACGGCAACATCACGTGCGAGAGCCCGATGATGATGCCCGTCTCGTTGAACAGCAGCTGGGGCGTGTTCCCCTGGGAGACGATTCCGAGCGCGACCAGCGTGGAGTTGATCACGCCGGACCCGTTCAGCAGGATGAACCAGCCGAACGAGCGCACGACCAGGTCGATGGTCAGCGGCGCGAGCGTCGCGATGACGATGAGCTTGCCCATCCAGCCGCCCTTCCGCACGGCGGCGTACGCGAGCGGGAAGCCGAGCGCGAAGTCGATGATCGTCACGGCGAGCGCGATCTTCACGGTGCGGATGAGCGTCTCCTGGTAGAGCGCGCTCGTGAACGCCCGCACGTAGTGCGCGAGCGTCACGCCCGCACCAATCGCGCCCTGGTCGTAGGGGTTGAAGCTGTAGCTCAGCAGGATGAGCGTCGGGAATATCATCAGCACCGCGACGACGAGTAGCGTCGGGCCGATGAGCGCGTACTTCCCGAACCGGGTGTCGCTGTACTTCCGGAGCACGCCCGAGAGCCCCTCGTTGACGCGGCCGAGCGTCGACTCGGACTGGCCGCGGTTCACGCCCGACTCCGATTGTTTGCGTGCCACGCGGGAATCACCCGTGTGCGAGCCGCGTGTCCTCGATGCTCCACGCGAGCACGACGTCGTCGCCGGGCCCGTAGAGTGTCGTGGCGTGCTGGTTCGCGTCGTCGACGACGACCTCGCGGCCGCCGGAGTCGACGAAGTACCGGACCTTCGACCCGAGGAACAGCCGGCGTTCGATGCGGCCGGCGAGCGTGTTCAGCGAGTCGTCGCTGAACCCCGGCTCGCGGGCGTTCATCTTCTCCGGCCGGACGAAGACCGCACCCTCGCCGTCCGCCGGGACGCCGGTCGTGTTCACGCCGATGTCGGTGTCCCCGACGGTGAGCACGACGCGGCCGTCGGCGGTCTCGCGGAGGTCGCCCTCGAGGAAGTTGGTGTCGCCGATGAAGTCCGCGACGAACTCCGTGGCTGGCTCCTCGTACACCTCGATGGGGGGCGCGATCTGCTCGATCTGGCCCTCGTTCATCACCGCGATGCGGTCCGCGATGGTGAGCGCCTCCTCCTGGTTGTGGGTGACGTAGAGGGTGGTGATGCCGAGGTCTTTCTGGAGCTCCGTGAGCTCGACTTCGAGCTGGTCGCGGAGCTTCTTGTCGAGAGCGCCCAGCGGCTCGTCCATCAACAGCACTTCCGGCTGGATGGCGATGGCGCGTGCGGTCGCGACGCGCTGCTGCTGGCCGCCCGAGAGGTTCTTCGGGTTGCGGTCCGCGTACCCGCCGAGGTCGACCATCTCCAGCACCTCGCTGATGCGGTCCTGGATCTCGTCCTTCGGGAAGTCCTGTCGCTTGAGCCCGAACGCGATGTTCTCCCCGACGGTCATGTGGGGGAACAGCGCGTAGTCCTGGAACACCATCCCCGTGTCGCGCTTGTGCGTCGGGACGTGCGTGACGTCGTCGCCCGCGAGCGAGATGGTGCCCGACGTGGGCTTCTCGAAGCCGGCGAGCATCCGCAGCGTCGTCGTCTTCCCCGACCCGGACGGGCCGAGCAGCGCGAGGAGCTCGCCGTCCTCGACCTCGAAGGAGACGTCGTCGACCGCCGTCAGGTCGCCGTACTCCTTGGTGACGCCGTTGTACTCGATGGCGGCTCCGGTACCAGTGCCGTCGGGGGGTTCCATGGTGGGTGTCAAAGCTGTGTGGAGAGGTCAGAAGATGGAGTTGTACCGCTCGGACCAGTCGCTGCGGTTCTCCCAGATGTACTGGAAGTCCGGGAACGCGAGCTGGTCGAACTCGTCGGACGTGGTCGCGCCGAACTCCTCGGCGGCGGGCGCGACGGTGGCGTCCTCGTGGGTGACACCGCAGCCCATCTGCTCGGAGGCCGTCTCCTGGAACGACGGGGAGAGGCACTCGTTGGCGTAGACGAGCGCGGCGTCCATGTTGTCGGCGTTCCGCGTGACGGCGACCGACTCCGCGAACGCGATGCCGGCCGGGTCGAGGCGGAACAGCGGGTCGATGGGCTGGTCGTTCTGGAACATGTCGAAGACCATGTAGTCCCAGAACAGGTTCAGCGTGTCGACGTTCCCGCTGGCGAGCTGCTGTTTCGCGGACGCGACGCCGCCGTACTCGGAGCTGACGTTCGGCGCGAAGTTCTCCTCGAGCCAGTCGAAGCCGGCGTCGACGTCGAGTTGGGAGTTGTACGGCTCGCCGGTGGCGATGGCGGACGCCATCAGCAGGAGGTAGGGGCCGCCGGACCACGAGAACGGGACGACCGCCGTGGAGTTCGAGTTCTGCATCACTTCCGCGTGCGAGGACGGCGTCGAGTCCCACATCTGGGTGTTGATGACGGGCAGCACTTCGCCGACCTCCCAGGAGGCGCCGGCGCCGTCGTAGTGCACGAACTTGTCGTAGATCCCCTCCACGTTCGGGACCATGTCCGTGTGGTCCGTGAGCGGTTCGAGCCACTCCTCGCGGGACGCCCGCTCGATGCCGATGACGTCCGGAATGAGGACGTCCGGCGGGCTCTCCGGGTTCGCCTCCACCTGGGTCAGCTGCTCGGTGGTGACCGCGGTCGTGGTGTTGATGTTGAGGTTGTACTTCTCCTCGACGCGCGGGATGAGGTGCTCCTGGTGGACGGTGGAGATGGCGCCGACGTTGAGCATGACGTCGAGCTCCGCGCCGCCGAAGTCCATCGCGTCGCCGTCGTCTTCGGTGGTCCCGTCGCCGCCGTTCCCGCCGCTGTCCTCGGTCGTTGTGTCGCCGTTCCCGTCGCCGTCGCCGGCGCCGTCACCGTCGCCGCCACCGGTGAGACACCCCGAGAGGGTGGCCATCCCGATGGCGCTGGCGCCACCGACTTTGAGGAACGTCCGACGGTCGCTACTGTCGAGACCGGAATCACTGTCTGGCATTGTCTCTCACACTGTATTGTTAGACCTGGTATATATAATTTTGGCGCGAACTGGAGGGGAGGACGCGGGTTCGACGGGGAACCGAGAAACATTCGCAGTCCGGCGTCCAAATTTAACGCGGCGGCGCGGCCAATTACGGCGGTCGTCGAGCGCGCGCCTACCGGGAGGCGTCCTTGCGCGCGCCGAGGAACTGCGTCGCGACGGCCGCGCCGATGGCGGTCGTCGCGCCAGTCGAGTCCAGCGGCGGCGCGACCTCCATCAGGTCGCCGCCGCGGACGAGGTCGTGGCGGCCGAGCTGGTAGACGAGTTCGAGCAGCTGCCAGGGCTGTAGTCCGCCCGGACTCGGCGCGCACGTTCCCGCCGCGTCCCCGGCTTCGAGCACGTCGATGTCCACGGAGACGAACACCGCGTCCGTGCCGTCGGTCGCCGCGTCGAGTGCGCGCTCGGCGGCAGCGTCGACGCCGTCCTTGTGGACGTCGCGCGCGGAGATGACTTCCGCGCCGACGTCGCGCACCCAGTCGACGTAGTACTTCGAGTTGTGCCAGCCCGAGAGCCCGAGCTCCACGAAGTTCTCGCCGTCGAGCTGACCGCTGTCGTCTTCGAGTAGCCGCCGGAACGGCGTCCCCGAGGAGAGCTCGCCGCCGTGGGAGTGGCGGACGTCGTGGTGTGCGTCGACGTTGACGACGCCGACCTGGCCGTCGACGGCGTTCATCATCGCCTTCGCCGTCGGGTACGTCAGCGAGTGGTCGCCGCCGATACTGAACGGCACGACGCCGTCCTCGGTGACGGCGGTGAGCACGCGCTCGACGCGCTCGTGAGTCGGCAGCACCTCCGTGTGGACGACGTCCACGTCGCCGTAGTCGACGACGTCGATGCCCTCGCTGATGTCCACGTCGATTTCGGGGTTGTAGCAGGTGCCGTGCGTCATGTCCTCGCGGACGCCTTCTGGGCCCAGTCGGGAGCCTCGCGGTCCCGCCACGCAGGCCGTGTCGAAGGGAATGCCGACGAGCCCGACGTCGGCGCTGTCGGCCTCGCGGGCGTCGGTGATGATCTCGCCGACGTTCGTGTCGTATTCGTCCTCGACGCCGATACTGTACCCCGGATAGGGGGTGAGCAGGTCGGCTACCTCTGGGGGGACGACCCCGTCAGAACGTGCCATGAAGTACCGTACCGTGGACCGGTGTAATAGGTGTTGCGCCCGACGCGCCGGAACGACCAAGACACCACGGAATAGTGTGAGGTACGTGAACGCGCCGCTCGGAATCGCGCTCGCCGTCGCCGGCGCCGCCGGCTGGGCGCTGCAGTACGTCGCGGTCCGCCTCGCCACCGACCACGACGAGGGCTCGGTGGCCGCGGCGATGGTCGTCGCGCTCGCGACGAACGTCGTCGTCGTGGTTCCCGCCGCGGCGGTGTGGTTCTACCCCGACTACGGGCTGACGCCGCTCGCGGTCGGGTCGTTCGCCGCGGCCGGGTTCGCCGGGTCGCTGGTCGCGCGCGTCGCCCAGTTCGCCAGCACCACCGCCATCGGCGCGTCCCGGACCGCGCCCGTCGTCTCGACGGCGGCGCTGTTCTCCGCGGTGTTCGCGGTCGCGTTCCTCGGCGAGACGCTGACGCCCGTCCACGCCGCCGGCATCGTGTTCGTCGTCGTCGGCGTCGCGGTCGTCTCCTACGACACCGCCCGCGGCGGCGACGAGGTCGGCTTCCGGGAAGCCGGCGCGGCGCTCGTCCTGCCGCTGGTGTCGGCGCTCGCGCTCGGCGTCGAACCCGTCTTCGTGAAGACCGGGCTCGCGGAGGGGCCGTCCCCGTTCGTCGGCCTCGCCGTGATGTCGACGGCCGCCACAATCGGGTACGGCGCGTACGCCCGCGCCACCCACGCCGTCACGCTGCCGGACGTCCGCGCCGGCCCGGTGAGGCTGTACGTCGTCTGCGGGCTCGGCAGCACGCTCGCGCTCGCGGGCTACTTCGCCGCGCTCGCGCTGCTGCCCGTGGTCGTGGTCGTCCCCATCTTCCAGACCGCGCCGCTGCTCGTGCTCGCGTTCTCGGCGCTCGTGATCCCCCAGCGCCTCGAACGCGTCACGCCGCGGCTCGTCGCCGCCGCTGCCGTGGTCGTCGTCGGCACCACCATCGTCTCGCTGTCGACGTAGCGCGGGACGCCGGGATTAGCTGGCGCCTAAAGCCCGCCGTCGGCCACGCGCTCGATGGATTTGGCCAATACGTCCACGGCGACGGGGAGCGAGCGCTCGTCCACGTCGAACGTCGGCGTGTGGTGCGCGCCCGGGTGGTCAGTGCCGACGATTGCGTACGTCGCCAGCCCGCCCTGCTCCTGCACCGCTTCCATCAGGAACGTGGCGTCCTCGCTGGCGCCGAAGTCCGCGTGCTTCAGCACGCTGTCCACGCGGTCGTCGCCGTCCGCGACGTCGGCGACGAGCGACGCCAGCGCGGGGTCGCTGTCCGCGCGCGGCGACTCGCTCACCACGTCGAAGTCCACCGTGCAGCCGTGCATCCCCGCGGCGCTCTCGAAGATTCGCTCCAGCTCGTCGCGGGCGTACGCCATCAGTTCGGTCGTCTCGCCGCGCGCCTCCGCGAGCAGGTTCGCGCGCTCGGCGATCACGTTGCTGGACGTCCCGCCCTCGATCCGCCCGACGTTCACGCGGGTCATCCCGTCGGCGTGCCGCGGGATTCCGTACGCGTTCTGGATGGCCGTCGCTGCGGCCTGAATCGCGTTCCGACCCTCGTTGGGCGCCTTCCCGGCGTGCGCGGACTCGCCCCTGAATGTGGCTTCCACGTGGCACATCGCGAGCGGCTTCCTGATGCCGCCGACCACCTCGCCCGTGGGGTGGCCGAGCCCGAGGTGGACCGCGAACAGGTAGTCGATACCCTCGACGTGCTCGCTCTCGGCCATCGGCTTCCCGCCGCCCGAGGCTTCCTCCGCGGGCTGGAAGAACACGGTCAGCGTCCCCGCGAAGTCGCTTTCTTTGACGGCTTCGACGACGCCGACGCCGATGGTCATGTGGCCGTCGTGGCCGCACGCGTGCATCGACTCGCCGGTCTCCGAGCGGAACCCTTCTCGGACTGGCGCGTGGCTGTCGCTCTCCGACTCCTCGATGAACAGCCCGTCGATGTCCACGCGCAGGCCGACGTGCGGGCCGTCGCCGCAGTCCAGGCGCGCGACGAGGCCCGTGTTACCCCCCGCTAATCGCTCCAGCACGGACTCGTCCACTCCCGCCTCGCGGGCGCGCTCGAACCAGTCCGCGAGGTCGTCGTCGTCGGGGACGGCCATCCGTTCCTCGGTCGCCAGCGCGTCTGGGCCGACGTGGAGCTCGTCCACACCGACGGCTTCGAGTTCCTCGACGAGCCGGCAGGTCGTCCGGAACTCACGCCACGCTGGCTCGGGGAACCGGTGGAGGTCGCGTCTGAGCGCGCGCAGCCGCTCGGCGTCAGGCATGGCCGTCCGCGGTCGCCTCGATGGCGTCCGCGATGATCTCCGTGCCGACCTCGGCCTGCTCCTGGGTGAGCACGAGCGGCGGGAGCAGCCGCAGGACGTTGCTGTACTGGCCCGCCGTCCACACGAGGACGCCGTGCTCGTAGCAGTACTTCTGGATCGCCTCCACGCGGTCGTCGTCGGGTTCCCCGTGCTCGTCGACGAACTCCGCGCCGACGAACAGGCCCTTCCCGCGGACCTCCCCGAGCCCCGGGTCGCCGTCGCCCGCGTCCCGCAGGCGACCGCGGATGTACTCGCCGACCTCCGTCGCGTGGTCGAGGAGGTCGTGGTCCTGGATGTACTCGATGGCGCGCAGGCCGCCGACCATCGCGGGGACGTGGCCGCGGTACGTGCCCGCGTGGTCGCCCGGCCCCCACGTGTCGAGGTCCTCGCGGTACATCGTGCCCGAGAGCGGCTGGCCGTTCCCGCCGAGCGCCTTCGCGGACGTCATGATGTCCGGCGAGACGTCGAAGTGGTCGCAGCCCCACCACTCGCCGGTGCGGCCGAGGCCGACCTGGATCTCGTCGAACATCAGCGGCAGGTCGTTCTCGTCGGCGATGTCCCGCAGCCCCGAGAGGAACCCCTCCGGCGGGACGACGACGCCGCCCTCGCCCTGGATCGGCTCGACGAAGATGCCCGCGGGGTCGGAGAGGCCGCCGTACGGCTCCTCGACGATGGCCCGCACCTCTTCGAGCGCGCGCTCGACGGACGCCTCGGGGTCGCGGTCCTCCTGGAACGGGTACGGGAACGGCGCGTGCACGACGTCAGGGAGCAGCGGCGCGTACGGCTTCTTGAACTTCTTGTTCGACGTGATGCTCATCGCGCCCGACGTGGCGCCGTGGTAGGAGTTCCGGAACGCGAGCAGCCCGCTGCCGCCCGTGTTGTACTTCGCGAGCTTGATGGACGCCTCGACGGCGTCGCTGCCCGTCGGCCCGCCGAAGACGACGCGGTTGTTGCCCGCGAGGCCGTCGGGCGCGATCTCGTCGAGCTTGTCGATGAGGTCCATGCGGGGCTGGGTCGGGAAGTCGACGGCGTGCGTGAGCTTGTCGATCTGCTCGTGGACGGCGTCGTTGACGTAGGGGTTCGCGTGGCCGACGTTGTAGACGCCGATGCCCGCGAAGAAGTCCAGATAGACGTTGCCGTCGGCGTCCTTCAGCGTCGCGCCCTTCCCCTCCGCGAACGCGAGCGGGATGTTGTCCGGGTACGCGACCGCGCTGCTGTCGACGTCGACCTGCTTCTCCAGCAGTTTCCGGGACTGCGGCCCGGGGACCTCGTCGACGGACGGCTCCTGTGCGAAGTGCAGTTCGTGGATAGGCGGTCCTGCCATATCTGCGCTCACACAGTACGTCCACAAATAGCTTGGTAACGACAATCACGGCGGGCCCGCGGGCAAAGTTTATGCGAACAGTCCGCGAGATTCGAGTGAGACAGATGAGCGAGCTAGCTCCGTTCCCGACCAGCGAGTACACACGACGTGTCGAGCGGACCCGCGAGCGGATGCGCGAGGCGGGTCTCGACGCCGTCCTCGTCACCGACCCGGCGAACATGAACTACCTCACGGGCTACGAGTCGTGGTCGTTCTACGTCCACCAGGGCGTGCTCGTCACGCTCGACCACGACCCCGTGTGGGTGGGCCGCGAGATGGACGCCAAGTCCGCGGAGGTGACGACGTGGATGGACGACGAGCACGTGCTCTCGTACACGGACGATTACGTCCAGTCCCCCCACGACAAGCACCCGATGGACTACGTCGCCGCCGTCATCGAGGAGTACGGTTACGACGACCGTACACTCGGTGTGGAGATGGACGCGTACTACTACACGGCGCGCTCGCACGCTCGGCTCACCGACCAGCTCCCCGAGGCCGACGTGCAGGACGCGACGCTGCTCGTGAACCAAGTACGCCTGAAGAAGTCCGACGCGGAACTCGACTACATGCGGCAGGCCGCGGAGCTCGCGGAGACGGGGATGCAGGCCGCCGTCGACACCATCGCGGAGGGCGTCCGCGAGTCCGACGCCGCGGCCGCCATCTACGAGGGCCTCATCGGCGGCACCGAGGAGTTCGGCGGCGACTACCCCGCTATCGTCCCGCTGATGCCCTCCGGGGACTACACGGGCACCCCGCACCTCTCGTGGTCGGACCGCGAGTTCGAGGAGGGTGACCCCGTCATCGTGGAGCTCGCGGGCTGCAAGCACCGCTACCACTGCCCGATGGCGCGCACGCTCACCGTCGGCGAGCCCTCCCCGGAGATGGCCGAGACCGCCGAAGTCGTCATCGAGGGCCTCGAAACCACGCTCGACCGGATTCAGCCCGGGATGACCGCGGCCGAGGCCGAAGCCGTCTGGAGCGAGTCCATCGCGAAGCACGGCATCGAGAAGGATTCGCGGCTCGGCTACTCCACGGGCGTCGGCTACCCGCCGGACTGGGGCGAGCACACGGTCAGCCTGCGGCCCGAGGACGACACCGTGCTCGAACCCGGGATGACGTTCCACGTGATTCCCGGCATCTGGTTCGACGACTTCGGCGTCGAGATCAGCGAGACCATCCACATCACGGAGAACGGCGCGGAGACGCTCGCGGACTTCGGCCGCGACCTCTTCGTCGTCTAGGGGCGCAACACGACGTTTTCGAGGGCCGCGCCGGACTCCAGCGCGTCGTAGTTGTGCGCGAGGATGTCCGCGAGGCGGTCCCAGTGCTTCGGCGTGTGGCCGCCCGTGTGCGGCGTGATGAGCGCGTTCTCCAGCGTCCAGAGCACGTGGTCCTCGGGCAGGGGCTCGGGGTCGGTGACGTCGAGGGCGACGCCGCGCAGGCTCTCCGTCTGGAGGGCGTCCACGATGGCGTCGGTGTCGACAATCGGCCCGCGCGCCGTGTTCACGACGACCGCGTGCGGGGGAAGCGTCGCGATCTCCGCCTCGGCAATCAGCCCGCGCGTGAGGTCGGTGAGCGGGCACGCGACGACGAGGTAGTCGGTCCGTGCGAGCGCGTCGTGGAACGCGCGGTCCTCGAACCCGATGACCTCGTCCGTGGGGCCGCCCTTCTCGGGCGTGTACCGCACGCCGATGGTGTCAACCTCGAAGCCCTGGAGGCGCTGAGCGAGCGCCTGCCCGATGGAGCCGAGGCCGACGATGGTGACCGTCGAGTCCGTCAGCTCGTAGGACTGGAAGTGCCGCCACTCGCGGTGCTGCTTGCGCCGCCATCCCTCGTGGAGGTTCCGGGCGAACGCGAGGATGTTCCCGATTGCCTGCTCGGCGATGCCGGGCGCGTGAATCCCGCCCGCGTTCGTGACCGTGACGCCCGCCGCCTCCAGCGCCTCGTTGGGGAGGTGGCCGGTGCCGGCGAACGCGCAGGCGAACAGCTCCAGTTCTCCGGCGGCGTCCAGAACGTCCTCGTCGATGTCGACGCCCGTGACGACTGGCGCATTCTCGACGAGCTCGCGCTCCTCGTGGGGCGTGCGGGCGTGCCGGACGTCCGCGTCCGGGAGGCGCTCGCGGATGGCGTCGGCGTACTCGGCCATCCCGAGGCCCTCGGTGCCTTCGCGCAACACGACCACGTCGGGCGCGTCACTCATCGTCGACCTCCGCGACGGCCTCGTTCAGCAGCGACGCGCCGAGGTCGACCTCTCGCTCGGTGACGTCCAGCGGCGGGAGCAGGCGCAGCGTCTTGTGCCCGCAGCCGAGCGTGAGCAGCCCGCGGTCTAAGGCCGCCGCGACCACGTCGTTCCGGCGCTCCCTGGTGTCGAAGTCGACGGCGACGAGCAGCCCGAGGTTCCGGACGTCCTCGACGCACGCGTGGTCGGCGTCGACGAGCCGGTCGGCGAGCTGGCCGCCGCGTACCTCGGCGTTCTCCATGAGGTCGTACTCCTCGATGGCTTCGAGCGTGAACACGCCCTGCATCGCGGAGACGATGTCGCCGCCGCCCCACGTCGAGCCTAAGCGATTCTTCTCCTCGGGGAACAGCTCCGACTTCCCGACCGTTGCACCGACCCTGAGGGCCTTCGCGGACGTGATGAAGTCCGGCTCGAAGGGGTAGTGGTCCGAGGCCCACATCGACCCGGAGCGCCCGACGCCGGTCTGAATCTCGTCGACGATGAGCGGGATGTCGTACTCCTCGGAGACGCGCCCGACCTCGCGGGCGAAGTCCTCGTTCGGGAAGCGGTAGCCGCCGACGCCCTGAATCGGTTCGAGCACGAGGAACGCCACCTCGCGCGGGTCGATGTGGCCGTTCGGGCCGAGCATCGCTTCGAGCCGGGACTCGTCGCCCGCCCAGAAGCCGCAGGTGCAGTCGCCGTCGCACGCGCAGAACGGCACCTCGCGGACGCTCGCGATCTCGGGGTACTTCCGGGTGTAGACGCTGCCCGAGCGCGTCAGCGACAGCGTGCCGAGCGTGCGGCCGTGGAACGCGCCCGTGAACGTGATGCCGTACTTCGGGGCCTCGCAGGCGTCGTAGGCCGCCTTCATCGCGTTCTCGATGGCCTCCGCGCCGGAGTTCGAGAGGAAGACGGTGTCGAGGCCGTACTGGCTCGACACCTCGGTGAGCTTCTGCATGAGCTGTGTCGACCCCGGGAACTCCGGGTCGTCGACCGTGCCGCTCCCGAAGTAGAAGTCCTGACCTGCGATCTTCAGCGGGTCGACGAGGTCGAACTCCCGGAGCTCGTCCATGATTTTGGGGTTGTTGTACCCGAGCGGCGCGGCGCCGATGTGGCACGTGAAGTCCATCAGCACGTTCCCGTCGAGGTCCGTGACGAACGGGCCCTCGGCGTCGGCGGTGACGTCCCAGACGAACTCGTGGGAGTGTTCGCTCGGCGCGGCGACCTCGCGGTGGGCGGCGATCCACTCGCGGGCCGCCTCGCCGGACGGTTCTGTGACTGTCGGCTCGGCTGTCTCCCGGTCCATACACGGAAAGCGTGGAAACGACGTATAAGTCTTGCTTCCAGCCAGACGGACGCCGGCCAGTCGAAAATATCGCGCTCCGTTTGAGTGCGTCAAAAAGTATATGTCGCTGCCCGCGAACGAACGTGTATGGCAACGGACGACACGGAGCGGCGGACGATAACGTCGGTGGACCGCGCCATCGGCGTCCTCGAGGAGCTCCGCCGCCTCGACGGCGCGACGCTCTCGGAGCTGGCCGACGAAGTCGAGCTCTCGAAGGGCGCGCTCCACACCCACCTCGCGACGCTGCGCGAGCACGGGTTCGTCGAGCACCGCGGGGACAGCTACGCGCTCGGCCAGCAGTTCCTCACGTTCGGCGAGTACGTCCGGAACAGCCGGCCGCTGTACCGCGCCGCGAAGAGCGAGGTCGACGAGCTCGCGATGAAGACCGGGGAGTGCGTCCACCTCCACACCGAGGAGAACGGCATGGAGTCGCCGCTGTACGAGTCGTTCGGCGAGCGAGCGGTCGGCCGCGAACTCTTCATGAAGAACCGCGAGCAGATGGGACGGCACCTCCACTACTCGGCGGTCGGGAAGGCCATCCTCTCGGAGTTCGACGAGGACGAGCTAGACGCGCTACTCGACCAGCACGGGCTGCCGGAACGGACTCGCCACACGATCACCGACCGCGAGGAGTTCGAGGCGGAACTCGAACGCGTTCGCGAGCGCGGCTACGCCGTCAACGACGAGGAGGACCTGCTCGGGATTCGCGCCGTCGGCAGCCCCATCGTGGGTCCGGACGGCGAGGTGCTGGGCGGACTCAGCATCTCCGCGCCCGCGAGCCGGATGGAGGGCGAGCGGTTCACCGAGGAGCTTCCGAGAATGGTCAAGGAGTACGCGAACATCATCGAGGTCAACCTCCAGACCGGCGACGGCTACGCCTGACCCGTCGTCTGATCGCGCGTCGCACCGACCCATCTGCGTTTGTCCACGTCAAATACAGTCTCTTCCCTCGAAAACGCCGCTCCGGCTCGTCACGCCCCAGCCCGAGAAAAATCGCCCGTCATCTCCGAACAACGACAGGAACCATGTTTGTTATTGTCAACCGTTGCTTCGGTGTTTGTCCGATTCACTCCGTAGAAACTGTACGATCGGCGTCGATAGTCGCCCTCGATTGGATTATCGTCTCCTCTTCGCGTGTGTGAACACGGCCGGCATAAAATAACAAAAGTAACTCTGTTATCCTCATCTGTGGTTCTGGGATTTTGATTCGTATAATACGAATCGTGTCTGGCGGCTCGAACGCCGCTCTGATCGGGGTGGTCTGCCTTCCCGTAGTGATTCCGCGAAAGATTCCGATTCGGAGAACGCAAGACTGCGGAGCGGCGGAACGACTACTCGGAGCCGTCCAGCCCGCGAGCTGAGGGGGTGCGTTCCGCCCGATACCCGTTTCCGAAATACGAATTACCGCGCCTCCGGATAAGTTTTTAACCCATTCCGTCATCAAATTTCACGTTGTTACTTCAGAAACGCCGACTCACATCGTTCGTTGTTCGCATTTCGGTAATCCTCGGTCGGATTTCGCGAGTAGCTACGAGTGCGAGAGGTTGAGCTCGACGACGTTCTTGGCGTTCCGGAGCTGCTGTTTGAGCTCGCCCTCGATGCGGTCCTCGGACATCCGGCTCGTCGGTCCCGTGACGCTGATGGCGCCCGCCACCTCGTCGCCGTGGAACACCGGCGTCGCGACGCAGTTCAGCCCGCGGATGCGCTCCTCGTGGTCGTAGGCGAACCCCTCCGCGCGAATCTCCTCGAGCTCCTCGTAGAGCGCCTCGCGGTCCGTGATCGTGCGGTCGGTCTTCGCGGGGAGGCCGTGGCGGTCGAGGATCGCTTCCACGCGGTCCTCCGGGAGGTTCGCGAGGATCGCCTTCCCGATGGCGGTCGTGTGCAGGAGAATCTGCTGGCCGTTGTAGGAGTCGATCTTCACGGCGCTCTCGCCCTTCTTCCGGTAGACGAACGTGCCGCGGCCGTCCTGCTCGACGAGGAGGTTCGCGAGCTCCCCGGTCTCCTCGGCGACCGTCTCGAGTTCGGGCTCGGCGACCGGGTACAGCGGGACCTTGGTGCGCGCGAACGCGCCCAGGTCGAGGAAGCGCAGCCCGACCTCGTAGACGCCGTCGGTCTCCACGACGTAGCCGCGGTGTTCGAGGGTCTTCAGGTAGTTGTGGACGCTGCTCTTCGGGAGGTTGACGGCCTCGGTGGCCTCCGCCAGCGTCGCGCCGTCGGCGTCCTTCAGGAACTCCACGAGCTCGAACGTCCGTTCGGCCGTCTTCACGCGGGATTTCGGTCCCGTGTTCTCCTGTCCCATACGTGGTAGAGCGGCGGCACCGAGAAAAGCGTTCGGGAAATACGAACTCGCGGCGGGGCCTACCGATTGAGCGTGTGAATCGCCTGCCCCTGGGCGTGCTCGGCGGCCTCCATCACGGCCTCCGAGAGCGTCGGGTGGGCGTGAATCGTCGAGGCGACGTCCGCCAGCGTCGCGCCCATTTCGATCGCGAGCGTGACCTCCGCGACGAGTTCGCTGGCTTCCGGGCCGACGATCTGCGCGCCGAGCACGAACCCGGCGTCGCCGCCGGCGATAATCCGCACGAAGCCGTCGTCGTTGCCCGTCGTCAGCGACCGGCCGTTCGCGCGGAACGGCATCTCGCCGACGACTGGGTCGAAACCGGCCTCTGCGGCCTCCGCTTCGGTCAGCCCGGCGGTCGCGATTTCGGGGTCCGTGAACACCACTTTCGGGACGGCCTGGTAGTCCAGCGCCGTGGGTTCGCCCGCCGCGACCTCCGCCGCGACGATCCCCTCGTGGCTGGCCTTGTGCGCGAGCATCGGCTCGCCCGCCACGTCGCCGACGGCGAAGACGTTCTCGACGTCCGTCCGCGCCCGGTCGTCCGTCTCGAGGAAGCCCTGCTCGTTCGGTTCGAGTCCGATGGCGTCCAGTTCGAGGGTGTCCGTGACGGGCTCGCGGCCGACCGCCACGAGCACCTTCGCCGCGTCGTACGTCGACTCCTCACCGGCTTCAGTTTCGGTGGTGACGGTGAGGTCGCCGTCCTCGCCCTCCCAGCCGGCGGCGCCCTCGCCGAACTGGAAGTCGATGCCGAGGTCCTCGGCGCGGGACTTCACGACGTCCGTGAGGTCCGCGGGGTAGGCCGGGAGCACGTCGTCGAGCATCTCCACGACCGTGACGTCGGCCCCGGCTTTCGCGAACGTCGTCGAGAGCTCCATCCCGATGTAGCCCGCACCCACGACGACCAGTTCCTCGGGGACTTCGTCGGTCGCGAGCGCGTCCTTCGACGACCAGACGGCGTCGTCGGCGTACTCGAAGCCCGGAACCTCGATCGGCCGGGAGCCGGTCGCGACGATGGCGTGCTCGAACTCGATGGTCTCCATCCCCTGTCCGCTGCCGCCGTGGGCGATGCGCGCGGTGTGCTCGTCCTCGAACGCCGCGGTGCCCTCCACGAGGTTGACGCCGTTGGCCTTGCAGAGCTTCTCGACGCCGCTCGTGAGCTGGTCGACGACGTCGTCCTTCCAGTCGGCCATGGCGGCCATGTCGACTTCCGTCTCCGCGCGGACGCCCATCGCCTCGGCGTTGTCCGCCTCGTGCGCGAGGTCCGTCGCCGTGATGAACGCCTTCGAGGGGATGCAGCCGTAGTTCAGGCACGTCCCGCCGTACGCGTCGCGCTCCACGAGCGTCGCGTCGAGGCCGTGCTGCGCGGCGCGGATCGCCGCGACGTAGCCGCCCGGCCCGCCGCCGACGACGAGGACGTCTGTGCCAGTCGCTATGTCGCCCATTACCATACCACTCGCTTCGCAGCCCCCCGCTAAAAGTCCCCGTGTTCCCCGAGCTACAGCAGCAGGCGCGCGGGGTGCCCGAGCAGCTCCTGCACGCGGTTCGTGAACTGCGCGGCCTCCGCGCCGTCGACCAGCCGGTGGTCGAGGGACATCGACAGCCGCATCGTCTCGCGGGCGACGACCTCGTCGTCGACGACCCACGGGCGCTTCTCGACGGGGCCCATCGCGAGGATCGCGGCCTCGGGGTGGTTGATGATGGGCGCGGAGAACTCGCCGCCGATGACGCCGATGTTCGTGATGGTGAACGTCCCGCCCTGCATCTCCGAGCGGGCGAGCTCGCGGTTTCGCGCGCGAGTCGCGAGGTCGTCGATTTCCGCGGCGAGCTCGACGAGGCTCTTCTGGTCGGCGTGTTTCACGACCGGGACCATGAGGCCCGCGTCGGTCGCCACCGCGATGCCGATGTTGTACTCGTCGTGGAGGACGATCTCCTCGGCGTCCTCGTCGAGGCTGGCGTTCAGGTACGGGAACTCCTGGAGCGCGCGCGTCACCGCCTTCACGACGAACGGCAGGTACGTGAGGTTCACGCCCTCCGCCTCGGCCGGGCCGCGGAGCTCCTCGCGGACGGCGACGAGGTCGGCGGCGTCGAACTCGTCGTGGTGGGCGACGTGGGGCGCGGTGTACTTCGAGCGCGCCATCTGCTCGCCGATGGTCTTCCGAATGCCGCTGTACGGCACGCGCTCGCCCGACGACGCCCCAGACGCAGCCTCGCTCGCGGTCGAGCCAGCGGCAGCCTCGCCGTCGGATTCGACGTACGCCCGGACGTCCTCGGGCGTGACGAACGCCTCCCCGTCGCGCTCCTCGCTCGCGGGCACGTCGTTGAGGTCGACGCCCTCCTCGCGGGCGAGCCGGCGGGTCGCGGGCATCGCGAGCGTCCGGTCGCGGGACCCGTCGCCGCTCTCCACGACGACCGGCTCCTCGTCCGTCGACTCCCCTCGTTCTGCTGCGGCGGGCTCCGCGGGCTCGGGCGTCCCGCCGGATTCGGCGTACGCGCGCACGTCGGCGGCCGTGACGCGGCCGCCGGGACCGCTGCCCGACACGTCCGCGAGGTCGACGTCGAGTTCGCGCGCGAGCGTTCGCGTGCTCGGCGACGCGAACACGCGCTCGTCCGATTCGTCGCCCGCCTCGTCGTCGACCTTCTCGACGGCGGACTCCACGTCGTCCTCGCCTCCGGCTTCGGTTTCGGCCTCGGCTGCTCCCTCGTCGTCCGGTGCGCCCTCCACGTCGAAAGTGACGATGACGGAGTCGACGGGCACCGTCTCGCCCTCCTCGGCGTGGAACTCTTCGACGGTGCCGTCGTACGGGGACGGCACCTCCACGAGCGCCTTGTCGGTCTCGACTTCGGCGATCGTCTGGTCGGCTTCGACCGTCTCGCCGACCTTGACGAGCCAGGAGACGAGTTCGCCTTCAGCGATACCCTCACCGAGGTCCGGTAGCTCGAACGTCTGCTCGGCCATACCCTGTACGCGTCGGCTGTCCCTTTCAGTATTTCCGTCTGTCTAAGAACTGGTAGGAGTTCAGGCGGAGAGCGCGCGCTCGATGGCGTCGAGGATGCGCGGCGGGTGCGGGAAGTAGTAGTCCTCCATCGACAGCAGCGGTACGGGCGTGTCGAAGCCCGTGACGCGCTCGACGGGGGCTTCGAGGTACATCAGCGCCTCGTCGTTGATGCGCGCGACGACGTCCCCGCCCACGCCGTTGCTCCGCGGGCCCTCGTGGACGACCACTGCGCGCCCCGTCTTTTTGACGGACTCCACGACCGTTTCGGTGTCCAGCGGCGAGATCGTACGCAGGTCGACGACCTCCGCGTCGGCGTCGAGTTCGTCGACCGCTTCCAGCGTCGCGGGCATCATCGACCCCCAGCTAATCACCGTGACGTCCTCGCCCTCGCGCCGGACGGCGGCCTCGCCGAGCGGGACCTCGTAGTCCTCCTCGGGGACCTCCTCGCGGAACGACCGGTAGATGCGCTTGGGTTCCATGAACAGCACGGGGTCGGGGTCCCGGATCGACGCGAGCAACAGCCCCTTCGTGTCGTGAGGCGTGCTCGGCGCGACCACCTTCAGGCCGGGGATGTGGGCGTACGCGCCCTCCATGCTCTCGGAGTGGTGTTCGAGCGCGCGCACGCCGGCGCCGTACGGCATCCGCACGACCATCGGCGCCGTGAGCTCGCCGCGGGTGCGCCACCTGATCCGGCTCGCGTTCGTCACGAGCTGGTCGAACGCCGGCGGCAGGAACCCCGAGAACTGGATCTCGGCGACCGGCCGCAGACCGTACATCGCCAGCCCCGTCGCGGCGCCGACGATGGCGATCTCCGACAGCGGCGTGTCGACCACGCGGTCGCCGCCGAACTCCGCTAAGAGCTCGTCGGTCGCGCGGAACACCCCGCCGCTCTCGGCGACGTCCTCGCCGAAGACGACCACGTCGTCGTCGGCCGCCATCTCCGTGTGCAATGCGTCGTTGACTGCTTCTACGATGGTTGCCTGCATGAGTCACCCCTTGGGTCGCTGCTCGATGTAGTCGTACAGCTCCGGGCGGCGGTCGAGGAGGTCCACGAACTCCTCGTACTGGCGCTGGAGCTCCGGCGGCATCTCCTCGTAGACGTGCGCGAAGATCTCCACGATCTCGCGCTCCGCGAACTCGTTGGCGGCCTCCAGCGCGGCGTCGAACTCCGCCTCGATGTCCGCCACGATGGCGTCGTGGTCGATGTCCTCCCAGAGCCCCTCGGCTTTCAGGAACTCGCGGTAGCGCTCCAGCGGGTCGTTCTCCTCCCACGCGTCGACCTCGTCGTCGCTCCGGTAGCGCGTCGGGTCGTCGCTCGTGGTGTGGGCGTCCAGCCGGTACGTGACGGACTCCACGAAGACGGGCTCGCCCTCGCGGACGCGCTCGCGGGCCTCCGAGACGGCGTCGTAGACGGCGAGGACGTCCTGGCCGTCGACGCGGATGGCGTCCATGCCGTAGGCGAGGGCCTTCTGCGCGAGCGTGTTCGCGGCGGTCTGTTCGTCCGCGGACAGGGAGATGGCGTACTGGTTGTTCTGACAGAAGAACAGCGCCGGCACGCCGAGCGCGCCCGCGAAGTTGATGGCCTCGTGGGCGGCGCCCGTGGAGGTCGCGCCGTCGCCGAGATAGGCGGTGGCGATGGCGTCGTCGCCGCGGATGTCCATCCCCCACGCGAGACCTGTAACCAGCGGAAGGTGCGAGCCGATAGAGATGGCGACCTGGGAGTTCTGCTCGGCGAACGCCTGCTGGCCCTCCTCGATGCCGCGCCAGAACAGGATCATGTCCTCCATCGAGGCGCCGCGCATGAACATCGGCGTCCACGCGCGCCCGACGTACAGCCAGTCCTCGGGCCGGAGCGTGTACGCGCTCCCGATGATGCTGGCCTCCTGGCCGCGGGTGGACCCGAAGGTCCCGAGTTCGCCGCGACGCTGGATGCTCACCATGCGTCGGCTGAACACGCGGTCGGTGACCATCCAGCGGTAGAGGTCACGGAACTGCTCGGCGTCGAGGTCGGGGACGTCGTCGGCGTCGTACGACCCGTCCGGCCCCACGATCTGGTGGGTGTCGACCGCGAGGTCGTCCTGCGTGAGGAACCGGGGGTCGCCAGCGCTGACGGCAGCGTTGGCTGGGTGGTCGGTTGGTTCGTTCTCGGTCATTCGACGAGTAACGTGTTGTGAAGGGGGATAAATAAATTAGTGGGTGGGCGCGGCCGGCACTCCCGGCGGCCGTCGGCAGCGAACAAATTCGGCCGCCGTCGCGAGAACTTGGCTAAAGATTTATTATAAACCGTCTCTACTCCACACCCATGCTACCCGTTCATACGGCGGTGGTCAGCGGATGATCGACCCCAGCGAGCACCGCGTCGTCGACTGCGACTGGCACTACGCGGACACCTTCACGCAGGTCGCGCCGTACATGCCCGAGCCCTGGAAGACGAAGTTCCAGAAGAGCGGCTGGGGCGGCACCGGCGTCAAGCAGAACCTCGCGGCGTTCTTCCCGGCGTCTACGGGGAACCGCTTCAACTACGGGAAGATCGAGCGGGAGTTCTCCGAGTACCCCGACGGCGGCGACGAGAAGGCGGACGTCGTCGAGGGGATGGACCACCTCGACATCGACGAGACGCTCCAAATCTCGCACCTGATTCTGGCGATGGGCGGCGTCAGCGCCGACGACCGCCGCGTCGAGGCGTTCGTGAAGGGGTACATCGAGTACATGCTCGAAGAAGTCCTCGACCCGGACGAGGGCATCTACGGGCTGGCGCCGATGCCGTACCAAGACATCGACGCGTCGCTGGACGTTCTCGACCGGATCGAGGACGAAGAGGCGTTCAAGGGCGTCGTGATGGTGACCGCCGGCGCGAGTCCGCCGCTGGGCAACCGCAAGTACGACCCCATCTACGAGCGCTGCGAGGAGGAGGGCTACCCGGTCGTCTACCACACCGGCGGCTCCGGGCTGGACGACTACGTCCGCGCGGGCTACCAGGACATGATCGAGACGCACACGCTGGGCTTCCTCGAATCGAACATGTCCCAGATCGTGAGCGTGGCGTGCCAGGGCGTCGCGGAGAAGTTCCCGGACCTCGAAATCGTGTTCATGGAGTCCGGCGTGACGTACATCCCGGGGCTGGTCAGCCGCATCAACGAGGAGTACCTCAAGCGCTCCGAGGAGGCGCCGCTGCTGGAGAAGAAGCCCGGCGACTACATCACGGACTTCTACTTCGGCACACAGCCCCTGGAGATCTCCGCGCGGAACGACCTCCTCGAACTCTGCTTCGACATGGTCGGCACGGAGAACATGCTGTACGCCTCCGACTACCCGCACTGGGACTTCGACAGCCCGAGCGTCATCACGGACCTCCCGATGCTCAGCGACGAGGACAGGAAGAACATTCTCGGGCAGAACGCCGTGGAGGTGTTCGACCTGTGAGCGCCGAGGAGCGCGTCGAGGTCGGTCCCGCCGCCGACTTCGACGACGGCGACGCGGAGATCGTGCAGGTCGGGCGCGCGGAGGTCGGCGTCGTCAAGGCCGACGGCGACTTCTTCGCGATGCGCAACGAGTGCCCCCACGACGGCGGCCCGGTCTGCAAGGGGAAAGTCGAGCCGCGGCTCGTCGGCGAGTGGGGCGGCTCCGGCGAGCGCGTCGACCAGCACTACAGCGACGACCAGTGCATCATCTCGTGCCCGTGGCACGGCTGGTCGTTCGACATCGAGACGGGCGAGCACATCGGGGACGACCGGTACGTCGTCCCGACGTACGAGGTCGTCGTCGAGGACGGCGTCGTCTACGTGAACAACGAGTAGAGCCCGGCAGACCCGACTCCTCTTTCGTTCTCGACGAAACTATAGGATACGATATATACATGTATCTTTTTGTAACTTGAGCGTGGTGGATGGTACGATGGCACGCACGAGCACTAACAGGCGCACGTTTCTGAAGAGTGGCACCGCCGCAGCCGCGGCGGTCGGACTCACGGGAGTGACAGGCTGTCTCGGTGGCGGCGGTGGCGGCGGCGCGTCGGACCTCTCGCTGGCGTTCACCGTCCCGGTCGAGAACCTCGGGTCGCTGTTCGACATCGAGGCGATCCGCGACGAGATGCCAAACGCCGGCGACGGCTACGAACTCAGCGTCACGCGCAACGAGAGCACGCCGGACTCGCTGAACGCGATGGCGGCCGGCGAGGTCGACCTCGCGCTGCTCACCACAGTGAGCTACGGGTCCGCGGTCCGCGAGGAGGCGGTCCCCGGGAACATCTCGATGATCGCGACGGACTTCTGGGACGCCCACCCCGAGTGGTACGGCTTCACGCTGTTCTCCGGGCCGGACACGGGCATCACCGAGGCAGCAGACCTGGAAGGCGCGAACATCGCGATGAACTCCCAGGGGACGGGCGTTCACGCGGTCGTCCAGAAGGCGCTCACCGACGCCGGCCTCGACCCCGACAACGACGCCGAGATCGTCGAGATCCCGTTCCCGTCGATCACGTCGGCCATCAACGACGGCCGCGTCGACGTCGGCATCTACCCGGCGCTGTTCGCGGGCGGCGCGCGCGCCGAGGGGTTCAACGAAGTCATCACCAGTCAGGACCTCTGGGACGAGGCGTACCCGTTCGCGTACACGGTCGCGTCCAACGACTCTCTCGACAACAAGTCCGACGCCATCGAGCTGTTCGGCGAGGACCTCGCGCAGCTCGTCGAGTACAGCTACGACAACCGCTCGGAGGTCGTCTCGATGGCCGCCGAGCACTTCGAGCTCCCGGAGGAGGTCGTCGACGGGTTCTTCCTGACGAACGACGACTACTACCGCCAGAACATCAACATCGACATGGACCGCCTCCAGGCCACGATGGACGAGCTCGTCGAGATGGGCTTCCTCGAAGAGAGCTTCGACGTCACCGAGTACGCCACCAACGAGTACGTCCCGTCCAGCAACTAACGCGAGGCACAGCCGGTTTCGGCCCGACTCACTTTTCGCGAACGCCGAGAGGAAGAAGCCGCCTACGTCCAGCGCAGCAGCCGGCCGCGCGCTGCCCGCAGCAACCTGTCGAGGAACAGGCCGACGAGCATGATGGCGATGATGGCGGCGTACGTCTGCGTCGACTGGAACGACCGCACGCCCTCGATCTCGAGCGCGCCGAGGCCGCCGCCGCCCGCGATCATCTCGAAGACGAACGTGATGATCAGCGACAGCGGCAGCGCGATCTGGATGCCGGTGACGATGCCGGGCGCCGCAGCGGGCAGGACGACCCGCCACAGCAGCCGCGTGTCACTGGTCCCCATCATGCGCGCCGCCCACACGAGGTTCTTCTCGACCTGCTTGGTCGACTCCCGGGCGTTCACCGCGATGGGCCAGAACGTCCCCACCGCGACCATGATGATCTTCGACATGTCGCCGATGCCGAACCACAGCATGAACACCGGGATGAGCGCGATGATCGGCACCGGGTAGCCGATCTTGATGATCGGGTCGAAGAACCAGTCCGCGAAGCGGTTCCGCGCGCTCAGCACGCCCACGGTGACGCCGAAGACGATGGCGAGCGCGAGCCCGACGAACGCGCGCTTCAGCGTGAGGTACGCGTTCTCCAGCATCTCGCCGTTCGCCGTGAGCTCGTAGAACCGCGCGAGCACGTCCGACAGCGGCGGCAGGAAGTAGTAGTGGATCATCCCCAGCTGGGTGACGACCTCCCAGAGCACGAGGAGGATGACCAGCGAGTACACCGATTTGAGGACGTCGACGACGACCGACGCGTCGAACTCGCGGGGGCTGGTCACGTCCATACTAACACCCGTTCACGGAGCAGTTCGAACCCGCGGACGGCGAAGTACGCCACCGCGGAGATGACGACGATGTTCGCGAACATCGTCGCGTAGTTACCGATCTGTCCGGCGGTCAGGATGAGGTAGCCGATGCCCTGGTCGGAGGCGATGAGCTCCGCGCTCACCAGCGCGATGAACGCGATGGGGACCGCCTGCCGAATGCCGGTCATGATCTCGGGGACAGTGGCGGGAATGACGACCTTGACGAACAGCCGGCGGCCCTCCGTCCCCATCATCTTCGCCGCCCACACGAGGTTCTGGTCGACGTTCTCGGCGGCGTTGTACGCGTTCATCACGATGGGCAGCAGGCACGCGAGGAACACGATGAGAATCGCGGTCTGGGTGCCGACGCCGAGCCAGAGAATCGCGAGCGGCACCAGCGCGGTCTTCGGAATCGGGTAGGTGAGCGCGAGCAGGACCTCGAAGAAGTTCTCGACGGGGTCGAGCCGCGCCATCCCGATGCCGAGCAGCACGCCGATGCCGATGGAGAGTGCGAGACCGACGCCGATTCGGTACAGCGAGACGAACAGGTGCGAGTACATCGTCCCTTCCACGATGAGCGTCTGAATCTCGCCGGCGACGATAGTCGGCGACGGCAGCACTTCCGCGGGGACGACGGTGCCGCTGGCGTACTCCCAGAGGAGCGTGAGGATGACGAGCGGAATCCAGTCGAAGACGAACCTGCCGGCGCGCTGGAGCGGCCCCGGGACGTTCTCGAACGAGCGGACCGTGGCGTTGCTCACGGCTACGGTTGCACCTCCGGTTGGGTCTCCTCCCGTAACGACTTCCAGACCTGGTTCTTCGTCTCGTTGAACTCGTCGCTCGTGATGATGTCCGCCCGTGTTTTCGAGTGGTCGAGGTCGACCTCGGTGACGGTCTTCTTCGTGCCGGGGTGGCGAGTCATCACCATCACGGTGTCCGAGAGGTAGACGGCCTCCTCGACGTCGTGGGTGACGAAGATGACGGTCTTGTTGAGGTCGCCCCAGATGTCGATGAGCTGGTCCTGGAGGTCCTCGCGCAGCGGCTGGTCGAGCGCGCCGAACGGCTCGTCCATCAGCAGAATCTTCGGGTCGTAGGCGAGCGTGCGCGCGAGCCCGACGCGCTGTTTCATCCCGCCGGAGAGCTCCTTCGGGTAGTTGTCCTCGAAGCCCGTGAGGTCCATCATGTCGATGTACTTCTGGGCGGTCGAGCGGCGCTCTTCCTTGCCCATGTCCTGTTCCTCGAGGCCGTAGGTGACGTTCTCCATGACGGTCCGCCACGGGAACAGCGCGTAGTCCTGGAAGACGACGCCGCGGTCGGTGCCGGGGCCGTCGATGGGCGTGCCGTCGACCTCGATGGTGCCCGAGGTCTCGTCGAGGAAGCCGGCGACGAGGTACAGGAGGGTGCTCTTCCCGCAGCCGGAGGGCCCGACGACGCTGACGAACTCGCCGCCGTCGATGTCGAAGGAGAGGTCCTCGACGGCGGTCGTACGCTCGCCGCCGTCGTCGTACACCTTCTCGAGGTTGGATATCGTTACGTTGCCGTCCATGCTAGGCAACCACCAGTTTCCGCAGATGCGTCGCAGTCGCGGGGGATGCGCGACCGGGGGCGGTGCGTTCGTCGAGTGGGCGAGCGCGGACTGACTGACTCGTGTTCGGGGATGTGAGGGGGCGCCCGTGGGGTTGCAACCCACTCTCACTGTGGTGGAGTGTCACACTCCAGTTGAAGTAGTAACCGTATAAAAAATTTTCCCGTAAGGCGCCCCTCTCGGCGCGCTGGCTGCCGATTCAGCGCGTCCGTGGCACGCGCTCGACCGCCGGCGCGACGAGCTCGACCGGGTGCGTGGAGTCCTGCGGGAGCAGGGACTCCAGCTGTTCGTGACAGGACGCGCCGCTGGCCACGAGGCGGCGCTGGTCGACGTTCTGTGCCTCGAACTGGTCGGCGAGCGTCTCGCCGACGTCGACGCTGAGCTCGTAGTACTCGGACTTGTAGCCGAAGCTCCCGGCCATCCCGCAGCACTCCACGTCCGAGGTCACCACGTCGTAGTCGAGGCGCTCGAACACCGCCTCCGTGTACTGGTCGACGTCGAGCGTGCGCTGCTGACAGTGGCTGTGGTAGGCGATGTCACCACCTCCCGCGAGCACGTCGGGGTCGGCGCCGTTCTCCAGCAGGCCGTAGACGTACTCCATGACCTCGTAGCTGTTTTCGGCGAGCCGCTGGGCGCGCTCGCCGTCGAGCAGGCGCTCGTACTCGCGGCGGAACGCGGCGAGGTCGGAGGGCTCGATGGCGACGACGTCCCGGCCGGCGTCGAGGTGGGGGTCGAGGCTGTCCGCGACGCGCTCGGCGTTCTCGCGGGCCGTCGCGATCATCCCCTGCGAGAGCGGTGCGCGCCCGCTCTCGTGGCACGGCGCGATGCTGACGTCGACGCCCAGCGCTTCCAGCGTGCGGACGGCGGCCTTCCCGCGGTCGACGAGCACGTAGTTGGTGTACGTGTCCGGGTAGAGGACGGCCTCGCGGTCGGCGTCGCCGGCGGTCGCGAGCGGCTCCCGCGACTCGAACCAGTCCACGAGCGTCTCCCGCTGGAACTCGGGGAGGTCGCGGCGGCGGTCGACGCCCGCGACGCGCTCCATGACCGCCCGCGAAGGCCCCCAGTCGGCGAGCCAGTTCGAGACCGGTGCGGTCGCGGACCCGAGTTTCGCGAGCGTCCCGAAGTTCCCGAACAGGCGCTTCTGGAGGTCCACGCCACCCGGGTCCGCGTCCGGTGTGAGCCCCTCGACGAGCCAGTCGAACTCCTCGTCGGTGCCGCGGTTGACGCGGTCGCGGACGACCGTGTTGATCCACGGGATGTCGATTTTCACGGGGCAGGCGTCGACGCAGCGCGAGCAGCCCGTACAGAGGTCGTTGAACTCCGCCGCGGAGTCCATGCCGTGGACGCCGGCCTCCCAGCCGGTGGCGATGCCGCCCGTGTACGTCTCGCCGCCGAAGGCGTGCCCGCCGACGTGCTGGAAGTTCGCACAGGAGTTCGCGCACGCGCCACAGCGGATGCAGTACAGCGTCTCCCGGAGCTCGTCGTCCTCGCGCATCTCCGTGCGGCCGTTGTCCAGCAGCACGAGGTGGAACTCGCGGTCGTCGGTGCTCCGGTCGAGGGGTTCGTCGGGGTTCTCGAAGTCGACGACCGGCGAGTCGACGGGCGGCGAGAGCAAGGAGAGGTACGTCGCGATGTCCTGCCCGCCCGCGGCGCGCGCGATGAGTTCGGCGAACGGCGGGAAGTCGTCGATGCTCGGGATCAGTTTCTCGACGCCCGCGACCGCGACGTGCGTGTCGGGCGTGACCGCGCACTTCCGCGCGTTGCCCTCGTTGGTAACGAGCGAGATGGTGCCCGATTCGGCGAAC
Source organism: Halobacterium sp. R2-5 (assembly GCF_011734195.1). Lineage (NCBI taxonomy): Archaea > Methanobacteriati > Methanobacteriota > Halobacteria > Halobacteriales > Halobacteriaceae > Halobacterium > Halobacterium sp. R2-5. Next base: position 1,095,982 of record NZ_JAANTH010000002.1, read on the forward strand.
ACGAAGTTCGCGCCCGTCATTCCAACGTCGGCGTCCATGATCTTCTCGCCGACGTGGTCGCGCGCGAACTGCGTGAGGTCCTCGGCGGTCTCCAGGGTTTCGTCGGTGTCGAAGTGCGCGTTGAACAGTTTCGCGATGTCCTCGGTGGACTTGTGGAACGCCGGCCCGACGAGGTGCGAGGGCGCCTCGTCGGCGACCTGCACGACGAACTCTCCGAGGTCCGTCTCCGTGACGTCGACGCCCGCGTCCTCCAGCGCGTCGTTGACGTCGATCTCCTCGGTGGTCATCGACTTCGACTTCGTGAGCGTCTCGGCGTCCTTGGACTCGGCGACCTCGGTGATGTAGCGGTTCGCGTCCGCGGCGTCCTCGGCGACGTACACCTCGCCGCCGTTCGCCTCGACGGACTCCCGGACCGTCTCGACGAGCTCGGGGAGGCGCTCGATGGCGTCCTCCTTGATTTCGCGAGCCCGCGTGCGGAGCTCGTCGATGTCGTCGCGGTGACTGTTCGTCTCGTAGCGGCCCGCGTTGACGTGCGTGGTGTTCTCGAAGACGGCGTCACCCTCCGTCTCGAGGAGGTGGCGGATCTTCGCGGCCTTGCGCTCGCGGTCGGCGCTCATCGGTCGGTCAACACCACCGCGTGGACGCGCTGTGGGCCGTGAACGCCCGAAACGAGTTCGCCCATGTCGGCCGTGGCGCTGGCGCCCGTCGCGAGCACCGCGGAGTCACGGCCCGCGTCGAACTCCTCGCCGAGCCACGACGCGGTTTCGTGGACGTTCTCGCGGAGGTCGCTGGCGCGCACGACGCCGACGTGCGTGGTCGGGTAGAGGCTCACGGGCTCGGCGCCCGCCTCGTCGGCCTGAATCACGAAGGTCCCGTAGTCGACGATGCCGTGCACGCGCGTCACGCCAGTCTCGGCCTCCCGGAGCAGGCGCGGGGTCGGCGGCACCTCGACGTCGGTGTCGTCGAGGGAGACGCCGTCGATGTCGAGCGGAACGCCGACGGCCGGCTGCTCGACCACGTCGTCGAGCGCGTCCGCGAACGCTCCGGCCTCGACGCGCGTGCAGGCGACGTCGGCACCGGACAGCGAGTCCGCGAACCGGTCAATGGTGTCCGTTCGCATGGCACGTACTCCGTCCACGCCGGGCTTATGTCTACCGGTCACTCCTCCGTCATGACCGTCACGACGGGAATCTCGGCGTTGAGGAGGAACGACTGCGTGGCGCTCCCGAACACCGCCTTCCCGACGGGCGTGCGCTTCCGGCCGCCCACGACGAGGTAGGACGCGTCGTCGAGGCCGTCGACGACGCCCAGCACTTCGCCGACGGTTTCGCCGACGCGCCCCTCGTAGCTGACGTTCTCGGGGAGCACGTCGAGCGTCTGCTCGGTGACGTCCTCGGCGACGCCCGCGGCGTCGCGGTTCGCCTGGTCGACGGTGTAGGTGTCACCGCCGGTGCTGCCGTAGTCGGTGCCCGACGCCGTCGGGAACCCGAAGTTCGCGGTCGAGCCGCTGTCCGAGCGCTCCTCGTAGGCGTCCTGAGACATGACGTGGACGACGACGAACTCCTCGCCGTACTGGTCGGCGAGGTCGGCGCCGACTTCGACGACGCGGTCGGGAATCTGCTCTCCGTCGACTGCTGCGACGATTGCCATGCGCGGCGATTCACGGCCGGGGCACAAAAACGTGTACCCGGCTCCCGCGGCCGCACGGCCGGGGCAGCACCTATGTACCCGGAGCCGCGTGTTGGCCCCTATGGGAGTCATCGACGAGCACGACAACGAACACCTGACGCCGTCGCTCGAACACGTCCTCGACCTCGACATCGAGGTCGCCGAACCACTCGTCATCGGCGAGACGGGGGACGGCGAGCGCCGCATCATCGAGATTACGGACGGCACTATCTCCGGCCGCGTCGACGGCCACGTGCTGCCGGGCGGCGCGGACTACCAGCTCTACAGAACTGAACGCCCGACCGAACTCGTCGCGAAGTACGCCTTCGAGACGGACTCGGGCTCGCGGGTGTACGTGGAGAACCGCGGCATCCGCTGGGCGCCGCCCGAGGTCAGCCGCAAGCTCCGAGACGGCGAGGAGGTCGACCCCGACGACGTCTACTTCAGGTCCGTTCCGCAGTTCGAGACGGCGGACCCCGACCTGGAGTGGCTCACCCAGAGCGTGTTCATCGCCACCGGCGTGCGCCAGCCGTACGGCGTGAAGCTCGCCGTGTACCGGGTCGCCTGAGGCGGGCGTGTGACAGCCGGTCGGGCTGACGGCCCGGACCTCTCGAATGTATCAGGATACGTGATACCTTCACGGAAACGTATCTTCGATGATTAATCCTACCACGCGTGCTGACCCCGAATGAATTCTCGGCTGGTCGCCACCGACGAGTACTCCGGGGTACTTCCCCGTCAACTTTAGCGTGTGATATCGGTGTATAAGAAGTGTATTTTCGCCCGCTAGTAAACGCTCGTGTGGGTGAGATCCCGAATACTGTCTGATACGAAGCCAGACGAGATCCCCATCGTGAACCACGGTGATGTGGAACCCATCCACGCGAGTTCCCCTTTCCACGAAAGGGTGCGTGGTTCGTCACGAACAATCACCTCGATACAGTGTGTTCCTAGGAGACTGTTCCATCGAGGGATGCGTTGCGGTTATCGATTGATCCGGACCGAACCCGACCGAATTCACCGCGGGACATATACTGGTAAGAATATAGTTGCAATCAACTCACAGACGAGTCTTCAACAACGGAAACGTTTAACATAATGTTCGTGTAGTGGGGAGTATGGGCACGTTTGACAATGACAGTACGCGGCGGTCGTACCTGAAGACCGTCGGCGCAGCGGGCGCCCTCGGAATGAGTAGTCTGGCAGGCTGTACCGCCTTCGGTGGCGGCAGCAGCGACAGCGGAACCATCACCGTCGCGGCCGCGGTCCCCGAGACCGGCCGGCTGTCGTCGGTCGGCAACGAGATGCTGCGCGGCTACGAGCTCGGTGTCGACGTCATCAACGAGAACGGCGGCATCGACGGCCAGGAGGTCGATCTCGTCGTGAAAGACGACGAGAGCGACCCGACGGTGCTCCGGCAGGTGCTCCAGGAGACCCTGAGCAACAACGACGTCGACATGATCTGGGGGAGTTTCTCCAGCCCGCTCGTGATGGCCGGGAGCGCCCTCGCCGAGAACGAGGGGCTGCCGTTCCTCGCGGTCGCGACCTGCTACGAGGCGCCGCTGACCGACGAAGGCAAGGAGTGGACGTACACGCCGTTCCCGAAGACCCGGGACGTCACGCGCGCGACGACCGGGATGCTGGAGCTCGTCCCGGAGAGCGACCGGCCGGAGACGGTCGGTATCTGGGAGGAGAACTCCGGCTGGGGCGAGGAGATGGCCGAAGCCTGGGAGACGAAGCTCTCCGAGGCGGGCTACGACGTCGCCCTGCGGGAGACGTACAACACCGGCAACCAGGACTTCTCCTCGCTCATCTCGCAGTCCGAGAGCGCGGGCGTCGAGGCGCTGGTCGCGTGCCCGCAGCCCCCGGACGGCATCACCGCGATGAACCAGATCAGCAACAGCGGCTACACGCCGGAGTTCATCGAGTTCGTTCGCGCGTCCGACCCGCAGGCGTGGTGGTCCGCGCTCGGCGACCAGGGCAGCTACGTGACGATGTGCCCGGGCTGGGCGCCCGGAATGACCGGGAACGGCAACGACACGCTGCTGGAGACCTACCGCGCGAACAACGAGGACGCGGGCGAGGACGCCGTTCCGCGCGTGATGGTCGGCGTCGGCTACAACCTCGCCCAGACCGCCGAGCAGGCGTTCGCGGGCGCGGAGTCCACCGACCCCGGGGACGTGCAGTCGTCGCTCGACGAAACGGAGTTCCAGACGGTCATCGGCGACTTCGCGTTCGACGAGTACGGAATGCCCCAGAAGGGCCAGCTCTCCGCCGCGAGCGCGCAGTGGTGGGACGGCCAACAGCAGCTCGTCTACCCGCAGACGGAGAACGCCGCGGACCTGCGGTTCCCCATCGAGTAGCGGCGAAGAACGGGCAGCGCGCGTACCTTTATCTAAGTCGGTCCGTAAGTATAGAGCGTTATGGCGCAAGCACAAGCGGAGGGGCTGGAGCTCTCGATCGACGGCGACTGGAGCGAACAGTACATCGGCGGCGAGTGGGCCGGCTCGGAGAGCGGCGAGACCATCGACGTCGAGGACCCCTCGACGCGCGAGACGGTCGCGCAGGTGCCGTCGAGTACCGAGACCGACGTGGACGCGGCCTACGAGGCCGCCGCAGAGGCACAGGAATCGTGGGCAGAAGCGCCGCCAGCGCAGCGCCAGGAAGTCCTGAGCAACGTCGTCCACCTGCTCGAAGCCCACGAGGACGAAATCGTCGAGCTGCTCGGCCACGAGGCGGGCGGCTCCGCCATCATGGGCGGGACGTCCGTCCACCTCGCGACCGACCAGGCCAGCGAGGCTTCGACGCTGCCGCGGCGGATGAAAGGCGAGCACGCCGAGTCGAACATCCCCGGCAAGGAGAACATCGTCGTGAAGGAGCCGCAGGGCGTGGTGACGGTCATCTCGCCGTGGAACTTCCCGCTGAACCTCTCGATGCGCGCGGTCGCACCCGCTATCGCCGCGGGCAACAGCGTCGTACTCAAGCCCGCGACGAACACGCCCATCGTGGGCGGGCTCCTCCTCGCGAAGCTCTTCGAGGAGGCCGGCCTCCCCGGCGGCGTGCTGAACGTGGTGACGGGCCGGGGCTCGGAGATCGGTGACCGCGTCGCCAGCCACCCCGAGAGCGACGTGGTAGCGTTCACCGGCTCGACGCCCGTCGGTCGGCGCGTCGCCGGGCTCGCCGCGGAGAACCTCGCGGTGCCCGCGATGGAACTCGGCGGCAACAACGCGCACATCGTCACCGCCGACGCCGACGTCGGCCAGGCCATCGACGCGGCGACGTTCGGTTCGTTCGTCCACCAGGGCCAGGTCTGCATCTCCATCAACCGCCACGTCGTCCACGAGGACGTCTACGACGAGTACGTCGAGAAGCTCACCGAACGCGCCGAATCACTGCCCGTCGGGAGCGCCCACGACCCGGAGACGGTCGTCGGCCCAATCATCGACGAGTCCCAGCGCGACCAGATGCTCGAATACGTCGAGGAGACGATCGACGCCGGCGCCACCCTCGAAACCGGTGGCGAGACCGTCGACGTGGAGGGCGTCGACGACTCCCTGGTCGTGAAGCCCACCGTGCTCTCGGACGTCACCAACGACATGTCCGCGGCGTGCTTCGAGCACTTCGGTCCCATCGCGCCCGTGATTCCGTTCTCGGACGTCGACGAGGCCGTCGAAATCGCCAACGACACCGAGTACGGCCTCTCCGGGTCCGTCCACGCCGGCGACCTCGGCACGGGCCGGGAGATCGCCGACCGCATGGACACCGGGATGGTTCACGTCAACGACCAGCCCATCAACGACGAGGCCCACGTGCCGTTCAGCGGCACGAACGCGTCCGGTCTCGGCGGCTACAACACCACGGACTTCCTCGACGAAGTGACGGAGACGAAGTGGATCTCCGTCCAGCACGAGCCCCGCGAGTACCCGTTCTGACGGGGTTCGGGGGTCGTCAACCAGTAGGAATTTGACGGCCCCCGCCCGAGTGAGGGGCATGCCAGCGAACGGGCCAGACCCGGTCTCCCCCCGCAACATCGTCATTCTGAAAGTGCGGGTGGCGAACCCCACCGCGTCGACGCGCGAGCTCAGCCGCATCCTCGACGACGAGTACGGCATCGACCTCTCGCACAACCGCATCAGCGAAATCCTGCGGGAGATGGCCGAGGACGGCCTCTACCGGGAGACCGTGATTCCCGACCAGAGCATCTTCAACCACTACCTCTTCCGGGTATCGTTCTACTACCCGAACTTCGCCGACCAGTGGGAGGACTGCTACTGGGCGCTCCGCGACGACCCGCACGTGCTGATGTTCTTCAACGCGGACTCGGAGTACCACTGGCAGTTCATCACGCAGTTCCGCGACAACGAGCGCATGCAGCGCTGGATCCACGAGTTCTTCAAGGAGTTCGGCGAGTTCATCTCCGGGTTCCACAACACCGTCCTCCACCAGGTCCACAAGTTCCAGACGGACGCCGCGGTGTTCGACGAGATGCTCAGCGAGACCGAAGAGGGGCGGCAGTACCTCGCGGAGAACGGCCGCGACTAGTTTAGTTCTGCACGGCGGCGGCGAGCAGCTCCACCGGCGTCGGCGGGCTGTCTCGGTCCTCGGGGACGATGTCGGCGGCGTCGCGCTGTTCTTCGTCGAGCATGTCGCCGAGCTGGGTGCGGCAGGACGCGCCCGGCGCGACCGCGAGTTCGCCGTCGCTGTCGTCGAGCTGGTCGACGAGGATGTCGCCGATGGACGTGCTCATCGCGTGGTGCTCGGCCTCGTATCCGAACGAGCCCGCCATCCCGCAGCACGTCGAGTCGACGGCGTCGGTGGCGTAGCCCGCGCGCCGCAGCACGCCGACCGCGTGGTGGTCTTTCTTCGTCGCCTTCTGGTGGCAGTGGCCGTGGTAGGACAGCGACGCGTCGGGCGCGCTCCAGTCGACGCCGTCGTCCAGCTGGAAGCGGTCGAGGTACTCGCAGACGCCGTACGTGTTCGCCGCGACGGCTTCTGCCGACGCTCCCGACAGGAGGTCGAGGTAGTCGGACTGGAACATCACGGCGTCGGAGGGCTCGACGAGCACGACGTCCCAGCCCTCGGCGACGCGGGGTTCGAGCGCGTCGACGTTCGCCTCGGCGGCCTCCCGTGCGGCGTCGAGGAACCCCTTCGAGTGGGCGGGCCGGCCGCTGTCAGTGCGATCCGCGAGGTCGACGTGGACGCCCGCTGCTTCGAGCACCTCGACGGCGGCGCGGCCGATCTCCGGGTGCGCGTAGTTCGTGTACGTGTCCGGGAACAGCACGGCCTTCCGCTCGGCGTCCGCGGCGGACACCGCGCTGCCGCCGCGCGCGTCGAACCAGTCCTGCAGGGTCTCGCGCTCGAACGTCGGGAGCGTGCGCTCGCTCGCGATGCCGACGGTCTTCTCCATGATTGTGCGCGCTCCTGGGAGTTCGGGCAGGAGGTTCGAGACGGGCGCGGTCGCGGAGCCGAGCTTCGCGAGCGCGTCGACGTTCGCGAACAGCTTGTCGCGGAAGCTCGCGCCGTGCTCCTGGTGGCGCTCGTGGACGACCTCGGCTTTGAGCTTCGCCATGTCGACCTCGCTCGGACAGTCGCGCGCGCATCCCTTGCAGCCGACACAGAGGTCGAGTACTTCGTCGACGAACTCGTCGCTCGTCGGGTCGTCCGGGAGGTCGCCGCTCATCGACTGCCGGAGCATGTTCGCGCGGCCCCGCGTGGACGTGACCTCCTCGTCGGCGGCGCGGTACGTCGGGCACATCACGCCGCCGCCGGTCTCCTGTTCGGTGCGGCAGCCGCCGCAGCCGTGGCAGAGCTCGACCATCCCCTGGAAGCCGTTCTCGTTCTCCCAGTTGAGCTCGGGGTCGAGGCCAGCGTCGAAGTCGTATTCGGGGTCGAAGCGGAGGTTCTCGGTCATCGAGACGTCCCCGCAGACCTGCCCGGGGTTCAGCAGCCAGTCCGGGTCGAAGGCGGTCTTCAGGTCGCGGAACGCGCCCCAGAGCTGGTCGCCGTACAGCTTGCGGTTCCACTGGGTTCGCGCGCGGCCGTCGCCGTGCTCGCCGGACACTGAGCCGCCGAACTCCACGACCATGTCGGTGACGCGGTCGGCGATGTCCTCCATCGCCGCGAGGTCGGTCTCGGACTTCGTGTTCACGAGCGGGCGGACGTGCAGGACGCCCGGGCCGGCGTGCGCGTAGAACGACGCGAACGTGTCGTTGTCCTCGAGAATCTCCTGGAAGCGCGTGACGAACTCCGGGAGGTGCTCGGGCGGAATCGCGCAGTCCTCGATGAACGAGATGTGTTTGGCGTCGCTCGTGCGCCCGAGCAGGATCGGGAGCCCGGACTTCCGGAGCTTCCAGTAGGTCGCGCGCTCGGCGTCGTCGTGGGCCTCCAGCGCGTCGAACGCGAAGTGGTCGTCGCTATCGCCGACGCGGTCCTCGACGAGGTCCGCGGTCTTCTCGCGGCCGTCCTCGTCGTCCTCGGCGTAGAACTCCACGAGCAGCGCGGCCCGCGTGCCGTCCGGGAGCAGGGCGACGACGTCGGAGAACTCCGCGGTCTCGCTCGCGAGGTCGATGAGCGTGTCGTCGATGAGTTCGACCGCCGCGGGGTCGTGTTCGAGGACGTGCTGGACGTCCGTGACGGCGTCCACGACGCTCTCGTAGGTGAGCAACGCCACGGACTTCGTCTCCGGGACGGTCTCGAGGGAGACGGTGGCCTCCGTGATGACCGCGAGCGTCCCCTCGCTGCCCGCGAGCAGCCGCGCGAGGTTCACGGTGCCGTCCCGCGCCTCGTCGACGAGCCGGTCGAAGTTGTAGCCGGAGACGTTGCGCTTCATGTCCGGGAAGCGCTCCTCGACCTCGTCGCCGTGGTCGTCGATGACCGAGACGACGCCCGCGTAGATTCGCGGCAGCAGGTCGTCGGCGTCCGCGTCGGCGCGCTCGCGGAGCTCGTCGACGTCCATCTCGCCGAGCGTCGCAGTCGAGCCGTCCGAGAGCACGACCTCGCACTCTTCGACGTAGGCGTCCGTCTTCCCGTACTTCAGGGAATGCGCGCCCGTGGAGTTGTTCCCGATAGCGCCCGCGACGACGCTCCGGTTCCCGGCTGCGGGGTCGGGCGCGAACTTCAGGTCGTGGGGCGCCAGCCGCTCGTTCAGCTCTTCGAGGACCGCGCCCGCCTGCACGTGTGCTTCGCGGGCGCCGGGGTCGACGCTCTCGATGCCGTCCATGTAGCGCGCGAACTCCAGGACGACGGCCTCGTTGACCGCCTGCCCCGCGAGGCTCGTGCCGCCGCCGCGGGGCAGCACGGGAATCTCGTTGTCGGCGCAGTACTCGACGACCGCCGCGACGTCGTCGGTGTCCGCGGGGAAGACGACGCCGATGGGCGTCACCTCGTACGCGGAGGCGTCGGTCGCGTACATCTGACGCGTGTACGTGTCGAAGCGCACGTCGCCGTCGACGCGCGCTTCCAGGTCCGCGACGAGGTCCGGCCGCTCGACGTCGCCGCTGACGTAGTCGTAGTCCGACCGCTCGTCGGCCGCCGGAGGCGTTACCTCGCTCCCCGGCGCCCCGTGTTCGTTGGATGCCATCTGGTTGCACGCGTCTACGTGTGACACCCTCCTTGTGCTTTCGGATGCGTCGAACGTTCGGGTCAATCCGCCGTCAACATTTATGGGGCGCGTCCGCGACGGACAGTTCGATGACAGTCATCGACGCGTACACGCACGCGCTCACCGAGGACTTCTACGAGACGCTGCTCGACGAGTACGACTTCCAGGGGCTGAGCGGCGACCCGTCGTTCCTCTGGAATACGGACCGGCGGCTCGACCACATGGACGAGTTCGGTATCGACAAGCAGGTCTTGACGCTCGCGCTCCCGCCGCTGTGGCGCGGCATGGACGACGACACAGCCCTCGAGCTGACGCGGCTCGCGAACGACGAGATTCGACGGCTCGCCGACGAGCACCCCGACCGGTTCGTCGCCGTCGGGACGGTCCCGCGGGCCGGCGACGAGTTCCTCGCGGAGTTCGACCGCTGCGTCGAGGACCTCGGGATGGCGGGCGTCCAGATCTTCTCCAGCATCGAGGGCGAGCCGCTGGACCGCCCGAAGTTCCACGGGCTGTTCGAGCGCGCCGAGCGCCACGACGCCCCGCTGTGGATGCACCCGCAGCTCCACGAGTGGTACGAGTGGGCGAGCGAGTACATGGAACACCGGCTGTTCGGGTGGCCGTTCGACACGACGCTGGCGCTCTCCCGGCTGGTGTTCGGCGGCGTCGTCTCCGAGTACGACTTCGACCTGCTCGCCCACCACGGCGGCGGCATGGTGCCGTTCTACGGCGGCCGCATCGACTCGTTCTACCAGACGCGGTTGGACTACCCGGAGAACTACGCGGACACCGACCTCCCCGAGTTGGACCAGCCGGTCACGGACTACTTCAAGCAGTTCCACGTCGACACCGCGGTCAGCGGCTCCGTCGCGGCTCACGACTGCGCGCACTCGTTCTTCGGCGACAACGTCGTGTTCGGCACGGACTACCCGTTCGGGCCGGGCCGCGGCCGCGCGTGGATCGAACAGGGCCTCGACGCCGTCGGGGAGATGCGCGCGGACGACGCGGCCCGCGACGGCATCCGCAGCGGCAACCTCGAAGCGCTGCTGGACTGACCGGCCGGTCCGCCCGCCGCCCCCGATTCTGCGGCTCCGTCCGCGGCGGCCAGTAGCCAAACGTTTAGTGGCCACGGGCGAACGCTCACGTATGCCGAACGGACCCACGAGCCGGACGGGGGTGAAGTCAGACGAGACGCTGTTCGCCGTGCTCGCGGCGCTGCGGGAGGCCGGCGGCGCGGGGGTGACGGAGCTCGCGGACGAGCTCGACGTCGCGAAGAGCACCGTCCACAACCACCTCGCGACGATGCGCGAGCACGGCTTCGTCGTGAAGGCGGGCGACGAGTACCGGCTCGGCCTGGAGCTGTTCCACTACGGTCAGGAGGTCCGCAACGAGTTCGACGTCTACCGCGCGGCCCGCCCCGTCGTCGACGACCTCGTCGAGACCACGGGCGAGATGGTGTGGCTGTTCACGCCGGAGAACGGCCGCGTGATGTACCTCTACGGGGGCGCCGGCGGCACCGGCATCGACGTGGACACGATACTCGGCTCGTGGGAGTACATGCACTGCACGTCCGGCGGGAAGGCGATTCTCGCGCACTACGGCGAGGACGAGGTCGACGCGGTCGTGGAGCGCCACGGGCTGCCCGCGCGCACCCCGAACACGGTGACGAGCCGCGAGGAACTGGACGCGGAACTGGAGGCGGTCCGCGAGCGCGGGTACGCGCTGAACCTCGGCGAGGACTTAGAGGGCGTCCACGCCGTCGCCGTGCCGCTACACTACGAGGACGAGCTCGTCGGATCGCTCGCTGTCGCGGGACCGGCCCACCGCGTGAGCCGCGAGCGCTGCGAGAGCGAGCTCGTCGACCAGCTGCGGGCGTCCACGAACGACATCGAACTCAACCTCGCGTACGCCTAGAGGGCGGCGAGCGCGGCACAACCTCTCGCGAGACAGTGCGCACCGAGCAACGCCGCCGTGAACGGGTACGCGAGCGCCATCTGCAGTCGGACCGACCACCGCGGCGCGAGGGAGGCGGCGATTGCGGCGTCCGCGAGCGCGACGACTGCGGCCACGAGCGCGAGCGGGGAGAGCATCCCGCTCGCGACGAACGCGACGACGAGCAGGGCCGCGAGCGCGTGGACAGCCGCGGAGACGCGCGTGCTCGCGTCGTCACCGAGGAGGACCGGGAGCGTGCGCTTGTCGACGGTCCGGTCGAACTCCCGGTCGAGGCGGTCGATGGAGACTTTCAGCCCGGAAAGCGAGACGGCGAGCGCGAGCGCCACCGCGGCGACGCCCGGGGCGAGCACGTCGGTCTGCGCGAGGAAGCCGCCGGCGAACGCGAGCGCGACGCCGACCGGGTAGTCGACGGTGACGGTCAGCGGGTGCTTGTCCAGCACGGGGGCGTGCAGGACGGCGAGCGCCCACAGCGGGAGCGTCGCGGCGACGGCCGCGCGAGCGCCGACGGCCCAGAGCAGGGCGACGAGCGCGAGGAACGTGAGCGAGGCGCTGGCAGCCGCGGTCTTCAGCAGACCGGGAGGGAGCACGGGATCGTGCTCGCCGCGGACGTGGGCGTCGACGTACTCGTCGACGACGTGCGCGGTGTAGAGGGCGGCGCCGACGGCGGCGGCGTGCGTGGTGGCGAGCGGGATGTAGACGGCGGGCGCGAGCGCGGCGCCGGCGAGCGCGACGCCGACCGCGGGGAGCATGAACGTCGGCTTGACGCCCGCGAGCAGACCGTCGACGGCGCGGCCGGGGTCGGCGACCATGTCGACCGTTGACCGGGCCGCGGGATAAACCTGGTCGCCAGTCGGTAAATTCAGCCGACGGCGCTCCGAACGATTAACCGACACTGTTATTATCTGGTGTGGGCTTTCCTCACACAGCACAGTAACGCATGCATTACTTGGAAGCATTCGAGCGGAGCGTCCGCGTCCACGGCGACGAAACCGCCATCGTCACCGACGACGGCCGGTCGTTCACGTACGAGGAGTTCGACCGCCGGAGCACCGAACTCGCGAACGCCGTCGTCGACGCCGTCGGCGACTCGCCGGTGGCGGTGCTCGCGTTGAACAGCCCGGCGGCCGCCGAGGCGATGATCGCCGGTCACAAGCGCGGCACGCCGACAGTCCAGCTCTCCTTCCGCGGGTCCGCCGGCGAGCTCGTCGACATGGTCGAGACGGGGGGCGCCGAGGCGCTCGTCTTCGACGACGCGAACGCCGAGCGCGCCGTCGAGGTCATCGACGGCGCCGACCTCTCCGTGGGGTTCCACGCAGGGTCGGCTGACGTCGACCACCCGGACGTGGTGGAGTACGAGGACGCCCTCGGTGACGCGTCCTCGACGCTGCCCGACCACCTCCCCGCGGACGGCAAGACCAACGTCTTCTACACGAGCGGCACGACGTCCACGCCGAAGGCCGTCGCGTTCGACGGCGAGCAGATGTGGACCGGCGCCTACCAGGGCATCATGGAGCACGGCATCGACCAGACGGACCTCGCCATCGTGACGACGCCGTGGTACCACATGGTCACGTCGGACGCGTGGCTGTACCCGCACTGGATGGCGGGCGCGACGACGTGCCTCCAGTCGGACTTCGACCCCTCGGAGGTGCTCGAACTCGTCGAGGACCACGACGCCACCGGCCTGCTCGCCGTCCCCACCCAGCTGTCGCTGCTCAACGACGTACAGGAGAACGAGAGCGACCCCTACGACACGAGTTCGCTGTCGTACATCCGCACCGGCGGCTCGGTGGTCACCGAGGAGCTCGTCGAACGCACGTCCGAGCTCCTCTCGGAGAACCTCTACAACACGTACGGGATGACCGAGGGCGGCCCGAACTTCACGTTCGCGCACCCGTCCGTGCAGGACGAACACCCGGGCACCATCGGCAAGGAGTCGTTCTCGTGGGAGCTCCGCGTCGTGGAGACGGCGCCCATCACCGAACACCCCGACCCCGAGGCGGAGGTCGGGCCGGGCGAGCAGGGCGAGATCATCGCCCGCGGCCCCGGCGTCCCGGACGGCTACATCGACAACCCCGAGGCCGAGGAGAAGACGTTCTTCGGCGAGTGGCTGCGCACGCGTGACGTCGCAGAAGTCGACGAGGACGGCTTCCTCTACATCACCGACCGCGTGGACAACATGTTCATCAGCGGCGGGGAGAACATCTACCCCGCGGAGGTCGAGCGCGCCATCGACGGCCACCCGGCGGTCGCGGAGACGCTCGTGTTCGGGCAGGACGACGAGGAGTGGGGCCAGAAGGTCACCGCCATCGTCGTCGCCGAGATGGACGTCGACGCCGACGAAATCGACACGTTCTGCCGGAAGCACGACTCGCTGGCGAACTACAAGCGCCCCCGCGAGTACGTCGTCCGCGAGGAGCCGCTGCCGCGCACTGACACCGGCACGGTCCAGCGCCAGGAAGCCATCGACCAGCACTTCGACTGAACGGCGCTTCCCCGTCTCTCTTCTCAGAACGCGAGCGCGAAGATGCCGATTTGAATCGGGAGCAGGAGTACGAGCGTCGCGAGCGAGCAGAGCGCTGCCATCTTGATGAGCTCCATCGAGTCGACGACGTCGAGGCCGAGGATGGCGACGAGGACGGCGGACTGGTAGGGGAAGAAGTACGTGTTGAGCGCGACGGCTTCCGTCATCGCGACGGGCACGAGCGGGAGGCCGGCGCTCTCGGCGAACGCGACGAGCACGGGCGTGAGCACGCTCGCGACCGCCAGCCCCTCCATGAGGAACGTCAGCGCGATGGACGCGATCGCGAGGAACCCGAGCGCGACGGCCAGCGACGCGTCCTGCGGGAACGACGCGAGGATGCCGTCGGCCGCGACGTCCGTGAACCCGGTCTGCTGGAGACCGGCGGCGATGGCGAAGATGGCGCCGAGGAAGAACACGATGGAGAAGTTCGCCTCCTCGACGGCGTCCACGCCCACCACGCCGATGCGGGGGGTGAACGCGAGGATGGCGACGACGAGCGCACCGTACAGGGGGTGGAGGCCGTGGACGGTGTCGGTCGCCCAGATGGCGACGCCGACGAGGAGGAACGCCATCATGCGGCGCGCCTCCGAGGGCGCAGCAGCGGACTCGCGGACGGCGTCGGTTTCGCGCATCGCGTCGGCGTCCCGCGGCCGGTAGAGGAAGTAGGCGATGGCGGTGATGACGGCGGCGCGCCCGACGGCCATCACGGGGCCGAGCCAGACCGCCCACTCCACCCAGCCGATGGAGACGCCGGCGTTCGTCTCGACGAGTCCCGTGATGATGATGTTCGCGAGCGACCCCGTGAGGATGCCGGTGCCGGCGTAGTAGGTGACGAACAGCGGCCCGAGGAAGAGGCCGACGCGGGTGCGGCGCTCGGTGAAGCGCTCGCCGACGGAGATGAGGATGGGGCCGAGGATGAGCACGCGCACGAGCGACGACGGCACGAGCACGACGAAGCCGAGCGCGGCAGCGCAGAGGACGACCAGGAGGTTCCGGTACGTGGTCTTCGCGTCGGACGTGGCGTCGCCCGGGATGACGCTCAAGGCGGCGCGCTCGACGGCCGCGGCGAGGCCGCTCTGGCGGGTGGCTTCGCCGAGTAGGATGCCGAGGACGACCAGCCACGTCGCGGCCGATCCGAAGCCGGTGAGCGCGAGGTCCGTGGAGAACGCCACGCCGACGAGCCCGATGGCGAGCAGGCCCGTGAGCCACGGTTCGACGGGCGACCCGACCCACAGCGCGATGGAGAAGACGGTGATGGCGAGCATCCGCGCCATCTCGGCGTCGATGGGGGCGAACAGGAGGACGGCCGCCCCGGCCGCGGCGCCGACCGGCAGCGACAGCCACGCGGGGTCGACGTCTCCGCGGAGGGCGTCCGACCACGTCGAGTCAGTCGTCACGTTGGAACACCGTTTGCTCGCACGCAGGGAAACCGGCCTATTCTTTCTTCCGGAACCGGGCACCGGGCGGAAGATGTTTGGCGGTCGCCGTTCCACTCTCGACGCGATGATTTCGGAGCCAGCAAGCGGCGTGTACGACGTGACGCTCGCGGAGCTGAACGGCGGCCGGTACCGCGTGTTCGTCTTCGACGGAGAGACGCCGACGCTCGTGGACGCCGGCCTCGAAGGAACGGTCGACGCCGTCGAGGAGGGCCTCGACGAACTCGGTGTCGAGCCCGAGCGCGTGGTCGTCACGCACGGCGACGGCGACCACGTCGGCGGCCTCCCCGGGCTCGCGGAGCGCTACGACCTCGAAACGTGGCTCCCGGAAGGCCTCGACGTGGACGGCCACGAGCCCGATTACCGGTACGGCGACGGCGACGAGGTCGGCCGCTTCACGGCCGTCCACACGCCCGGTCACACGTCCGAGCACCACTCGCTCGTCGACGAGGACAGCGGCGTCGCGGTGATCGGCGACGCGCTGTTCGGCGCGGACGCCCGCGGCCTCCCGGAGGGGTACTTCGTGCTCCCGACGGGGTACTACTCCGCGGACCTGAACGAGGCCGACGAGTCACTGGCGAAGCTCGCCGAGTACGACTTCGACGTCGGCCTCGTCTACCACGGGGAGAGCGTCACGGAGGACGCGAGCGAGAAACTGGAGGCGTTCGTGAACTTCGCCGGGAAACCCACCTAGTCGGCGCCGGCGCCCGCGCTCGCGCCGTCGTCTATCGCGTCGCCGGCGTTCTCGCCGAGGTACGCCTCGATGACGCGCTGGTTGTTCTGAATCTCGTCGGGCGTCCCGGTCGCGATGAGGTTCGCGTTGTCGAGGACGAGGACGCGGTCGCTGACGGACATCAGCGCGCGCATCACGTGGTCGATGAGGAAGACGGTCTTCCCGCGGTCGGCGATGTCGCGGATGAGGCCGACGATGGCCTCGGTCTCCTCGGTGTCGAGGCCGCCCGCGACCTCGTCGAACAGCAAGACCTCGGGGTCGGTCGCGAGCGTCCGGGCGATTTCCAGTCGCTTGAGCGCGCCGACGCTGAGCTCGTTGGGGGTGGTGTGGGCCATCTCCTCGAGGCCGACGAACTCCAGGGCCTCGTACGCGCGCTCCTCGGCGTTCTTCGAGCTGCGGCCGCCGAACTCCGCGCCGACGGCGGCGTTCTCCACGAGCGTGAGGTTCTCGAACGGGTGGACGATCTGGTGGGTGCGGACGAGCCCGCGGTGACAGATCTCGTGCGGACTCATCCCGGTGATGTCCTCGCCGTCGAGGTAGACGGTGCCCTCGTTGGGCTCCTGGACGCCGGAGATGAGTCGGAACAGCGTCGACTTGCCGGCGCCGTTCGGCCCGATGAGGCCGACCGTCTCCCCGCGCTCGATGGAGAACGAGACGTCGTCGACGGCGACGATGCCGCCGAATCGCTTCGTGAGGTGCTCGCCTTCGAGTACGGCCATCTTGGTTGTCGTTACCTACCCACCCGCATAAATGTAGCCCTCGCGGGAACGGACCCGAAAGCATGTCCCCGCCCGCCCCGACGTTGCGGACATGCTTCGAGCGTACGACGGTGTGACTCCCGACGTCGCCGAGTCGGCGTACGTCGACGAGCGGGCGACGGTCATCGGGGACGTCGAAATCGGGCCGGAGGCGAGCGTGTGGCCGGGCGCGGTGCTGCGCGGCGACCACGGGCGAATCGTGCTCGGCGAGCGCGCGAACGTCCAGGACAACGCGACCCTCCACGAGCACGCGGTCCTCGAAGACGGCGCGACCGTCGGCCACAACGCGGTCGTCCACGACGCGACGGTCGGCGAGCGCAGCGTGGTCGGCATCGGCGCGGTCGTCCTCGACGACGCGGAAGTCGGGCCTGGGAGCGTCGTCGCCGCGAACGGCACGGTCACCGAGGAGTCCGAGATTCCCGGCGGCGTGCTCGCGGTCGGGACGCCCGCCGAAGTCCACCAGGAACTGGCGGGGGACTTCTGGGAAGGCACGGGCGACCGGTACGCCGAACTCGCGAAGGAGTACGCCGGCACCACGCGCGTCGTCGAGGACGGCCCCGTGCTCCCGGAGTGAGCGCGAGGTTGACGGGAGGAAAACCGTTTTAGTGGCATTCCCTGTACATCGAGGCGTGAACTTACAGCGCCTGTTCCGGCCCGAGCGTATCGCAGTCGTCGGCGCCTCCGCGACCGAGGGGAAACTCGGCTACGAGGCGATGGCGAACGCCGTCGAGTTCGACGGTGAGGTGTACCCGGTGAACCCGTCCGGCGAGGGCGAGGTCTTCGGCGAGCCGTTCGTGGAGTCCGTCACGGACATCGAGGAGACCGTCGACCTCGCGCTGCTGGCGGTACCGGCACACGTCGTGCCGGACGTCGTCGAGGAGTGCGGCGAGGCCGGCGTCGGCGGCGCGGTCATCTACGCTGGCGGCTTCGCGGAGGCCGGCGGCGAGGGCGAAGAACTTCAGGAGGCCGTCGTCGCGGCGGCCGACGAGCACGACGTCGCGCTGCTCGGCCCGAACACGAGCGGGTTCGTCGCGCCCGCGAGCAACCTGCTGGCGTCGTTCGCCGGGGGCGTCGAGCGCCTGCGCCCGGGCGGCGTGACGATCCTCGCGCAGAGCGGCGGGGTCGCCCACCAGTTGGCGTTCAGCGCACACCGCGAGGGCCGCGGCATCGCGACGATGGTCGGGCTCGGAAACCGCGCGAACGTCGGCTTCGAGGAGGCCATCCCGTACTTCGATTCGGACCCGAACACGGACGCCATCGTGCTCCACGTCGAGGGCACCGACGACGGCCGCGCGCTCCTCGAAGCGTGCCGCGAGTCGGACACCCCCGTAATCGCGTACAAGGTCGGCCAGGCCGACGTCGGCGACTTCGCGGAGTCCCACACGGGCGCGCTCACCGGCGACCACGCGCTCTACACTTCGGGGTTCGCCCAGTACGGCGTCCCGACGGTCGAATCGACGACCGAGCTGTTCGACGCGGGGCAGGCGCTCGCGAACTCCCCGGAGCCCGATGGCGCGAACGTCGGCGTCGTCACCGCGCAGGCCGGCCCGGGAATCATCATCGCGGATCGCCTGCAGCGAGCGGGCGCGACGCTCCCGGACCTCGCGGAGGACACGCAGGACCGCGTCGGCGAGATTCTCCCCGGCATCACGTACGCCGAGAACCCCGTGGACACGGGCCGGCCGATGCCCGAGTTCGGCGACGTGGTCGAAGCGGTCGCGGAGGACGACAACGTGGACGCGGTGCTCGTCTACGAGCTGTTCGAGGAGGCGCTGGGCTTCCCGCAGGAGACGCTGGACGGCCTCGCGGAGCGCGTGGACAAGCCCGTGCTGTTCGCGACCGAGGGGCCGGCGGAGTCGATGGCCGACGACCTCGCCGCGCTCCGCGAGGCCGACGTGCCGGTGTTCACGTCGCCGGAGCGCGGCGCGGACGCGGCCGCGGTGCTCGCTCGGTACGCGACGCTCGACGACGCCGCCGCGGACGAGGAGGTGAGCGCCGATGTCTGAGGACCCCATCGCGGCCGCGCAGGCCGACGGCCGCACGACGCTCACGGAGGCGGAGGCGAAGTCGCTGCTCGCGGGCGCTGGCATCGAGACGCCCGCGTTCTCCGTCGCCGCGGACGCCGACGCCGCAGTGGCGGCCGCGGAGGAAATCGGTCTCCCGGTTGTCGTGAAGGTCTCCTCGCCGTCGGTCACGCACAAGAGCGAGTGGGCCGAGGGCGCGGGCGTCGCGGTCGGCCTCGACTCCGCGGACGCGGTGCGGGAGGCCGCCGCGGAAATCTTCGACGCGGCGGACGCGCGCGGCATCGACGCCGACGTGCTCGTGGAGGAAGCGCGCGACGTGGACGCCGGCACCGAGGTCATCGTCGGCGGCCTCCGCGACCCGTCGTTCGGTCCGGTCGTGCTGACGGGGCTCGGCGGCATCTTCACGGAGGTCTACGAGGACACCAGCCACCGCATCGCGCCCATCGACGCCGCGGAGGCCCGCGAGGCCATCGAGGAACTGACCGCCATCGAGTTGCTGGAGGGCTATCGTGGCCGCGAGCCCGCGGACGTCGACGCGCTCGCGGAGGTCGTGGCAGCAGTCGGCGACCTCGTGAACGAACACGAAGCCATCTCGGAGGTCGACGTGAATCCGGTGCTCGCGACCGAAGAGGGCGCTGTGGCGCTCGACGCGCTCGTCGTGCTGGGGGGTGAGTGAGATGGCGGGCTACGAGCGCACGTGGACGGTGCGCTTCTCGGACACGGACCCGTTCGGCATCGCGCACTACCCGCGCATCGTGGACGCGCTCCACGAGACCTCCGACATGTTCATGCAGGAGCTCGGCTTCCCGTTCTGGGAGATCTCCCAGGAGCACGGCTTCGGGCTGCCGCTCGTGGAGATGGACTTCGAGTTCCAGAACCCCGTGGAGGCCGGCGACGAGGTCACCATCGAGCTCACGCCGGACGTCGGCGGGCGGAGCGTTCGCTTCGAGTACGAGGCGCGCTGCGACGGCGAGGTGGCGTTCTCGGGGTACGAGCAGCGCGTCTGCGCGCACCACGGCGGCGGCGGGTCGATGGAGATTCCCGACGACCTCCGCGAGGCCTTCGAGGAGTACGCCGACGACTGAGCAGGCGCCTCCGCGGACGGTACGCTTTTGCTGTTCGCCGCGCGACCTAGTGGCATGGCCGAGTTCACGAACCCCTACGCGGAGGCCGACCCGTTCGTCGAAGCGCACTTCGACTGCCTGAACTGCGGCGGGAAGCTCTGGGAGTACGCTATCCAGGGCGCGATGGTCTGCGAGGACTGCCGCGCGCTGTTCCGCTCGAAGGACGTCTTCGCCGACCAGGTCGCCGAAGCCTAACACGTTCGCGTCCGCTGCTGGACCGCTCCAGTAGACTTATGATAATTCTGTGCTAATGTAACACCATGGCAACGCAAGATACAGAGGACCTCCTAGAGATGAGTGCCGACACCAGGAGCCTCCTCGACGAGAACGACCTGGTGCCGCTGTGGGAGGTCGAGGACGACATGGGCAACCTCCTCGACGACATCGGCGCGAACATCTGGAGGTGGGAAGACATCCAGGCCGCCATCGACGGCATCGAAGAGGACGTCCCCATCAACGACCTGCCGCCGGGCTTCCAGCGACGGGTCGCCGTCCCGCTGAACGCCCCGCACGCGATCTCGAACACCATCTACGTGGGCGTCCAGACGGTCTCCCCGGGCGAGACCGCGCCCGCGCACCGGCACGCGTCCAGCGCGCTCCGGTTCACCATCGACGGCCACGAGGACATGAAGACGGTCGTGGCGGGCGAGGAGTTCCCGATGCACGACCAGGACCTCATCACCACCCCGCAGTGGGAGTGGCACGACCACGTCAACGACGGCGACGAGACGGCGACGTGGCTGGACGTCCTCGACCTGCCGCTGTTCCTCGACACGCTGAACAACAGCCACGTCTTCGAGAACCACGAGCTGGAGCGCCAGCCGGTGACGAAGTCCCAGGGGTACTGGGCGTCCCAGTACGGCCGCGGCCGGCCGTCGAACGACGACGGCGACGACTCGATTCCCGGGCCGTTCGAGGGGAACGTGGCGGCGACGCCGCCGTTCCGCTTCGGTTGGGACGAGATGCTGGAGGCGCTCCGCCAGCGCGCCGAGAACGACGACCCGGACCCGAACGACGGCTACAGCCTCGAGTACGTCAACCCGGCGACCGGCGAGCCGCCGGTGACGCCGACGATGTCGTTCCGCGCGCAGCTCCTCCAGGAGGCGACCGACGACCACTTCCACAACTCCACGGAGGTGTACTTCGTCATCGAGGGCGAGGGCGTCACGCACGTCGGCGACGAGGCCCTGGAGTGGGGCGAGAAGGACATCTTCGTGGTTCCGCCGGACGAGATTCACCACCACGAGCCGGACGACGAGGAGGCGATCCTGCTGGGCATCACCGACGAGCCGGTGCTGCGCTCGCTGAACTTCTACGCGGAAGCCGAGCCGTCGTCGTAAGCACGGCCCGCTCCCGTTCGGCACTCGCTTCCGCTCTCGTTTTCGCACACTGACGGACAGTCCCGGGTTCGATTCACCACCTAATTGACAGAAAACGTACGATTACCACATCTTTTATGATGTACGTGATATAGGTGTGGGTATAGCATGGTGGACAGTGACAGCCCACAGAGCAGGCGTACGTATCTCAAAACACTCGGCGCAGCGGGCGCGGTCGGCATGTCCGGACTCTCCGGTTGCACGCTCCTCGACGGGGGCGGCGGGGGCAGCGAGACCATCACGATAGCGGCCACGGTGCCCGAGACCGGGCAGTTCTCCTCGCTCGGCGAGGCCGTCAAGCAGGGCTACGAGCTCGGTGTCACGCTGATGGACGAGGAACTCGACCAGGAAGTCGAGCTCCTCCTGTCCGACGACGAGAGCGACCCCGAGGTCGTCCGGCAGGAGCTCCAGCAGATGACGAGCAACAACGAGGTGGACATGATCTGGGGGAGCTTCTCCAGCCTCCTCGTCACCGCGGGCAGCGCGTACGCGGAGAACCAGGGGATTCCGTTCCTCGGCGCGTTCTTCGCGTACGAGGGCCCGCACCGCAACGAGGGCTACGAGTGGACGTACTCGCCGTTCCCGAAGTCCCGGGACGTCGCGCGCTCGACGTCGGGCTTGCTCGATCTCATCCCCGAGGGCGAGCGCCCGTCGAACGTCGGCATCTGGGAGGCCAACTCCGGGTGGGGCGAAGAGCAGTCCGACTACTGGGAGGAGACGCTCTCCGAGGCGGGCTACGACGTCGTCCTCCGGGAGACCTACCAGCTCGGCTCCGAGGACTTCTCCTCGCTCATCTCCCAGTCCGACAGCGCGAACGTCGAAATCCTGCTGTCGACGCCGACGCCGCCCGGCGGCATCACCGCCGTCAACCAGATGCAGTCCAACAACTGGTCGCCCCAGGTGCTGAAGTTCGTCCGCGCCGCGGACCCGACCGCGTGGTGGTCCGCGCTCGGCGAGACGGGCGCGTACGCCTGCATGTGTCCGGGCTGGGTGCCCGGTCTCACCGGCGGCGGCAACGAAGGCCTCTGGTCGGCCTACCGGAACGAGTACGGCCTCGACGACAACGAGCTCATCCGGTCGCCGGTCGGCGGCGGCTACAACGTCGCCCAGACCGCACTCCAGGCGGTCGAGGCCGCCGACTCCACGGACCCCGGCGAGCTCCAGAGCGTCCTCCGCTCGGAGACGTTCAACACGGTCATCGGCGAGTTCGGCTTCGAAGACAACGGCCTGCCCGCGGAGGGCGACCTGACCGCGCCGACCGGCCAGTGGTGGGAGGGCAACCAGCACACCGTCTACCCCGACACCGACGGCACCGGCGCGATGGACTTCCGGTACCCGATTCCGTCGTGGAGCGAACGGTAATCTCTTAGCCCCTCACTCTCACGGTACACATATTCACACATGGTAGCTACCGACCTACTCGTCGAATCGGTACTCAACGGCCTCCTCCTCGGCGGAATCTACGCCGTCGCCGCGCTCGGGCTGTCGCTCGTGTTCGGCATCATGGACATCGTGAATCTCGCTCACGGCCACATGCTGATGGTCGGCGCGTACGTCGCCATCGTCCTGTTCACGGCGCTCGGGCTGACGCCCATCGTCGGCATGGTCGTCGCGTTCGCCGTGCTGTTCGTCCTCGGCATGGCGCTCCAGCGCGTCGTCCTCGAACGCGTCGTCGGGGAGGGCATGGAACAGCCCATCATCGTCCTGTTCGGCCTCGCGTTGATACTCGAGAGCCTCGGCCGAATCGTCGTCGGCAGCGACGCGCAGGCGACCGAGATCGGCATCCCCGGGGACGCAATCTCCATCGCGGGCGCGACCCTCTCGTTCCCGCGCGTCGTCACGTTCGTCCTCTCCATCGCGCTCATCCTCGGAACGTGGGCGTTCCTGAAGTACACGACCACGGGCCTGGCCATCCGCGCGACCGCACAGAACAGCTCGGCCGCCCAGTACATGGGCGTCGACACGGACAACATCTACGTGCTCACGCTCGGCATCGGCACGGGGCTGGCGGGCGCGGCCGGCGCGCTCCTCTCGATGCTGTTCCCCATCACGCCGTACGTCGGCTGGTCGTACCTCCTGAAGGCGTTCGCCGTGGTCGTCCTCGGCGGCGTCGGCAGCGTCGCCGGCACGCTCGTCGGCGGGCTCATCCTCGGCGTCTCCGAGAACGTCGGCGTGCTCTACCTCGGCGGCGGGTTCCGGGACATCATCAGCTTCGGCATCTTCGTGCTGGTGCTGCTCGTGCGGCCGCACGGCCTGTTCGGCAGCTCCGGAGGTGGTGAGTGATGGCGTCGCTGACCGACCCCTTCGAGGGCATCTTCGACAACCGGCGGCGGCTCGCCGCGAGCGTCGTCGTGCTGCTCGCGCTCGCCGTCGTCCCGTTCACGACGACGCCGTACATCACCGACATCGTCTTCACCGGGCTCGTGTTCGTGATGCTCGGCGTCTCCTGGAACCTCATCGCGGGGTACGCCGGGCAGATCAGCCTCGGCCACCACGCCTTCTTCGGGCTCGGCGCGTTCGTCTCCGCGTGGCTCACCACGCCGGCGCGCGCCAACCTCCCGGAGGCCATCCAGTCGCCCGCCTTGCTCGCCATCGCCGTCGGCGCGCTCGTCGCGGGCCTGCTCGCGCTCGTGCTCGGGCCGATCCTGTTCCGGCTGACCGGCCACTACTTCGCCATCGGCACGCTCGCGGTCGCAGCCATCATCCAGCTCGTGCTGCTCGACCAGCGCCGGTTCTCCGGCGGCTCGACCGGGTACTACGTCCAGAACAACCTCGGCGACTCGGCCACCTTCCTGTTGATGCTGGCGGCGACCGTGCTGGTCGTCCTCGTCACGTACGCCATCGTGAACAGTCGCTCCGGGCTCGGGATGCGCGCCATCCACGACGACGAGGACGCCGCCAGTAGCCTCGGCGTCAACCCGCTGCGGTACAAGATGATCGCGTTCGTCGTCTCCGCCGCGATGGCGGGGCTCGCGGGCGGGTTCTACGCGCAGTTCACGCTGTACGTCAACCCCGACTCGACGCTCGGCGTCCCGTGGATGGTCGACACGCTCGTCGTCGTCGTCCTCGGCGGCATGGGGACGATGGTCGGGCCGCTGGTCGGCGCGGGCCTGTTCCTCTCGCTCGACACCGTCCTGCGGGAGACCGCGGGCGAGTTCGCGACCACCATCGAGGGCGCGCTCATCATCATCTTCATCATCTTCGTGCCGGGCGGCCTCTACAAGCTGCTGTCGGACCGCTACGGGAGCGACGACGCCGTCGAAGGCGACGCTACGGCCGAGCAGGCCGAGTAGCGTCTCGCTTTTCCTGTCGCTGTCCGCTTTTCGGAGAACCGGAGAACCAGTGTTGCCGCCTTAGCCGCCCAGGTACGACGCCGTGACGCGGTCGTCGGTCGCGAGCTCCTCGGCGCTCCCGGACAGCGTGATCTCGCCGGACTCGAGGACGTAGCCGCGGTCCGCGATGCGGAGGGCGTTGTTGACGTCCTGCTCGACGAGCAGCACCGTCGTCCCCTCCTCGTTGATGCGGTCGATGGCGTCGAAGACGTCCTCGACGAGCACGGGCGCGAGCCCCAGACTCGCCTCGTCCAGCAGGATGAGCTCTGGGTCGCTCATCAGGCCGCGGCCGATGGCGAGCATCTGCTGTTCGCCGCCGGAGAGCGTGCCGGCCTTCTGGCCTTTCCGCTCCTCGAGTCGCGGGAACACGCCGTAGACGTGTTCGAGCTGTTCGTCCATCCCCTCGCGGTTCGTGTACGCGCCCAGCCGGAGGTTCTCGCGGACGGTGCTGTCCCCGAAGATCTCCCGCCCCTCCGGGATGTGAGTGACGCCCTTCGGCACGACCTCGTCTTGCTGGAGGTGGCCGATGGACTCGCCCTGGAACGAGATGTCGCCGGCGCTCGGCGTGAGCGGGCCGCAGATGGTCTTCAGGATGGTCGTCTTGCCGGCGCCGTTGGCGCCGAGCAGGGCGACGGTCTCGCCCTCGGTGACTTCGAGGCTAGCGTCCCAGATGACCTGGATGTCGCCGTATCCGACGTCGATGCCGTCCACTTCGAGCAGGGTCATTGGGCCACCGTACACGACTCCCCCATAAAAGATTACCTCCAATCACAGTGCTCGCGCGGACCGCCACCGCAGCCGTCCTATCGCAGGACGTGTACGTCGTCGTAGTGCGTTCGGAACGCGAACCAGAGGCCGTGCCGGCCGGGAATCCGTTCGCGCGTCTCGTCGTCCGCGCGCAGTTCGTTCCGCGTGATCGTCCACGCTCGCCCGCCGCCGTCCACGAGCGCGTCCTCGTCGCGCTCGACGGGAGCGGGCGGCGCCTCGTACACCGCGACGTCTCCCGTGGCGTCCCGGATAGCGACGACGTCGCGCCCGTCCACGGTGCCGACGAGCGGGTCGTCGAACTCCTCGACCGGAACGACCCAGACCTCGCTGGCGTCCGCGGAGACGAGCCCGTAGACGTCGGCCTTCTCGGGGAGTTCGCCGTCGGCCTTCCGGACGCCGGGCTGGACGACGTCCTCGTTGTTCCAGTAGTGCCGGAAGAACCCGACGTGGTCGTCGTAGTGGCTGTAGTCGTAGTCGTAGCCCGTGTCTGAGTCGAGCGCGCGCGTCTCGGGGTACTCCGCGCGCCACTCGCCCCACGTCGTCTGCGTCACCGCGAACTGGTCGAGCACGAGGTCCGGGTCCGTTTCGAGGTAGCGGCCCGCGGTCGGCACGCCCGCGTGCTGGTCCCACAGCGTCTCCGTCTCCTCGTCGTACATCACCTTGTTCCCGGACGCGAGCATCCCGGTGCTCCCGAACGTGAGCACGTCGTGGTCGCCCGCGTCGACTCGCCTGTCGTACAGGATCGGCGCGTTACAGAGCGTGCAGTACGTGAGGCTCACGGGGACGCCGTCGAGGGTGACGTTCAGCAGCTCGTGCGGGAACAGCACCTCGCGCGGGACGGCGTACTGCGCGCCTTCGATTTCGAAGCCGAAGACGGTGTCCTCGTCGTCGAGGTAGTCGGCGTCGCCACCCGGGAGGAAGTCCGGGGCGTTCAGCGCCGCGAGGAACGAGCGGTCGCAGTTCCCCCAGCGGATCTCCTGGAGGTCGAAGTCCCGCGGTTCGGCGTCGATCAGGCCGCCGACGGGCGGGAGGTAGGACTTGTAGAGGCGGAGCTTCCACTCGTCGAAGCCCTCCAGAGGCTCGATGTCCTGCTGGGAGTACCACGACTCCCACTCGACCCACGCGTGCTCGGAGTCGAAGTTCGGTCCCGCGAGTTCGGCGAGCGCGTCCCGCACGCCCGGCCACCGGACTTCGGGGAGGTCGAGGTACCGCGGCGGGTCGCGGCTCCGCAGTACTTCCGGGAAGCCGAACTGCGCCCAGTCGTTGCCGATGGCGTCGATGACCAGTACTTCCAGCAGGTGCGGGACGACGCGCTCGTCGCCGTGCTCGGCGAGCGCGTCGACGGCCTCGGCGTGCGCGTCGGCGTCGCGGACGAGCAACTGCTCGACGTGTGCTTCGAGTCGCTCTCGGGATTCGGTCGACATACCCAATCGTCCGCGGCCGGCCAGCAAAAATGTGCGTGTCGGGGAAGCTACTCCTGGCCGCCCTTGGTGACGTGGACGTCGTCGAAGCGGAGGTCGCGTTCGGTGACGTCGACGAGCATGCGGCCGACGTCCTCGATTTCGGCGTCGATAGTGTCGCCGTCGGAGAGTTCGCTGACGCCCT